>NZ_NEUB01000432.1 GCF_002910825.1 Streptomyces sp. SM1 | reverse complement strand
GCTCGCCGCGCTCGGCCGCAAGACCCGCCGGCTGCGGGTCTCGCACGCCTTCCACTCGCCCTTGATGGAGCCGATGCTCGACGGGTTCCACGAGGTCGCCGCCCGCATCGTGCCGGCCGCGGCCACCGTCCCCGTCCTCTCCGACCTGACCGGCGAACCGGTCACCGCCGAGCAGTTCGGCTCTCCCGACTACTGGGTGGAGCACGTGCGCGGCACCGTACGGTTCCAGGACGGCATCCGCCGGCTGCAGCGCGAGGGCGTCACCGCCTACCTGGAACTCGGACCCGACGGCGCGCTCACCGCCATGATCCAGGACTGCCTGGCCGACACCGCCGG
>NZ_NEUB01000431.1 GCF_002910825.1 Streptomyces sp. SM1 | reverse complement strand
CTGCCGCACCGCTTCCCGCTCACCCGCGCAGCCGGGAGCCGTCGCAGTCCCCCCGGATCAGGACCCGGACGGCCGGCAGCCGCCCGCTCGTCCGGTCCCGACGGTCCCCGGTCCCCGGGACAGGCCCTACAGGTGGCTCGCCCGGCTGCGCCGGCGCAGGAACCAGGCCGTGGCGAGGAGACCGGTGCCGACCAGTGAGCCGCCGGCCACCAGCGTCACCGTGCCGTAGTCCGTCGAGCCGCCGCCGAGCCCGCCCATCACCCCCCGGGAGGGGGAGGCGGTGGGAGTGACCGACGGGCTGGACACCGGGGAGACGACGACGGCCTGGGTGCCCGCGGTGCTGCCGTTGGCGCACACCACGACCACCGTGTAGGTGCCCGAGCCGACGTTCGACCAGGCGGCGGACTGGCCCGCGGCCGTCCCCGAGAGCGCCACCTGGCGCCCCTGGGAGGGGCTCGTCTGGCCGCTGCTGAGCAGCGAGGCGGTGCCCCAGTTGCCGTTGACCTGGACGCACGCGCTGGTGACGACCGAGACGGTCGACCCGGTGGTGCTGACGGAGATCCCGGCCGCGGCGGCCGGTCCGGCCAGGGCCAGGGCCAGGGCGAGCGTGGCGGCGGCCGCCGCGGCCGGTCCGGAGCGGAGCAGTGGCTTCGAGATGCGCATGTGGACTGCCTTCCGGCGGCACGGCCGGCGGTACATCCCTTGCGCCGCCGAGGTCGGGGAGCGCCCGTGCTGCCACGAAGCCAGCCAACGGGCAGCGAGGCCGGCGCGCACTCCGGCCGCGGCCGGGCAGGTGACACCCGCCCTCCGCGGAGTCCTCGGGGCGCCGTCTCAGCGCCGCCCGCCCGTCGTCACCGTGCGCTCGGCCGAGAAGCCGCCCCAGGTGCCGTCCGGCAGCACCGCGCGGATCCGCACCCGGTGCGTGACTCCCGGCTCCCGGCCCAGGTAGAAGCGGTATGCCGCCCGGTCGCGCGGTGCGTCACCGCCGTAGACCAGCGAGGTGGCCGCACGGCTGTCCAGCCGTACCTCGTACTCGGTGACCACCCCGTCCACACGCGGGGGCACCCAGGTGAGGGCGAGGTAGTGGGCGCCGCCGGATTCCTGGCTCGTGGCGCGGAAGCCGGTCGGTGCGGTGGCGGCCGTGCCGCGGTCCGAGCCGCCCGCGGTGGTGAGACGGACGGTCGCGCCGGGCGGGGAGAGATTGCCGGCCGCGTCCCGCGCCCGGACGGTGAAGGCGTAACGGGTGCCCGGACGCAGCCCCGTGACCACGGTGGACGTCTGGTTCCCGCCCACACTGTGGATCTTCTTCCCGCCCTGGTGGATGTCGTACGACACCACGCCCCGGTCGTCCGTCGAGGCCGACCACGACAACTGGACCGCCCGGCTCCCGGCCGCCCGGCCGTGCGGCTCGGCCGGACGCGTGGGCGGGGAGTCGTCGGCCGCGGCCGCTTCGGGGGTCGTCGCCCGCACCGCCCGGCTGGGCGGCCCCAGCCGTCCGTCCGCGTCCCGGGCCCGCACCGTGAAGACATGGGTGGTCGCGGGCCGGAGCCGGGACACATCCACCATGTGCTCGTTACCCGGCACTTCCTTGACCTTCGTGGTGCCCCGGTATACCTCGTACCGGCTCACCCGCGCGTCGGCGGTGGCGACCGCGTTCCACATGACGTGCACGCTGGTGGCGCTGCCGGCCGCCGCCGTGACACCGGTGGGCGCCCCGGGCGGCCGCTCGCCGGTCATGTCGTCCGAACCGCCCCACCGGCAGGAGGCGACCAGCAGGAGCACCGCGCAGAGCGCGAGGGGACGACGCGGGAACACGGCTGGGGGAACGCCACGCACGACTCTGCCTCCCGGGGTGGAACACGGGACCGGTCCGGACATTGGTCCGTACCAATATGGCGTCTCTGACGCGTCCCCATCAAGAGGGCGAGAGGTGCGGTGTCGTCGCCCGCCGGAGTGCGGAACGCCCGATCCGGCCGAACGTCTCCTCCTTGCCCGGGAGTTCGGGCGGGGTGAGGGTCGGGCGGGGCCGCGGATCCCGCACCGGGTGCGGGCGGCCGGACGGCTGGAGCCGGTACGAACTCGGGCTCCGGTCCCCGCCCGGGCCGCTGACGCGATCGTGCGCCGTCCGGCCCTGTCGGAGCTCGTCACACCATCATATTCGGAAGAAATGGTGCAAAGTTCCCGATTGTGTGCGTCAGTGTCCCCGACGAGAGGCCCTTCCGAATCGTGTCCCGTGTCCGGTCGCTCACCCTGGCCATGGCCGGTGTCGCCCTGCTCGCCCCCTCCACGCCTCCGGCCGCCGCACCCCACCCCCGCGCCGAACCGGCCTCACGGCGTGCGCACCCCGTCG
>NZ_NEUB01000430.1 GCF_002910825.1 Streptomyces sp. SM1 | reverse complement strand
TCAGCCCGGGCAGGGCATCACGTACCGGAAGGGCGTCCAGGGCGTCGTAACGGATCACGCACTCAGTCCCGTACGCACACGAAGATCGCCGTTCCCGGGATCAGGGTCCCGCGCAGCGGGGACCAGCCGCCCCACTCGGAGGTGTTCCAGGCCGGCCACTGCGGCTCCACCAGATCCACCAGCCGGAACCCCGAGGCGACGACGTCACGCACCCGGTCCCCGAGCGTCCTGTGGTGTTCCACGTACACCGCGCGGCCGTCGTCGTCCTGCTCCACGTACGGCGTGCGGTCGAAGTACGACCCGGAGACGCTCAGCCCCTCCGGGCCCGGCTCGTCCGGGAACGCCCAGCGGATCGGATGCGTCACGGAGAACACCAGCCGGCCTCCCGGCCGCAGCACCCGGCGCACCTCGCGCAGCACCAGCCGCGGATCGGCGACGAAGGGCAGCGCCCCGTACGCCGAGCAGGCCAGGTCGAAGGAGCCGTCGGCGAACGGCAGCGCGCCCGCGTCGGCGCACACCAGCGGGACCGGCCCGCCGATCCGCAGGGCGTGCTGCAACTGCCGGTGCGAGATGTCCAGGGCCACCGGACGCGCCCCCTGGGCGGCCAGCCAGCGCGAGCACTGCGCCGCGCCGGCGCCCAGTTCCAGGACGTCCCGCCCCTTCAGCTCCTCCGGCGGGCCGAGCAGCTCCGCCTCCACCTCGTCCAGCCCCTCGGGACCCCACACGAAGCGGTCGTCGCCGAGGAACGTGCCGTGCTCGGTCTGGTACTCGTCCGCGTTGCGGTCCCACCAGCCCCGGTTGGCGCGGGTGCTCTCCGTGACGCCGGCCTCCCGCCGGGTCGCCTCCGGTTCGGGTGCTACAGGCTCTTGGATGATCGGCTCCCTCGTCGTACTCTTCCGTCCAGCCGGACTCCGGTGTGTCGCAGAAACGGGTTCACAGCCCCTGCGTGGCCTCGGATGACGGGACTTGTGCCGGTTATGCGGCGATCCGCCCCGGGTGGGCGGCTTCGCGCATTGACCCTGCCCGGCTGCCCCCGTATGCTACAAGTTGCGCTGCGAGCCTGCGCGCCTCAGACGTAGCAGGCTGCGCTCGCGTCTGTTGTATGTCCCCTCGGTTCTCGAGGTGTCGTCACCAGCATCTGGTGGGGCGCTTCCTTGGCTGTCCGGCTTCGGCAGAGCGAAACGGGCTCCCGGCGTAGCAGTACCTACGACTTCAATGTCCGTACCGGAGCCCTTTCCCACATGACGAGCAGCACCGAGACCACCGCCACCACCCCGCAGGTTGCGGTCAACGACATCGGTAACGAGGAAGCATTCCTCGCCGCGATCGACGAGACGATCAAGTACTTCAACGACGGCGACATCGTCGACGGCGTCATCGTGAAGGTCGACCGGGACGAGGTCCTGCTCGACATCGGTTACAAGACCGAAGGTGTCATCCCGAGCCGCGAGCTCTCGATCAAGCACGACGTCGACCCCAACGAGGTCGTCGCCGTCGGTGACGAGATCGAGGCCCTTGTTCTCCAGAAGGAGGACAAGGAAGGCCGCCTGATCCTCTCGAAGAAGCGCGCCCAGTACGAGCGTGCCTGGGGCACCATCGAGAAGATCAAGGAAGAGGACGGCATCGTCACCGGTACCGTCATCGAGGTCGTCAAGGGTGGTCTCATCCTCGACATCGGCCTCCGCGGCTTCCTCCCGGCCTCCCTGGTCGAGATGCGCCGTGTCCGCGACCTTCAGCCCTACGTGGGCAAGGAGCTCGAGGCGAAGATCATCGAGCTGGACAAGAACCGCAACAACGTGGTCCTGTCCCGCCGTGCCTGGCTGGAGCAGACCCAGTCCGAGGTCCGCCAGACGTTCCTCACGACCCTCCAGAAGGGTCAGGTCCGTTCCGGCGTCGTCTCCTCGATCGTCAACTTCGGTGCCTTCGTGGACCTGGGTGGCGTCGACGGTCTGGTCCACGTCTCCGAGCTGTCCTGGAAGCACATCGACCACCCCTCCGAGGTCGTCGAGGTCGGCCAGGAGGTCACGGTCGAGGTCCTCGACGTCGACATGGACCGCGAGCGCGTCTCCCTGTCGCTGAAGGCGACCCAGGAAGACCCGTGGCAGCAGTTCGCCCGGACCCACCAGATCGGCCAGGTCGTGCCCGGCAAGGTCACCAAGCTGGTTCCGTTCGGTGCGTTCGTCCGCGTGGACGAGGGCATCGAGGGTCTGGTCCACATCTCCGAGCTGGCCGAGCGCCACGTGGAGATCCCGGAGCAGGTCGTCCAGGTCAACGACGAGATCTTCGTGAAGGTCATCGACATCGACCTCGAGCGCCGTCGCATCAGCCTCTCGCTGAAGCAGGCCAACGAGGCCTTCGGTGCCGACCCGTCGGTGGTCGAGTTCGACCCGACCCTGTACGGCATGGCCGCGTCCTACGACGACCAGGGCAACTACATCTACCCCGAGGGCTTCGACCCCGAGACCAACGACTGGCTCGAGGGCTACGAGACCCAGCGCGAGGCGTGGGAGACCCAGTACGCCGAGGCGCAGTCCCGCTTCGAGCAGCACCAGGCGCAGGTCATCAAGTCCCGCGAGGCGGACGAGAAGGCCGCCGCCGAGGGTGTCGACACCGCGAGTGCGGCTCCGGCCGCGTCCGGTGGTGGCGGTTCGTACTCCTCCGAGGGTGGCGACCAGTCCGGCGCGCTCGCTTCGGACGAGGCGCTGGCCGCGCTGCGCGAGAAGCTGGCGGGTGGGCAGAGCTGACGCTCTCCGCTGAGGCTTAGCCGTTGACTGAGGGGCCGTACCTTTCGAGGTGCGGCCCCTCAGTGCTTCCCCGGCGGTGGTGGCACGCGGGTGGGTGGATCGCCGCGGGCCGGAGGGGGCTTGCCGCGCGGTTCCGCGCGCCCCTGGGGGATTCCCCGCGCCTCCGGGGGAGAAGTCGCTCCTGATCAGCTCGTGCCCGGGAATGCCGGTGTCGGGGGACACGTTGTGGTGTACGGACACGAGGAGGAGCGGTCACTGTGCTTGATCCGCAGGGTTTGTACGCATGGGAGCCGAAGGGGCTCGGCGTCGTCGACATGGCGCTGGCCCAGGAGTCGGCCGGACTTGTCATGCTCTACCACTTCGACGGATACATCGACGCGGGGGAGACCGGGGACCAGATCGTCGACCGGCTGCTCGGCGCGCTGCCCCACCAGGTCGTCGCCCGGTTCGACCACGACCGGCTCGTCGACTACCGGGCCCGGCGCCCGCTGCTGACCTTCACCCGCGACCGCTGGAGCGACTACGAGGTGCCCGCCCTCGAGGTGCGCCTCGTCCAGGACGCCACCGGGGCACCGTTCCTGCTGCTGTCCGGCCCCGAGCCGGACGTCGAGTGGGAGCGCTTCGCCGCGGCCGTCCAGCAGATCGTGGAGCGGCTCGGCGTCCGCCTCTCGGTGAACTTCCACGGCATCCCCATGGGCGTCCCGCACACCCGCCCCGTCGGCATCACCCCGCACGGCAACCGCACCGACCTCGTCCCGGTGACCAGCAGCGTCTTCGACGAGGCGCAGGTGCCCGGCAGCGCGGAGGCACTGGTCGAGTACCGGCTCATGGAGGCCGGACACGATGTGCTGGGCGTCGCCGCGCACGTGCCGCACTACATCGCCCGTTCCCCGTACCCGGACGCGGCACTGACCGCCCTGGAAACGCTCACGGCCGCCACCGGACTGGTCCTGCCGGGCGTCGCGCACTCCCTGCGCACCGACGCCCACCGCACCCAGACCGAGATCGACCGCCAGATCCGGGAGGGCGACGAGGAGCTGACCGCCCTCGTCCAGGGCCTCGAGCACCAGTACGACGCCGCGGCGGGCGCGGAGACCCGGGGCAACATGCTGGCCGAGCCGGCGGAGATCCCGTCGGCGGACGAGATCGGCCGCGAGTTCGAGCGCTTCCTGGCGGAACGCGAAGGCGACACCTGACGTCTTCGGCGTGCCCGGCGCCGTTCCCGGTCGCCGGGGCCGCATCGACGCCCTCCCCGGCTCTCCCCGCCGTGCAGGCCCTAGGCTGCTGCCCATGCTGACAGTGGGTCTGACCGGCGGTATCGGGGCCGGCAAGAGTGAGGTGTCACGGCTGCTCGTCGAGCGCGGGGCCGTCCTGATCGACGCGGACCGCATCGCGCGTGAGGTCGTCGAACCGGGCACGCCCGGTCTCCGCGCCGTCGTGGACGCCTTCGGCGAGGAGATCCTGGCCGAGGACGGCAGCCTCGACCGGCCGCGGCTGGGCTCGGTCGTCTTCTCCGACCCGGAGAGACTGGCCGTCCTCAACTCGATCGTCCACCCCTTGGTGGGCGCCCGCTCCCGGGAGCTGGAGGAGGCCGCCGCCGAGGACGCCGTCGTCGTCCACGACGTCCCGTTGCTCACGGAGAACGGTCTCGCGCCCCTCTACGATCTCGTGATCGTCGTCGACGCGAGCCCGGAGGCCCAGCTCGACCGGCTCGTCGGCCGGCGCGGCATGACCGAGGAGGACGCCCGCGCGCGGATGGCCGCCCAGGCGACCCGCGAGCAGCGCCGGGCGATCGCCGACATCGTCATCGACAACGACGTACCCCTCGAAGAGCTGGCACGACGCGTCCAGGACGTGTGGTCCGAGCTGGTGCGCCGGGCGCGGCCGTCCCGCCCGGAATAGAGGGCTTGCGGCGGGGCGTTGAACCCGTCGAGTGAGGGAAGGATTCCGCCGTGCCCGAGATCAGTGGTCCGACCGGACGTACGCCGGAGACACATGTCATCGACTTCCGTGCCGCCGAGCAACTGCTCGCCTCCCGTGATCCGCAGGGCGCGGTGAAGCTGCTGGACGGAGTGATCGACGTCCACCCGGAGAACACCGCCGCGCGCCTGCTGCGTGCCCGCGCCTTCTTCGCGGCGGCCCAGCTGCGGCCCGCCGAGCTGGAGTTCTCCCTGGTGCTGGAGCGCGAGCCGGACAACGCCTTCGCCCACTTCGCACTCGCCCGCACCTATCAGCGGCAGAACCGTCCGCACCCGGCCAGGCGCCACTTCCGGCTGGCGGCCGCCCTGGACCCGAATCCGGAGTACCTGAAGGCGGCCCGCTTCGACGCGTGAGGGCGGCGTGGCGCCCGCGGCCACGGACGCCGTTTCGGCGGCTCGTACGGAGGGACGTCGGGGCCCGGCTGGTAGTGCGGCCCCTGACGGATGTGCCGGACGACGACGATCAGGTCGACCGTGACGAGCAGCCACAGCGCCCCGCACGCCACCGCCCAGCCGGGATGTCCGGCGAGCGCGAACGCCACGGTCCCGGCCGCCGTCCAGACCACACCCCACACACTCAGCCAGAACCGCATCCGCAGAGCACTGCGGGCGGTCACCGGTTCACTGCCCGTACGCATGGTCCTCACCACCACCCTCGCCCGTGACCTGCGGTCTTCCCCGTCCGAGTGCCCGGAACGGGCCGGTTCACCACCCGCGGAAAGACCCGTACTCACTCGGACGGGTGAACCTGGGGCGAGTGGGAACGGGCGTGCGGACGCGGTCCGTTGGACGGACATGGAGCTGAAGAGGCGTGACGGGTACGAGGGGACGGGGCCCGGGGCGATCACCCCGGACGGCTGCGCGGTGGAGCTCTACTCGCGCCTTGCCGTCGGGGACGAGCCGGACATCGTCGCCGCCGCGGTGCCGGCGGGAGGGCGACTGCTGGAGCTGGGCAGCGGTGTGGGACGGATGACCCACGCGCTGCTGGAGCGGGGGTTCGACGTCACCGCGGTGGACGAGTCCGCGGAGATGCTGGAGCGCGTGCGCGGGGCACGGACGATATGCGGCCCGATCGAGGAACTCGACATCGGCGAGACGTTCGACGTGGTGCTGCTGGCGTCCTTCCTGGTCCACGCGGGGGACATCGAGGTCCGGCGGGGCCTGTTGCGCACCTGTGTGCGGCACCTGGCCGAGGGCGGATGCGTGCTCATCCAGCGGGAGGGCGAGGAGTACCACACCGATGTGCCGCGCGAGCGGGAGAACCCGGCCGGCTGCACCGTGCGGATCGTGTCGGCGGAGCCGGTGGGCGACGGGGTCGACTCGGCGCACGTGGAGTATGTGTTCCCGGACGCGGTCTGGACCCAGACGTTCCGCGCCCGGCCTCTGACGAGGCGCCAGGTCGAGGAGGCACTGGGGGAGGAGGGTCTGCGGGTGGACCGGTACCTGACGGCGGACAGGACATGGGTGCGGGCGGTGCCGACGGCCGGGAACCGATCGCGGAAGTGACCCCGGACAGCGATGAGTTCGGGGGACGGGGGCGGTCTACCTCTCCGACAGCACCACGGACCGCATTCCACAGGAGACCCCCGTGTCCGAGACCTCCGCTCCCGCCGCCACCACTGCCGCCCCTTCCAGGACCGTCGTCGCCGAGTCCGCGACCTCCCGCGGCCGGCGTGCCCGCGTCGACCTGCGCGGACTGCAGATACTGCTCGCCCTGTTCTACGCGGTCGCGAGCGCGCTGCCCAAGCTGATCGCACACTCCTCGGCGGCCGGCCCCTTCGACGAGATGGGCTGGGGCAGCACGGGCATGTACGCCATCGGTGTGCTCGAACTCGCCGGAGCGATCGGCCTGTTGCTGCCGATGCTCCAGTCCGCGGCGGCTACGGGCCTGGCCGCGCTGATGGTGGGCGCGTTCGTCACGCAGATCACGGTGTTCGACGGTGAGAACGCGGCGACACCGGTCATCCTGATCGTGCCGCTCGTCCTCATCGCGTGGGCCCGCCGGGACCACAACAAGGACCTGCTGCGGCTGCTGCGCCACCAGAGCTGAGGCCCCGCCGGAGAGTGCCGTCCCTCCGTCCTGCCGGGATCGTGAGGCGGAGACGGAGGCGGGGGCGGAGGCGGAGGCGTACCCCTCCGGCCCCAGTCGGCCCCGTCGTCCCGAGCCACAGAACTGTCGGCCGGGGCACCCCGGCCCCCTGGCCGCCTGGTCGTCCGGCTCTGGCACGGTCCGGTGCGGGTCGTGGGGTGGGCG
>NZ_NEUB01000429.1 GCF_002910825.1 Streptomyces sp. SM1 | reverse complement strand
ACCTCGAGGTGGAGACCTACACCTGGCAGGCGCTCCCGCCCGGTCTGCGCGGCGGCGGCACCGTCCTCCTGCACGACACGGACCGGATGTCGGCCCCCGGCTGCTGGCGGGCCGCACTGGGCGCCCTGCCCGGCATCGTGCACACCTGCCACGGGGCGGGGCTGTCGGTCGGCCCGCTCGCGGACCACGGGGTACGGGGCCGCCCCGCTTGACCCTGACACGGTGACAAGGTCTTCACTGCGGTCAGGGAGGTGGTTCCCGGTGACCATGCCGGAAGAGGACCCGGACACGAAGCGAGCCCTGCGAGGGCTGGAGAACGACGACCCGTCGGTACGCCTGCGTGCGGCACTGGCGATGGGCACGGCCCCGGACCCCCGGTTCGTCGGCGCACTGGTCGAACGGTGTGCGACGGAGCCCGTCTTCCACGTGCGGGACATGCTCACGTGGGCGCTCACCCGCCACGCGTCGTCGCTGACGGTCCCCCGGCTCGTCGGCGAACTCCGTTCGGAGCGAGCGCAGGCGCGGAGCCAGGCGCTGCACACGCTGTCCAAGATCGGAGACCGGCGGGCCTGGCCGGAGATCACACGTACGCTGCTGACCGACGCCGACGACGAGGTGGCGCGGAGCGCCTGGCGAACGGCGGTCGTTCTCGTGCCCGAAGGTGAGGAGGCCGGGCTGGCCGGAGTACTGGCGACACAGCTGGGACGCGGCGGGCGTGAGACGCGGTCGAGCCTCAGCCGGGCGCTGACCGCGCTCGGCGAGGTGATCGTGCCGGTGCTGCACGCCGCGATGACACACCCCGGCCCCCGGGTGCGGCAGCACGCGATCGCCACGGAGCGGCTGCTGCTCGATCCGGACGCCGGGTTCGAGTCCGCGATCGAGGAGGCCAAACGCATCGTGGCCCTCGGCGCGAGCGTGCGGAGGGAGTGACGGGCAGTGCTGATCGGTGAGGTGGCACGACGGTCCGGGGTCAGTGCCCGCATGCTCCGGCACTACGACTCGCTCGGCCTGCTGCACCCGACAGGGCGTACCGGGGCCGGCTACCGCGAGTACTCCGGCGACGACATCCGGCGCATCTTCCACATCGAGAGCCTGCGCTCGCTGGGGCTGTCGCTGCGCGAGATCGGGCGTGCGCTGGACGATCCCGCCTTCGAGCCCGCCCAGCTCGTGGACGACCTCGTCCGCCGGACACGCGAACGCATCGCCCGTGAGACGGAGCTGCTGACGCGGCTCCGTCGGATCGGTGCCGCGGAGCCCGCCGGCTGGGAGGAAGTCCTGCGGACCGTCGCCCTGCTCCAGGCGCTGAAGTCGGAGGACGCCGGGAGGCGCCAGCGCGCGGCCCTGTCCTCGGCGACCGGGGTTCCGGTGCCGGCGGAGGCCCTGGTCGAGGCGGCGCTGAGCGAAGCGGACCCGAACGTCGCCGGTGCCCTTCGCTGGGCGCTGGCACGGTCGGAGGACGGCGGATTGGGCCTGCTGGCGGACGGTCTCGCCTCGCCGGAGGCCGAGGTGCGCACACGCGCCGTCCGGTCCGTCGCCGGGATGTCCGGCCCGGAGGCGACCGCACTGCTGCGGGAGGCCCTCACCGACTCCGAGGTCGCGGTACGCGGGCACGCGGCTCTGGCGCTCGGGACGCGCGGAGTGGCCGAGGCCGCCCCGGTGCTCGTCGACATGGTCGTCCAGAAGGTGAACGACGTGGACGCGGCCGATGCGCTGGGCGTACTGGCCCGGGATCCGGTGGCCGCGGACCGGATCACCGGCGCACTCGTCGACCGTCTCGAACACGTCCCCGGTGCGCCGGCGCGCCGCCGCCTGGCTCAGGCCCTCGCGGCCATCCCGGGTCCCGCGGCGTCCCGTGCCCTCGCGCGGCTGTCGCGGGACGAGGACCGCGGTGTCGCGCTCACCGCCGCGTACATCGTGAAGCTCCGCGACACGCGGTGAGGAATCGCTGCCGCGGCACCGGGTGCGCCGCGCGGGCGACGACACGCCGCAGGCGTTCAGCACCGGGTCCCTGTCCGACGGCGCCGCGCGTACGGGGTCAGGCGGGTGCCGGAGGCCGGGTGACCGCGGACAGCCGGTGCAGGCGCAGGGCGAGCTGGGTCTCCAGGGCCCGGTCGGGGCTCTGCCAGTCGGGGCCCAGGAGGCGGCCGACGCGTTCCAGTCGCTGGGCGACCGTGTTGACATGCACGTGGAGTTCGTCCTTGGTGCGGGCGGGGCTCATGCCGCAGGCGAAGTAGGCGTCGAGGGTGCGCAGCAGTTCGGTGCCGCGGCGCTCGTCGTACGCGACGACCCGGCCGATGGTGCGGTCGACGAAGCCGGCGATGTCCCGCTCCCCCGCCAGCAGCAGCCCCAGGAAGCCGAAGTCCTCGGCGGCGGAGCCGTCACCGGTGCGGCCGAGGAGCCGGAGGACGTCGAGGCAGCGGCGGGCCTCCGCATAGGCCGCCGCCACGGTGTCGGGGCGGGCGGTGAGCTGTCGC
>NZ_NEUB01000041.1 GCF_002910825.1 Streptomyces sp. SM1 | reverse complement strand
CGCCGCCGTCCTGCTCGGCCACACCCGCGACGACCAGGCCGAGACGGTCCTGCTCGGTCTCGCCCGCGGCTCCGGCACCCGCTCCCTGTCCGGAATGGCCGCGGTCTCGGGGGCCGCCGGCCGTTACCGGCGCCCCTTCCTCCAGCTCGACCGGCAGACCGCCCGCAAGGCCTGCATGGTCCAGTCCCTCCCCGTCTGGGACGACCCGCACAACGCGGACCCCGCCTACACCCGCTCCCGGCTCCGCAACGAGGGCCTGCCCGCCCTGGAGAAGGCCCTCGGCAAGGGGGTCGTCGAGGCACTCGCCCGTACGGCTCAGCTCTCCCGCGACGACGCCGACGCGCTCGACGCGTGGGCCGGCCGGGCCGAGGCCGGCGTCCGGGACGACGACGGCCGCCTGG
>NZ_NEUB01000428.1 GCF_002910825.1 Streptomyces sp. SM1 | reverse complement strand
CTCGCGGCGAGCGGCGTCCGGACGCTCCGCCGCCGCCGGCCACAGCCCCAGCGCCGCGCACACCGTCGGCAGCACCGCCATCGCCGCCGTGGCATACCCCTCCACCGAGGGGTGATAGCTGTCCGGCCCGAACAGCTCCCGCGGGTTCGCCGCGAACTCCGGCCCCAGCAGGTCCCCCAGCGACACCGTCCGCCCGCCCTGCTCCACCGCGCCGATCGTCTGCGCCGCCGCCAGCTGCCGCGAGGCACGCCGGGCCAGCCAGCGCAGCGGCTGCCGCACCGGCTCGATCGTGCCCAGATCCGGGCAGGTCCCGACCACCACCTCCGCGCCGGCCGTCCTCAGCCGCCGGACCGCGCAGGACAGATGGCGTACGGACTCGGTGGCCGGCATCCGGTGGGTCACGTCATTGGCGCCGACCATGATCACGCACATGTCGGGCACCCGGGACGGATCCGCCAGCGTCCGCGTCACCTGCCGCTCCAGATCGTCGGAGCGGGCCCCCGGCACCGCGACCGTGGTCAGCCCCACCGGGCGCTCCGCGATCGCCGCCACCCCCGACGCCAGCAGCGCGCCCGGCGTCTGCCCGCCCCGGTGCACGCCCTG
>NZ_NEUB01000427.1 GCF_002910825.1 Streptomyces sp. SM1 | reverse complement strand
TCCACTCGCCGTCATCGTCGTCGGCGTCGCCGCCGGCCGGGGTGTCCGGCCGGGAGTGCAGGCTGAGCGGGCGGTGTCCCCGGTGGTCGGGGGCGCCGACGGTGAGCCGGAGCACGGCGCCGCCGTGTTCGGGCAGCACGAGGGGTGCTTCGAGGGTGAATTCCTCGACCCGCGGGCAGCCGACGCGGGCTCCGGCCTGGAGCGCGAGTTCCAGGAACGCGGTGCCCGGGAGCAGGGCCCGGCCGCCGACGGCGTGGTCGGCGAGCCACGGGTGGGTGCGGGCCGAGAGGCGGCCGGTGAGGAGCAGACCGTCGCTGTCGGCGAGAACGACGACCGCGCCGAGCAGCGGGTGGCCGGCGGGGGTCAGTCCGGCGGAGGTGACGTCGGCGGTGGGCGCGGCGCCGTCCTCCAGCCAGTAGGGGTCGCGCTGGAAGGCGTAGGTGGGCAGTTCCACCCGTCCGGGGCGACGGCCGGCGAAGACGGTGTCCCAGTCCGGGGAGACTCCGCGCAGGTGGAGTTCGGCCAGGGACTCGGTGAAGCGGCGCGGTCCGCCGTCGTCGCGGCGCAGGGTGCCGAGGGCGATGGCGTCGGCGCCCGCATCCTCGGCGGTCTCCAGGACGCCGACGGTGAGGACGGGGTGCGGGCTGCTCTCCAGGAGGACCTGGTAGCCGTCGGCGAAGAGGGCGCGGGTGGCCTGTTCGAAGCGCACGGTGCCGCGGAGGTTGCGGTACCAGTAGTCGGCGTCGAGGGCGGTGGTGTCGTCCATCAGGCCGCCGGTGAGGGTGGAGTAGAAGGGGATGGCGGCGGGCCGGGGGGCCAGCCCGTCG
The DNA here is from genome assembly GCF_002910825.1 of Streptomyces sp. SM1. GTDB lineage: Bacteria > Actinomycetota > Actinomycetes > Streptomycetales > Streptomycetaceae > Streptomyces > Streptomyces okerensis. The sequence goes on along the minus strand of NZ_NEUB01000427.1, from coordinate 4,108 downwards.
AGGCGGGCGAGCAGGTCGGCGCGGATGTCCTCGACGTGGGCGCTGTGCGAGGCGTAGTCGACGGGGATGCGGCGGCTGCGGATGTCCAGGGCCGCGGCCTGTTCGAGGAACACGTCGAGGGCGTCGGTGTCGCCGGAGACCACGGTGGAGGCGGGTCCGTTGACGGCGGCGACGGAGAGCCTGCCCTCCCAGGGGGCGAGGTGTTCGGCGACCTGTGCGGCGGGCAGGGCCACCGAGGCCATGCCGCCGCGGCCGGAGAGGGCGCGGATCGCCCGGCTGCGCAGGGCGACGACCCGGGCGGCGTCGTCGACGGAGAGGGCGCCCGCGACGCAGGCGGCCGCGATCTCGCCCTGGGAGTGGCCGATCACGGCGCCGGGGGTGATGCCGTGAGAGCGCCACAGTTCGGCCAGGGAGACCATGACGGCCCACAGCACCGGCTGCACCACGTCGACGCGTTCGGCGGGCGGGGTGCCGGGGGCGCCGCGCAGGACGGCTTCCAGGGACCAGTCCACGAAGGGGGCCAGGGCGCGTTCGCAGTCGGCGATGCAGGCGGCGAAGGCGGGGGCGGAGTCGAGGAGTCCGACGGCCATGCCGGACCACTGGGAGCCCTGTCCGGGGAAGACCAGGGCGACTTCGCCGCCGGTTCCGGCGGTGCCGCGGACCAGGCCGGGGGCCTGGCGGCCGGCCGCGAGGGCGTCGAGTCCGGCGCGGAACTCGTCGGGGTGGGCGCCGATCAGGACCGCCCGGTGCTCGTGCGCGGCGCGGGTCGTGGCGAGGGCGTGGCCGATCTCGGCCGGGCCGGGCCCGGGGTGGGCGTCGAGGTGGTCGCGGAGCCGTACGGCCTGGGCGCGCAGCGCTTCGGCGGTGCGCCCTGAGAGCACCCAGGGCAGGACGGGCGACGGCGTGCCGGGGCCGGAGGGGGCGTCGGCGTTTACGGGGGCAGCGGTATCGGCCGGCTCTGCGGGGTCGGCGGGTTCGTCGGCCTGTTCCAGGACGACGTGTCCGTTGGTGCCGCTGACGCCGAAGGAGGAGACCGCGGCGCGGCGCGGGCGGCCGGTCTCGGGCCAGGGGGTGTTCGCGGTGACCAGGCGTACGGCGCCCTCGGCCCAGTCGATCTGCGGGGACGGGTCCTCGGCGTGCAGGGTGGGCGGGACGGTGCCGTGCCGCATGGCGAGGACGGTCTTGATGACGCCGCCGACGCCGGCGGCCGCCTGGGTGTGCCCGATGTTGGACTTGAGCGAGCCGAGCAGCAGCGGATGCCCGTCCGCGCGGTCCTGGCCGTAGGTGGCCAGCAGGGCCTGGGCCTCGATGGGGTCGCCCAGCGGGGTGCCGGTGCCGTGCGCCTCGACCACGTCCACGTCGGCGGGGGTGAGTCCGGCCTTGGCCAGGGCGTGCCGGATGACGCGCTGCTGGGCGGGGCCGTTGGGGGCGGTGAGCCGGCTGCTGGCGCCGTCCTGGTTGACGGCGGTACCGCGGATCAGGGCAAGGACCGGGTGTCCGTGGCGGCGGGCGTCGGAGAGGCGCTCCAGCAGGAGCATGCCGACGCCCTCGCCCCAGCCGGTGCCGTCGGCGGTGGCTGCGAAGGACTTGCAGCGGCCGTCCCGGGCCAGGCCGCCCTGGCGGCTCATCTCGACGAACGGGACGGGTGTCGACATGACCATCGCGCCCCCGGCCAGCGCCAGGGTGCAGTCGCCGGCCCGCAGGGCCTGGGCGGCGAGGTGGATGGCGACGAGGGAGGAGGAGCAGGCGGTGTCGATGCTGACCGCGGGGCCCTCCAGACCGAAGGTGTAGGCGACGCGGCCCGAGGCGACGCTGTCGGAGCTGCCGCTGCCGACGTAGCCGGCCACGTCGTCAGAGACCTGGCGCAGCCGTACCGCGTAGTCCTGGTACATCACTCCGGCGAAGACGCCGGTGCGGCTGCCGCGCAGGGTGGCGGGGTCGATGCCGGCCCGTTCGAACGCCTCCCAGGTGGTCTCCAGGAGGAGGCGCTGCTGCGGGTCCATGGCGAGGGCTTCGCGCGGGGAGATCCCGAAGAAGCCGGGGTCGAAGTGGCCGACGTCGTCGAGGAAGCCGCCGAGGGCGGTGTGGCTGGTGCCCTCGCGGAGTCGTTCGGGGTCGTCGAGGTGGTCCAGGTCCCAGCCGCGGTCGCGGGGGAAGCCGGTGATGGCGTCGGTGCCGTCGGTGACCAGGCGCCACAGGTCCTCGGGGGACCGTACGCCGCCAGGGTAGCGGCAGCTCATCGCGACGACCGCGATCGGTTCGTGGGCCGCTTCCTCGGCTTCGGTCAGGCGTCGGCGGGTGTGGTGCAGGTCCGCCGTCACGCGCTTGAGGTAGTCCCTCAGCTTGTCGTCGTTCACCATCGGGATCCGCCGTCCTGGTTCGCGTGTCGGGTCGGTGTCATGACAGGCCGAGTTCGTCGTCGATGAGGTTGAAGAGTTCGTCGTCGCTGGCACCGTCCATGCGGTCCTCGATGGAGTCGCCGCCCGTGCCGTCGCCGCCGGCCGTGGCGGCCGGGTCCAGGCGGCCCAGGAGTTCCTGGAGCCGGGCGGCGAGCCGTTCGCGGTCCGCCGGGTCGTCGACGCCACCGTCGAGGGCGCTTTCCAGGCTGGCCAGTTCGGCGAGGCCGGGGACCGGGCCGGGTCCGGCGTCGGGAACCAGTTCGACGGCGAGGTGTCCGGCGATCGCGGCCGGGGTGGGGTGGTCGAAGAGCAGGGTGGCCGGCAGCGGGTGGCCGGTGGCGGCGCGCAGCCGGTTGCGCAGTTCCACGGCGGTCAGCGAGTCGAAGCCGACCTCCAGCAGGCCGCGTCCGGGCTCGACGGCGGCCGGGCCGCTGTGGCCGAGGACCAGGGCGGCGTGGGAGCGGACCAGGTCGAGGAGGACCCGGCCGCGCTGGGTTTCGGTGAGGGATCCGAGCCGCTGCTTCAGTGCTTCGGGTCCGTCGGTGCCGGTGCCGGCGGCGGGGCCCGCGGCTCCGCGCCGGGTGGCGGGGCGTACCAGGCCGCGCAGCAGGGCGGGAACGCCGCCGCTCGCCGCCTGGGTGCGGACGGCCGCGGTGTCGAGCCGCAGCGGGAGGACCACGGGGTCGTCGAGGGTGCCGGCGGTGTCGAAGAGGGCGAGTCCCTGGGCGGGATCGAAGGGGACGATGCCGCCGCGGGCGATCCGTCGCAGGTCGGCCTCGGTGAGGCCGCCGGTCATGCCGGTGCTGTTGGCCCACAGGCCCCAGGCGAGGGAGCGGCCGGGCAGTCCGTCGGCGCGGCGCCGGTGGGCGAGGGCGTCGAGGAAGGCGTTGGCGGCGGCGTAGTTGCCCTGGCCCATGCCGCCGAAGACGCCGGCGATGGACGAGAACACGACGAACTCCGTCAGCTCCATGCCCGCGGTGAGTTCGTGCAGGTTGACCGCCGCGTCCACCTTGGGGCGCAGGACGTGGCCGAGCTGTTCGGGCGTCATGGTGGCGACGACGCCGTCGGCGAGGACGCCCGCGGCGTGCACCACCCCGGTCAGGGGGTGGGCGGCGGGCAGGGTGGCGAGCAGGGCGGCGAGGGCGTCGCGGTCGGCGGCGTCGCAGGCGGTGATCTCGGCATGCGCGCCCAGGGCCGCGAGTTCGGCGCGGAGTTCCGCGGCGCCTTCGGCGGCGGGGCCGCTGCGGCTGGTGAGCAGCAGGTGCCGGACGCCGTGTTCGGCGGCGAGGTGGCGGGCGACGTGGGCGCCGATGGCGCCGGTGCCGCCGGTGATGAGAACGGTTCCGTCGCCGTCCCAGCCGGGGGTGCGTCCGGTGGCGGTCAGCGGTACGCGGGCCAGCCGGGCGATGTGGACGGCCCCGGCCCGGACCGCGAGCTGGGGTTCCCCGGAGGCGAGGGCCTCGGCGAGGACGGCGGGCGGGGTGTCGTGGGCGGTGTCGAGGTCCAGCAGGACGAAGCGGTCGGGGTTCTCGGTCTGGGCCGAGCGGACCATGCCCCAGAGCGCGGCCAGGGCCGGGTCCGGGACGTCGTCGCCGGTCACCGGGACCGCGCCGGAGGTGATCAGGACCAGCTTGGAGCCGGTCAGGCGCTCCTCGGCCAGCCAGGCGCGCAGCAGCGCGAGGAGCGTGCCGAGGCCGTCGTGGACGGCG
>NZ_NEUB01000426.1 GCF_002910825.1 Streptomyces sp. SM1 | reverse complement strand
GCCGCTTCGCCGTGCGCGTGGGCGGGCCCGCGGATCAGGGCAGGCGCCACTCCACCGGCTGGGCGCCCTGGCGGGTCAGCAGGTCGTTGGCCCGGCTGAACGGGCGTGAGCCGAAGAAGCCTCGGTCGGCCGACATCGGCGACGGGTGGGCCGACTCGACCGCGGGGAGACTGCCGAGCAGCGGACGGCAGTTGCGGGCGTCCCGTCCCCACAGGATGGAGACCAGGGGTTTGCCTCGCTCCGCCAGCGCGCGGATCGCCTGCTCGGTGACCTCCTCCCAGCCCTTGCCGCGATGGGCGGCAGGCTTGCGCGGGGCCGTCGTCAGTGCCCTGTTGAGCAGCAGCACGCCCTGTTCGGTCCACGGGGTCAGATCGCCGTTCGACGGCCTGGGCAGGCCCAGGTCGGAGTTCATCTCCCGGAAGATGTTCTCCAGGCTCCCCGGCAGGGACCTCACCTCGGGCGCCACCGCGAAGCTCAGCCCGATCGCCATACCGGGCGTCGGATAGGGGTCCTGGCCCACGATCAGGACGCGGACGTCGTCGAACGGCTGCTGGAACGCCCGTAGGACGTGAGGACCCGCGGGCAGGTACGTACGCCCCGCGGCTATCTCCGCCCGCAGGAAGTCGCCCATCGCCGCGACTCGGTCGGCCACCGGTTCAAGGGCCTTCGCCCAGCCCGCTTCCACCAGTTCATGCAAAGGTCTTGGTGCCACGCACGGACTCTAGCGACATCAGCGCCCGGACTCCCACCCGAGGCACCACCGGGCGGCACCGGACGGCACCGGACGGCACCGCCGGGACGCTAGTGTTCGTCCTCGTCGTGACCGGCCGGTCCACGACAGCGTGCGGCCGGCCGTCGGAGGGAAGGGGAACCGCCGTGTCCGGGCCCGGATATCTCGCCGTGGACTCCGGGGGTTCCGGGCTCCGGGTCGTCGTCGGGGCCGGCGGGCGGGGTCCCCTGGCAAGGGCCGCCTCGGGAGAACCGGTGCGGACCGGGGCACGGGGCATCGACCCGGAGCACCTCATGGAACAACTGGTGCCGATGGCAAGGGCGTTGTGCGCCAAGTCCGGGACCGGGCAGCCAGTCGCGGCCGTCGTCGGCGCGGCCGGGATGGCCAGCCTGGGGGACGCGCTGCGCGCGGAGCTGCCGGGCGCGCTGGGACGTGAACTGGGAGTGCGGCGGGTGGCGTTGGCCGCGGACGCGGTCACCTGGCCCGAGTTCGGTCAGCTGCACCCCTTCGTGCCCGCCGGG
>NZ_NEUB01000425.1 GCF_002910825.1 Streptomyces sp. SM1 | reverse complement strand
GTCGACGCGTCGTACCGCGGTCGCGGACTCGCCGCGGCCCTGCTCGACGGTGCGACGGCCGCGCCCGCGTACAGCGCGGCCGCGCCGGACCCGGCGTACAGGGCGGCCTTGCGGCGCTGCCCCCGTGCCTGTTCGCGCAGTTCCTCACGTACGGTCTCGCGGGCCACCTGGGCCAGTTCGTCGACCAGGTGCTTGTCCAGATGCTCCAAGTGCTCCAAACGTTGCATGGCCGGCGGGTACCCGTGGCCGGGTGCGCGTAACTCCCGCCCGTACGCGGTGTGAAGACCGGTGTGGAGATCGTCCGGGCCGGACACCGGGCCCCGGCGGCCCCAGCTAGGCTCGTCCCCATGGAGATTCTGGGTGCCACACTGCGCGTCTGCGTCGACGACATCGAGACCGCCATCCCCTTCTACGAGCGGCTGGCCGGCGGCAAGGCCCTCCGCTTCGAGCGGGCGGGCGTCCAAGTCGCCGCCGTCGGCTGCTTCCTGCTGATGAGCGGTCCCGCGGCGGAGCTGGACGTGCTGCGCAAGGTCGCGGCGACGATCGCCGTGCAGGACGTCGACGAGGCCCGCCAGGTGCTCGCGGAGATGGGAGCGGACATCATCGCGGGCCCGGTTCCCACGCCGGTGGGCCGCAATCTCATCGCGCGGCACCCGGACGGGGCGGTCTACGAGTACGCGGACCGCCGCGCCTGAACCGCCCGCTCAGGGGGTGGGCCGCATCCGGAAGTCGTAGCCCTCCGGGAGGGGTTCGGGACCATGGGCGGTTCCGTCGGTGAGGGCGTTCCACAGCCGTCCGATGACCTCGTCGCCCTCCCGCAGGTCGGCGACCTCGAAGCCCGCGTCGAACACGGCGCGGGCCTCCTCGCGCCGCCCCTCGGCGAGGAGCAGCGCCGCCTCGGCC
>NZ_NEUB01000424.1 GCF_002910825.1 Streptomyces sp. SM1 | reverse complement strand
CCGCGCTGGGTCACCCGGGTCCCGAACAGGTCGCTCCGGATGACCTGCACGGCCACGATCACGAACAGCCACAGTACGGCCAGGAACCCCAGCCGCATGACCGTCAGGGTCAGCTCTGACATTGCCCCCGCTTCACCCTTCGGCTTGCCTATAGATAACGGTGGTGCTGCCCACGACGATTCGCGAGCCGTCGCGGAGCGTAGCGCGGGTGGTGTGCTGTCCGTCCACCACGATGCCGTTGGTGGATCCGAGATCCTGGATCACCGAGGGCGTTCCGGTACGGATCTCGCAGTGCCGGCGGGAGACGCCGGGGTCGTCGATCCGCACGTCCGCCTCGGTGCTGCGGCCCATCACCAGGGTGGCGCGGGAGATCTGGTGGCGGGCGCCGTTGATCTCGACCCAGTAGCGGGTGCGTCCGCCGGG
>NZ_NEUB01000423.1 GCF_002910825.1 Streptomyces sp. SM1 | reverse complement strand
CCTGATCACGGGGACGGGTTCGGTCCCGTCGGCCCGGGTGTCCGGGCGGAGGACCGCGGGTCCGAGGCGGTTGCCGGTCATCCCGAGGACGCCGCACCGGGCGCTCGGGACGCGGCCACGGACGACGCTCCCGTCGACGCGCGGTACGAGCGGCTCGCCGAGACGACGATGGAGTTGCTGATCCCGGCTCGACCCGACGGAGCCGACGCCCCGGCGTCCCCGTCGCCGGACGTACGCCCGGGCGCCGGCCGGGACCACGGGACGGAGCCGGAATCCGGTCCCGCCGGCCGGCCGGAGACGGAAGCCGTGCGCCCGGGCGCCGGACACGGGTCCGGCGTCGGGAACACTTCCGGTGCCGCCACACGCCGGGCCGGTGCGGAT
>NZ_NEUB01000422.1 GCF_002910825.1 Streptomyces sp. SM1 | reverse complement strand
CGTGCCCGCCGACGGACCCGTCGAGCGGACGCTGGCCGGGGTGTGGAGCCAGGTCCTCGGCACCGAACACATCGGCCGCACCGACAACTTCTTCGACCTCGGCGGCGACTCCATCCTCGCCCTGCGCCTGGTGGGCCTCGGCCGCCTCGCCGGACTCGGCTTCACCGTCGCAGACGTCTTCCGCGCCCGCACCCTCGCCGACCTGGCCGCACTGGCCACCGACGCGGTCGGCACCCCCGAGCCCGTCGCCCCCTTCTCCCAGCTCGATCCCGCCGACGCCGGCCGGCTGCCCGACCACCTCGCCGACGCCTACCCGCTCACCATGCTCCAGGCGGGCATGCTGCACGAGATGCTCGCCGACCCCCGGCGCGGCGCCTACCACAACGTCACCGACCTGAAGATCACCGTCCCCGAGGGCTTCGACCTCGACGCCTTCCAGGCCGCCGTGGACGCCGTGGTCGCCGGTCACCCCATTCTGCGCACCTCCGTCGACCTCGTCCCCTACCGCGAACCCCTCCAGCTCGTCCACCGCACCGCGCACCTGCCCGTCGGCTACACCGACCTGCGCGGACTGCCGCGCGAGGAGCAGCGGGCGCGGCTGCGCCGCTTCGTCGACGAGGAGTTCGACCGCCGCTTCGACCTGGCCGCCGCCCCTCTGGTCCGCATCCACCTGCACCACGTCACCGACCACGACCTGCGGCTCGTCCTCACCGACTGCCACGTCGTCCTGGACGGCTGGAGCCTGACCTCCCTCGTCGCCGACCTGCTCGCCCTGCACCGGGAGGCCGTCGCCCACCGCACCGCCCCGCAGCCGCCGAGCGCGCCGCCGTTCGCCGAGTACGTCGCCCTCGAACGCGCCGCGCTGCACAGCGAGGAGGCCTCGGCGTACTGGCGCGGCCGGCTCGCCGAGCTGCGGCCGGTCACCTTCCGCCGCCGCGCCGAAGCCACCGCGGAGGACCAGCCGCCGGTCCACGAGGTCCGCCGCTCCTACGCCCACCTCGCCGAGCGCATCGGCCGGCTCGCCAGGGAAGCGGGCGTGCCGCGCCGCACGGTGCTCCTCGCCGCCTTCCACCACACCATGAGCCTGTTCGCCGGCCGCGACGACGACGTGCTCGGACACAGCATCGGACTGGTCACCAACGGCCGCCCCGAACTGCCCGGCGCCGACAGGATGCGCGGTCTGTTCCTCAACACCGTGCCGTTCGGAGTGGCACGCCCCCGCGGTACCTGGCTCGCCTACCTGCGGGACGTCTTCCTGGCCGAGCAGGGCATGCTGCCGCACCGCAGGGTGCCCCTGGTCCGCATCGCCGAACTCCGGCCCACCGAACCACGGCTGACCGACGCCGTCTTCAACTACGTCAATTTCCACCGCCTCTCCCACGACTCCTGGGACGACTCCCTGGAGATCGCCCGCACCATGTTCCCGCTGCTGGTCAACGCCAGTGTCAACGCCTTCACCCTGGACGCCGACCCGGAGTACGTCGCCCCCGCCACCGCGGAGCAACTGGCCGACGTGTACCGCGCCCAGCTGGAGGCCATGACCGCCCACCCCGGCGGCCGTGTCACCCGGCCCGCCCTCACCGGCGCCGCCCGCGCCACCGCCCTCGACGACTGGGCCCGAGGTCCCGTCGTCCCGTCCTCCCCGCTGCTCCTGCACGAGCACATCGCCGGCCACGCCGCCCGCACCCCGTACGCCACCGCCGTCGAGCACCTCGGGCAGCGCCTCACGTACGCCGAACTGAACGAGCAGGCCGAGCAGCTGGCACGCCGGCTGCACAGACTCGGCGTGGGACCCGAGACGGTGGTCGGCATCTGCGCCGAACGCGGCCCCGACCTGGTGCGTGCCGCCGTCGGCGTGCTGCGCTCCGGCGGCGCGTTCCTGCCGCTGGACCCCCAACACCCCACCGAGCGGCTCGCGTTCATGGCGCAGGACAGCGGTGTGCGGGTGCTGCTGACCCAGCGGCCGCTGGCCGGGACCGTGCCGTTCGACGGTCCGGTCATCCACCTCGACGCCCCCGCCGAACACCAGGAGCCCGTGCCGGGCGGCCCCGAGGCCGGCGCCGACACCCTCGCCTACATCATCTACACCTCGGGCTCCACCGGCACACCCAAGGGCGTGGGCATCCCGCACCGCGGCCTGTCCAACATGCTCGAGGGCCAGCGCGACCTGGTGGACCCCACCCCCCAAGACCGCGTCCTGCAGTTCGCCTCGTTCGGGTTCGACGCCTCGATCCTGGAACTCACCTGGTCCCTCTCCAACGGCGGCTGCCTGGTCACCGCCCCCGCCGGCGACCTGCGCCCCGGTCCCGACCTCGCACGCACCCTGCGCGAGTCGCGCGTCACCGCCGCCATGCTGCCGCCCAGCGCCCTCGCCGTCCTCGGTGAGGACACCTTCCCCGGCCTGAAGGTGCTCCAGGTGGCAGGCGAGGCCTGCCCGGCCGAACTCGCCGACCTGTGGTCGCGCGGCCGCCGCTTCCAGAACGTCTACGGCCTCACCGAGACCTCCGTATGGTCTCTCGCCGCCGAGCTCAGCCCCGGAGGGGGCCGTCCGCCCATCGGCGCGCCGATGCGCAACACCCGGGTCCACGTCCTGGACGACGACCTCCAGCCGGTCCCGGCCGGAGCCCCCGGCGAGATCTGCCTCGGCGGCGACGCCGTCGGCCGCGGCTACCTCGGCAGGCCCGCCCTGACCGCCGCCACCTACGTCCCCGACCCCTACGGTGCCCCCGGTGACCGCCTGTGCCGCACCGGCGACCTCGGCACCCACCGGCCCGACGGCTCCGTGGAGTGGCTGGGCCGCCGCGACTCGCAGGTCAAACTGCGCGGATTCCGCATCGAGCTGGGGGAGATCGAGCACGCCCTGCGCCAACTGCCGGACATCCGGCAGGCGGTGGTCCTGCACCGCACCGACCTGCCGGGCGAACCGGCCCTCGTCGCCTACCTCGTCGTCTCCGGCGCGCGACCGCCCGCCCCCGAGGAACTGCGCGGCGCGCTGCGTGCCTCCCTGCCCGGCTACATGGTGCCCGCACGGTTCGTCGTCCTCGACGAGATGCCCGTCAACCGCAGCGGCAAGACCGACAAGCGGGCGCTGCCCCTGCCGCCGGCCGAACTCGACCGCACCGACACCGAATACGCCGCCCCCTCCGGTGCCGCCGAGAAGATCCTCGCCGAGATCTGGCGCGAGGTCCTCGGCCTGTCCCGGATCGGTGTCCACGACGACTTCTTCCGCATCGGCGGCAGCTCCCTGTCCACCGTCCGTGTCTCCCTCATGGCCGCCGCGCGCGGCCTGCCGGTCTCCGTCGGCGACCTGATCGAGCACCCCACCCTCGCCCGGCTCGCCCGGCACGCCGTCCGCGCGGCAGGCGAGGGCCTGCCCACCGCCGTCACCTCCGAAGTACGCCTGCGCGAGGGCACCGGGGAACCCCTGTGGTGCGTGCACCCCACCGGCGGCAGCGCCGCCTGGTTCGTCCCGCTCGCCCGCGCACTTCCGCCCGGCCGCCCCGTGCACGCCTTCCAGGCGCGCGGCCTGCTCGGGGGCACCGACCCGAGCACGGTGACCGGCATCGCCGCCAACTACGTCGCCGAGATCACCGAACGCGGCGGCACCGGCCCGCACGCCCTGCTCGGCTGGTCCATGGGCGCCAACATCGCCCTGGAGATGGCCACCCAGCTCCACGCGGCCGGGCACACCGTCGCCCCGCTGGTCCTCATCGAGCCCTACCTGCCCAACACCGCCGCCCGCGACCGGCTCCTGGGTGTCACCCGGGACCTGCGCGACGCCCTGCGCATG
>NZ_NEUB01000421.1 GCF_002910825.1 Streptomyces sp. SM1 | reverse complement strand
GCTCACCGGAACCGGCACCCGCGCGCTGCGACTCCCCGGATTCCGCGGATTCGCCGGACCCGTCAGCCTCCCCGGACCCGTCAGCCTCCCCGGACCCGTCAGTCTCCCCGGTCCCGGGCGACGTGCCCGTGCCACCGCCTCCGGGCCCCTCGGCAGGGGGCTGTCCGCCGCCACCCCCGCCGGGCCCGTCCGGATCGGTGTCGGGATCGTCGTCGCCCCCGGACTCCCGCAGCGTCTCGTCGAGCCTGTCCTCGTCGAGGCCCGGTGCGTCGAAGGGGTTCCGCCTCCGCCGGTGGGGGAGGGCCAGCAGCGCCGCCTGCCGGACGTCCTCGGCGAGCACGTCCGTCCGCCCGGCCCAGGCCGCCAGCGCGGTCGCGGTCCGCGCCATCACGATGTCGGCCCGCATGCCGTCCACCTCGAACGCGGCACAGGTCGCCGCGATCTGCCGCAACGCCCCGTCCCCGAGCCGCACCGACGGCAACAGCCTCCGCGCCGCGACGATCCGCGCCCGTACGGAGGCCTCCTCGTCGGCCCACCGCGCGGCGAACCCGGCGGGATCGTCGTCGTACGCGAGCCGCCGCCGTACGACCTCCACGCGCCGGTCGGGCTCGCGGGAGGCGGCGACCTCGACGGTGAGCCCGAACCGGTCGAGGAGCTGCGGCCGCAGCTCGCCCTCCTCCGGATTCATGGTCCCGACGAGCAGGAACCGCGCCGCGTGCCGTACGGAGACGCCCTCCCGCTCGACATAGGAGGCGCCCATGGCGGCGGCGTCCAGCAGCAGGTCGACCAAGTGGTCGTGCAGCAGGTTCACTTCGTCGACATAGAGGATCCCGCGGTGCGCCTGCGCCAGCAGCCCCGGCTCGAACGCCTTCACGCCCTCCGCCAGCGCCCGCTCGATGTCGAGCGCGCCGACCAGCCGGTCCTCGGAGGCGCCGACGGGCAGTTCGACCATGCGGGCGGGCCGTGCGGCACCGCCGCCGCTCTCGTGCGGACCGTCCGGACACGCGGGGTCCGGAGCGGACGGATCACAGGAGAACCGGCAGCCGGACACCACGGCGACCTCCGGCAGCAGCGCCGAAAGCGCGCGCACGGCGGTCGACTTGGCGGTGCCCTTCTCGCCGCGCACCAGCACGCCACCGATGTTCGGTGCGACAGCGTTGATAAGCAGGGCGAGTTGCAGATCACGCTGACCGACGACGGCGGTGAAAGGGAAATGCGTGCTCACGCGGTGTTCCCTCCTACGAGTGAAAGGGGATGGGAAAGGTGGCTCTGAGGGGCCTGGCCGGGCAGCTTGGATGGGTGCTCTCGGCTTGTGCCGGGATGGTCCGGCCGTGTGCCCTGCGGTTGGTGGCGTGCTGGTGTGCTCCCCGCACACGCGGGGATCGGGCGGAAGGTCACTCGTCTCCCTCCAGGTCTCCCTCAAGTTCGAGGTAGGTCGCCCGGAGTCGGTTCAGGGTCTCCTGGTCCGGCTCCGCCCAGAGGCCACGCTCCGCCGCCTCCAGCAGGCGTTCCGTGATGCCCCGCAGTGCCCAGGGGTTGGACTTGCGCATGAACTCCTGGTTCTCCGGCGAGAACACGTACTCGGACGCCAACTTCTCGTACATCCAGTCGTCCACCACCCCGGCCGTGGCGTCGTAGCCGAAGAGGTAGTCGACGGTCGCCGCCATCTCGAAGGCGCCCTTGTAGCCGTGGCGCCGCATCGCGGCCATCCAGCGGGGGTTGACCACGCGGGCCCGGAAGACCCGGTGCGTCTCCTCGCCGAGGGTCCTCGTCCTCACCTGGTCCGGTGTCGCCGAGTCCCCCACGTACGCCTGAGGACTCTCGCCCGTCAGGTGCCGCACCATCGCGACCATGCCGCCGTGGTACTGGAAGTAGTCGTCGGCGTCGACCAGATCGTGCTCGCGTGTGTCGACGTTCTTCGCCGCCACCGCGATCCGCCGGAACGCCGTCTCCATGTCCCCGCGCGCCGCACGCCCGTCGAGCCCGCGCCCGTACGCGTAGCCGCCCCACACCGCGTACACCTCGGCGAGGTCCGCGTCCGAGCGCCAGTTGCGGGCGTCGATCAGCGGCAGCAGGCCCGCCCCGTACGCCCCCGGCTTCGAACCGAAGACGCGCGCCGTCGCCCGCCGCCGGTCGCCGTGCCGGGCGGTGTCCTCGTCCGCGTGCGCCCGTACGTAGTTGGTGTCGGCGGGCTCGTCCAGCTCCGCCACCGCCCGCACCGCGTCGTCGATCAGCCCCACCACGTGCGGGAACGCGTCCCGGAAGAACCCGGAGATGCGGACCGTCACGTCGATGCGCGGCCGGCCCAGCTCCTCGAGCCCGACCACCTCGAACCCGGTCACCCGGCGCGACGCGTCGTCCCACACCGGCCGGCACCCCAGCAGCGCCAGGATCTCGGCGATGTCGTCGCCCTGGGTGCGCATCGCCGAGGTGCCCCACACCGTGAGGCCCACGGACTTCGGATACTCGCCCGTGTCCTGCAGATACCGCTGCACCAGCGAGTCGGCGAGCGACTGCCCGACCTCCCAGCTCAGCCGCGACGGGATCGCCTTGGGGTCGACGGAGTAGAAGTTCCGCCCGGTGGGCAGCACGTTGACCAGCCCGCGTGTGGGCGACCCCGAAGGACCGGCCGGGACGTAACCCCCGTCCAGCGCGCGCAGGATGTGCCCGATCTCGTCCGTCGTCCGGGCCAGCCGGGGTACGACCTCCTCGCACGCGAACCGCAACACGGCCACCGCGTCGCGCAGTTCTGTGCCCAGCACCTCCCGCACCAGCGCGGGGACCGCGTCGGCCGCCCAGCCGCGCTCCTCCATGCCTTCCGCGAACCGCCGGCACAGCTGCTCCAGCAGGTCGACCGCGTCGGAGGCCGACCGCGCGGGACCGTCCACCAGATCCGTCAGCTCCGCCGGCACCTTCAGCGGGGCGCCCGGCTCGGCCAGCAGCTCCTTCTCCACCAGCCCGAAGTGCCCGGCCAGCGCCGCCCGCAGCCCCGGCAGGGCGTTCGCCTGCCCGCCCCACACCTGCGAGGCGCGCAGCACCGCCAGCACCAGGTTCACGCGCGGTTCGCCGACCGGGCCGCCGCCGAGGACGTGCAGGCCGTCGCGGATCTGCACGTCCTTGATCTCGCACAGATAGCCGTCGATGTGCATGACGAACGAGTCGAAGTCGTCGTCGTCCGGCTGGTCGTCCACACGCAGGTCGTGGTGGAGTTCGGCGGCCTTCACCAGCGTCCAGATCTGCGCCCGCACCGCCGGCGCCTTCGACGGGTCCAGGTCGGAGACGAGCGCGTACTCGTCGAGCAGCTGCTCCAGCTTCGCGAGACCGCCGTAGGTGTCGGCCCGTGCCATCGGCGGCACGAGGTGATCGACGACCGTCGCGTGCCCGCGACGCTTGGCCTGGGTGCCCTCGCCGGGATCGTTGACGATGAACGGGTAGATCAGCGGCAGGTCACCCAGCACCGCGTCCGGCGCGCACCCGGCGCCCAGGCCCAGCCCCTTGCCCGGCAGCCACTCCATCGTGCCGTGCTTGCCCATGTGCACGATCGCGTCGGCGCCGAAACCGTGCTCCAGCCAGCGGTAGGCCGCCATGTAGTGGTGGGACGGCGGCATGTCGGGGTCGTGGTAGATCGCGATCGGGTTCTCCCCGAAGCCGCGCGGCGGCTGGATCATCACCACGACGTTCCCGAACCGGAGCGACGCGAGGACGATGTCGTCCCCGTCGACGTACAACGACCCCGGCGGCTCGCCCCACGCCTCGCGCATCGCGTCCCGCAGCCCCGGGTCCAGTTCCTCGAACCAGGCCCGGTAGTCCGCCAGCGGCACCCGCGCGGGCGCGGCGGCCAGCTGCTCCTCGGTCAGCCACTCGACGTCGTGCCCGCCCGCTGCGATGAGCCGGTGGATCAGCTCGTCCCCGCCGGACGGATATCCGTCGACCGCGTACCCCGCGTCCCGCAGCGCGTCCAGCACCCGCACCGCCGAGGCCGGGGTGTCGAGCCCCACCGCGTTGCCGACGCGCGAGTGCTTGGTCGGGTACGCGGTGAAGACCAGCGCGATCTTCTTCCCGGCGTTCGGCCCGTGCCCCAGCCGGGCGTGCCGGACGGCGATCCCGGCCACCCGCGCGGCCCGCTCCGGGTCGGCGACGTACACCGGGACGTCGTCCGGGCCCTGCTCCTTGAACGAGAACGGGACCGTGACGATCCGCCCGTCGAACTCCGGGATGGCGACCTGCATCGCCGCGTCCATGGGGGACAGGGCGGCGTCGGACTCCTCCCACGCGGCGCGCGAGGAGGTCAGGCACAGCCCCTGCAGCACCGGTACGTCCAGGTCGGCGAGCGCCCCGATGTCCCAGGCCTCCTCGTCCCCGCCCGCCGACGCCTGCGAGGCGTGCGTGCCGCCGGCCGCGAGCACGGTGGCGACGAGGGTGTCGGCCTTCGCCAGCAGTTCGTACAGTCCCGGGTCGGCGTCGCGCAGCGAACCGCAGTAGACGGGAAGGGCGTTGGCGCCCCGCGCCTCGATCGCATCGCACAGCGTGTCCACGAAGGCGGTGTTGCCGCTCAGTTCGTGCGCCCGGTAGAAGAGCACGCCGACGGTGGGGCGGCCCTCGGCCGGGGCCCGCTCCCCGTGCAGCCCGTACTCCGGCATCTTCCGCGGCTCCTCGAACCCCTCGCCGGTCAGCAGCACGGTGTCCGACAGGAACCGGGCCAGCTCGGTGAGGTTGTCCGGACCGCCCTCGACGAGGTACCGCAGCGCCTCCGCCACCACCCCGGCCGGCACCGTCGACTCGGCCATCAGCTCGGCGTCCGGCACGCTCTCCCCGCCGAGCAGCACCGCCGGGACGCCGGACGCCTTCAGCGCGGCGAGCCCGTCCTCCCAGGCGCGCCTGCCGCCCAGCAGCCGCACGACGGCGAGGTCCGCCCCGTCCAGCAGCACGGGCAGCTCCTCCGCCACGTCCACCCGGGCCGGGTTGCCGATCCGGTAGGAGACACCGGGGGCGGCCCGTGCCGCCAGCAGGTCCGTGTCGGCGGTCGACAACAACAACACAGTGCTCATGCGGGCGCTCCCGGTGGGATGAAGGGCAGTCCTCGTGGCGCGCCGGACTCGATGAGCCGCCACAGCGCGTCCGTGTCCGCGTGCTGTTCGATCAGGTCGCCGAGCCGGTCGAGCTGCTCCTCGCGCAGCGCGGCGAAGGAGGTGTCGGGGGCCGGTACGAAGCGCCGTCCCGCGGCGGTGGCCACCTCCCGCAGGAAGGCCCGCCGGAATCCGTCCGACTCCAGCGAGCCGTGCCAGTGCGTCCCCCAGGTCTGTCCGGTCCGGCAGCCGTCCAGGCCGTGTCCGCGGCCGTCGGAGATGAACGCCTCGCCCCCGAGGACCTCGGCGACGCCGTGATGGATCTCGTACCCCTCGACGGGCTCCCCGAGGGCCCGGCCGACGGGCCGGTCGAGTGTCTTCTCGCGGGCGAACCGCACCCGTACGGGCAGGACGCCGAGCCCGTCCACGTGCCCGGCGCGGCTCTCGACCTCGTCCTCGATGTGCTCGCCGAGGATCTGGAAGCCGCCGCAGATCCCGAGCACGGGGCGTCCCTCGGCCGCCCGCCGCCTCAGCGCGTCCGCCAGCCCCCGCTCCCGCAGCCACCGAAGCGCCCGTACGGTCCCGCGCGTCCCCGGCACGATCACGAGGTCGGCGTCGGCCAGTTCCTCCGGCCGGTCCACGAACCGCACGACGACACCCGGTTCGGCGGCGAGGGCGTCGACGTCGGTGAAGTTGGACATCAGCGGCACCGCGCACACCGCGACCCGCAGCACGTCCGCACCGGCCGGCGCGGCCACCACCGACTCCCGTACGGCGCCGCGCAGGGACACCCTCAGGCCGTCCTCCTCGTCGATGCCGAGCCCGTGCCGGAAGGGCAGCACACCGTACGTCCGCCGCCCGGTCAGACCGTGCAGCATGTCCAGACCGGGTTCCAGCAGGGACACGTCGCCCCGGAACTTGTTCACCAGGAACCCGGCGACCAGCTCCTGGTCCTCGGGGGAGAGCAGGGCGACGGTGCCGAAGAACGACGCGAAGACGCCGCCCCGGTCGATGTCGCCGACCACCAGGACCGGCAGTCCGGCGCCCCGGGCGATCCCCATGTTCACGATGTCCGTGCGCCGCAGGTTGATCTCGGCCGGGCTGCCGGCGCCCTCGCAGATCACCACGTCGTACGTCTCACGGAGCTGCTCCAGACAGTCCAGCACCGTGCCGAGCAGCCGCTGCTGCCGCCCGCCGTGGTAGCCGCGGGCGCTCAGCTCACCGACCGCCCTGCCCAGCAGCACCACCTGGCTGGACTTCTCGCCGCCCGGCTTGAGCAGCACCGGGTTCATCAGCGCGGTCGGCTCGACGCGGCAGGCCTGGGCCTGCATGGCCTGCGCCCGCCCGATCTCCGCGCCCTCCCGGGTGACGAACGAGTTCAGTGACATGTTCTGCGCCTTGAACGGCGCGACCTCGACGCCGCGTCGCGCCAGCCACCGGCAGATCCCGGCCGTGACCACGCTCTTGCCGGCGTCCGAGGTGGTCCCGGCGACCAGCAGCCCCCCACCGCTCACGACGCACGTCCCTTCACGACGCTCCGTACGAGAACGCCGGCGCCGAGGGCGAACCAGCCGACCCGCCGTGAGAGCCGAACCGCCCGCTCGATGTCGGCCACGGCCACGTCCCGTCCGCCGCCGTTGAGCACGGGCCGGTGCTCGACCCGCCCGCCGTAGGAGAGGGTTCCGCCGAGCCGTACGCCGAGGGCGCCCGCGAAGGAGGCCTCGACGGGCCCGGCGTTGGGGCTCGGATGCCTGCGCGCGTC
>NZ_NEUB01000040.1 GCF_002910825.1 Streptomyces sp. SM1 | reverse complement strand
GGCGGGCGGAGGCTCCCACGGGGCCCGGGTGGGCGCGGCGGCCGACGGACGGGGTGCGGGGAGTCTCGTCGCGGGCGTCGGGGACGGCCGGCCGGTGTCCAGCGCGTCGGACGCCGAGGCGAAGCGGTCGTCCAGGGAATCGGGTGCCGGTGCGGGGCCCGTGTCGTCGGCCGCGTCGTCGTACAGCTGCCCCCACCAGTCGTCCTCGGGGCCGGTGGGCGTTCCCCCCTGCTGACTCATGCCCCCGATTGTCGCCCGGACGGGCCGGTTGAAAACGGGGCATCCACAAAAATCCCCGTCCGGCGGCACCTACGGGACGGCCTCCCGGGTGAAGGGCGGGACGGCTGTGCGAGCTGTGCGGGAGGGGGCCGTGGCGGCGCCCCGTTCTGCGCCGCTCGTCCGGCTCCGGCACTCTGGACAGATGGGAGCGTGGGACCTCCTCATGGCCGGACTGGTGCTCCTCCTCGGCCTGTGCGGAGTGCTGCTGCCAGGGGTGCCCGGGTCATGGCTGGTGTGGGCCGCGGTCCTGTGGTGGGCGCTGAAGGATCCGCAGCCCGTCGCGTGGTGGGTGTGCGTGGGCGCGACCGTCGTGCTGTTCCTGTCCCAGGTGGTGCGCTGGGCCCTGCCGCCCCGCAGACTCCGCGAGGGCGGCGTCGACGCCCGGCTGCTGGCGTACGCGGGGTGCGGTTCGTTCCTCGGCTTCGTCCTGCTGCCCGTGCTCGGCGCGCTCCCGGGCTTCGTCGGCGGGATCTACCTCCATGAGCGGCTCCGGCTCGGGCGCCGGGGCGAGGCGGTGGCCGCGACGCGCACGGCGATGCGCTCGGGGGGCTGGAGCCTGCTGACGGAGCTCTTCGCCTGCCAGCTGATCGCGGCGGCGTGGCTGGGCGCGGTGTTCGGGGGCTGACCGCGGCCCACCCCCCTGCCTGAGCCCCCTCCGCACCCCCTCGGCACCCCTCCCTGCCCCCGCCTTCCGGCCCCTCACGGCCGCAGCGCGCCCTCGTGGGTCAGCAGCCGTACCTTCCGCTCCAGCCCGCCCGCGTACCCGGTGAGGGAGCCGTCGGAGCCGATCACCCGGTGGCAGGGGCGCACGATGAGGAGGGGGTTGGCGCCGATCGCGCCGCCGACCGCGCGTACGGCGGGCCGGGACGCGCCGATCCGCGCCGCGATCTCACCGTAGGAGGCGGTCGCCCCGTACGGGACGTCGTCGAGCGCGGCCCACACCTTCTCGCGGAACGGTGTGCCCACGGCGCTCATGGCCAGCCGGAACTCCTTCAGCTCCCCGGCGAAGTACGCCGCGAGCTGGCGTTCGGCCTCGCGGAACGGTCCGGGATCGTGCCGCCAGTCGTCGAGCACGGCGCGCCCGCCCTTCTGGCCGGTGACGGAGAGGGAGGTCAGCTCGCCGGTCGGGGCGGCGGTGAGCAGCAGCGGTCCGACGGGGCTGCCGACACTCGTCCAGTACGTCACGGTTTCCATGATCACTCCAGCTCTCCTGCGGCACGCAGGTGGTTCAGGGCGTACGAGCGCCAGGGGCGCCAGCTGTCGGGGGCGTCCGGGCCGGGCGGGGCCACGTCCGGGTCGCCGAGGGCGCGGGTGCGGATCGCCGCGATCGTCCGTGCGTCCAGTCCGGGAACGGCGGTGAGCGCCTCCCGGGCGGTGTCCCGGTCGGCGCCGGGACCGAGGCGTACGGTGCCGTCGGCGAGGGC
>NZ_NEUB01000039.1 GCF_002910825.1 Streptomyces sp. SM1 | reverse complement strand
CGGGCACCGGGGCCGGGGTCCGTACGGCGCGGCGCCGGGTCGGGATGCCGAGCGTCGGGTGGGCCACGCCCCAGGCGGCCCCCTTGCAGACCACTTCCTTGTAGAGGGCGGCGAGCCGTCCGGTCAGGGCCGTGTCGACGGCGCGGTCGTCGGCGGTGACGTACTGGATCAGTCCCTCCTTGCGGCCCAGGGAGACGCACTGGTTGAAGTAGCGGATCGGTACGTTCGGAAGCTTCCCGCCGGTCAGGCGGGCGGCGATGGCGTCGGCGGCCTGCCACGCCGTGGGGACGCCCGAGGCGCAGGACATCCGCAGCGGCTTGTCGCCGGGGCCCGTCACCATGGCCGCGTCGCCGATGGCGTACACCTCGGGGTGCGAGACCGAGCGCATGGTCGCGTCCACCACGATCTGTCCGGGGCCGGTGGTCTCCAGGGCGGTGGCCCGCGCGATCGGGTGGACGGCGAAGCCGGTGGTCCACACGGTGAGCGCGGACGGGAGGGAGGTGCCGTCGGCGGTGGTGAGCCGGTCGGCCGCGACGGCGGTGACGTCGGTGTGCTCGTGCACGGTGAGGCCGAGTCCGTCGACGACCTTGCGCAGGTGCCGGCGGCCCTTGGGGGAGAGCCAGTCGCCGAGGCCGCCGCGGGCCGCGAGGGCGACATCGAGGTCCGGGCGGGCCTCGGCGATCTCGGTCGCGGCCTCCAGGCCGGTGAGACCGCCGCCGACCACGACCACGGGCCGCCCGGCCTCCAGGCGGGCGAGCCGCTCGCGCACCCGGAGCGCTCCGGGGCGGCCGGCGATCTCGTGGGCGTGCTCGGCGGCGCCGGGGACGCCCTGGTCGTGCCAGCGGCTGCCGAGGGCGTACACGAGGGTGTCGTACTCCAGCTCGGCGCCGCCGCCTGCGTCTTCCCCTCCGTTCGCGTCCGTGTCCCGGAGGGCGACGGACCTGCGGTCGACGTCGACGCCGGTGACCCGGGCGAGCCTCAGTTCCACGCCGGTGCCCGCGAGCATTCCGGCGAGCGGGCGGTGCCTGAGCTGCCGTCCGGCCGCGAGCTCGTGGTTGCGGACACGCTCGACGAAGTCCGGCTCGGCGTTGACGAGGGTGATGGTGACGTCCTCGCGGCGCAACCGCCTGGCCAGGCGTCCGGCGGCGGAGGCTCCCGTGTAGCCGGCTCCGAGGACGATGATGCGATGCTGCATGGCCTGCTCCTGTCGTCTGCGGGTTCCCCCCTTGAACCGGGTGGCCCGCCGTTTCCTGACAGGGATGCAATGTGACGTGCGTCACATGATGGTCAGAACGCGTGGAGCAGGGGTTCGCCGTGCCCGCCGGCCGCCCAGCGCTCGGTCACCCGCCCGAGCTTGTCCGGGTTGACCTGGCTGCGGACGGCGGCGATGCCCTCGGCGGTCACCTCCAGGCAGATGACCCCGACGACCCGGCCGTCGACGACCGCCACCAGCGCGGGGTCGCCGTTGGCGGTCGTGGCGTAGACGCCGGGCGAGCCACCGACCAGGGCGCGCTTGGCCTTGCCGGGCAGGAACAGACCCCGCATGTACGTGGCGACCGCGAGCGCGCCCTCGAACGCCTTGGCACGGGCGGGGACCTTTCCGCCACCGTCGCCGACCGCGACGGCGTCCTCGGTGAGCAGCCGGACCAGCGGCTCGGTCCGTCCGCTGGCGGCGGCCGCGAGGAACTCGTCGACGACCCGCCGGGCGGCGGCCTCGTCGATGTCCGTACGCGGCCTGCCCCGCGCGATGTGCTGCTTGGCGCGGTGCAGGATCTGCTGGCTGGCGGCCTCGGTGAGGTCGAGGATCTCCGCGATCTCCCGGTGCGGGTAGTCGAACGCCTCCCGCAGGACGTACACCGCCCGCTCGTTCGGCGCGAGCCGCTCCAGCAGGACGAGGACCGCGTACGACACCGACTCGCGCTGTTCGGCGGTGTCGGCGGGGCCGAGCATCGGGTCCCCGGCGATCAGCGGCTCGGGAAGCCACTGGCCCACGTACGTCTCGCGCCGCGCACGGGCCGAGGTGAGCTGGTTGAGGCACACGTTGGTGAGCACCTTCGTCAGCCACGCCTCGGGGACCCGGACGCGCCCGGCATCGGCGGCCTGCCACCGCAGGAACGTCTCCTGCACGGCGTCCTCGGCCTCGCTCGCGGAGCCGAGCAGCCGGTAGGCGATGGCCTCCAGCCGGGGCCTGGAGACCATGAACCGCTCCACGTCGCTCACGCTCAGGGCCATGCCCCGGATCCTAACTCCGCCCGCACGCCGGGGGCGCGCAGCGCGGAAGCGTGCTGCACGCGCGCGCGG
>NZ_NEUB01000420.1 GCF_002910825.1 Streptomyces sp. SM1 | reverse complement strand
CTGTGTCTCGACAGCCGGGGCGTACCGCAGGACGGTTCGGGCACCCGGCTGGCCGAGTGCTCCTCGGGGTGGACCCAGCAGTGGACGTACGAGGACGACGGGCTGCTGCGCAGCGTGGCGGACCCCGGTCTGTGCCTGGACTCGCACAAGGACGCCGGTGTCGTCGTCCTGGGCACCTGCGCCGACGCCGGCGACGCCCGCAGTGACGACGTGCGCTACGACCTCACCTTCCAGGGCGAGCTGCTGCCCCGCTGGGACGAGCAGCTGGCCCTCACCCCCGCGACCCCTGACGCGAACGCCGACATCGTCGTCAAGGTGCGCGACCGGACGGTGAACCAGCGCTGGGCGGCCGAACCCGTACGCGCCGGCACGGGCTCCCTCTCCATCACGGGGACGGACGTCCCGCCGGCCCGCCACGCCAGGCTGCCCG
>NZ_NEUB01000419.1 GCF_002910825.1 Streptomyces sp. SM1 | reverse complement strand
CGACCTGGACGCGCGCAAGGCCAACCTGGCCGGCGAGTACTCGGTGTACGGAATGGCCGAGATCGCCCTCGCCGCCATCGACCTGGTCACGCTGAACATGGACTTCGACACGGGTGCCGACCACGACCAGATAGTGGCCCGGCTCATCCCGCGCATCGCCGCTCAGGCCCCGCGCCGCCCGGCCGCCGAGCACGAACGGGTGGCCCGCTGGGTCCTGGAGAACCTGATCAACGTCGGCAGCGTCGACCGCGGCTTCCGCGCGGTGTACGGCGTGTTCGGGGCGGACGGCACCTATGTGCGCCGCGACTACGACTTCAAGCTGATCGAAGAGGTCCCCGGCCCCGGCGGCACGGTGTACCTGCGGACCACCGACGAAGCCGTCAACGTCCTGGTCGGCGCCCTGGACACGGATGTCACCAGCGCGCAGATCGCCGCCGAGGTCAAGCTCGAGGTACTGATCAGCCGGGGCCGGCTCGCCGACGCCCGGCTCGCCGCCGAACAGGCCCGCTACCGGACCGTGCAGTACTCCGAGACCCTGCGCCGGGCCCTGGACGCCACCCGGCGCAACGTCCGCGCGGTGGACTGGCTCAGCACCGTGCCCGACATGATCGCCGAAGCCCTCGACCACGTGGCGGACCGCTACCGCCACGAGAACGCGATCCTCACCAACATCCGCAGGGCCCGCGACGAGTCCGAGGACCCCGAGCACAAACGCCGGGCCGCCGAGCTGGTGGACATCGTCAAGGACTGCATCCGGCGCCACACCCAGTTGCAGTCCCGGCTGCTGGAAGCCGGCCCGCTGTTCCGCGCCGAACAGGACCGGCAGGCCTTCTCCACCCCCACGCCGACCTCCGGCACCGACCTCTACGGCCACCTCCTGGCGCCCCTGCTCCCGCTGCCCGTGGAGCGGGCGTCCCGGGTCACCGACGCCTTCTTCGCCCACGGCACCGGACTGCGCACCCCGGTGTCCGTCCGGGTGGCCGATCTCGTGGAGATACTGCTGACGCCGCCCGTGGAGCGGGAACACCTCGGCGCCGAGATGCCGGAACCGGACCTGATCGCCACCCCCGACGACAGCCGCTTCAGCGAGGAACAGCTGACGGCCGCCACGGCGCTGCTGACCCTGCCGGCCGACGCGCCGCGCCGGCTCTCCGGCCTGCTCGCCGACGCCCGCCGCCAGGACCCCGAACTTCCCTATCTGGTCGCGCTGCTGGCCGTCCACGCCGCCAGCCCGCCGGTCGGCACCGCCTACCGCCAGGGTGAACGCAAGCTGCTGTTCGCGGTGGACGACGGCACCGAACTCGACGATCCCGAGTTCGGCGGCGCCGACCTCATCGTCGGCACGGCCCTGCTGGACGCGGCGGGCATGGCCGCGGACCGGTCGGAGGCGGCATGACCGACGCGGCAGCCCCTAGTGAGTTTTCCCGGAGCAAGGAGTCCCGACCGTGACCGAGCAGCACGTCGAGTGGAGTGAGCCGGAGGCCGCGGCCGCACCGGCGAGCACCGCCGTCACACCCGCCGACGCCGCCGACGCCGCGCGGCTCGTCGCCTACGGCCTCCAGCCCAAGCTCCAGCCCGCCCGCGACCAGGAGTACGCCGACCTGCTGCGCCGCTACCGAGAGGACCCGCCGTTCTCACGGCTCGCCGACGCCGTGGCCACCGGCCTCGGACTGATCGTGCTGGAGGTGTCCCCGCGCGCCGGTATGGCCGTCACCGCCGCCGAGGAGTCCGTCTTCGCCGTCCGCATGGGCGACTACGCGCGCCGCACCTCCGCCGACGGCGGCGACCGGTTCCTCCACGGACTGGCCCATCTCGCCGTCGCCGCCATGGCCTTCCCCCGACCCGAGGACCTCGCCGACGACGGCTACATCGGCCGCGTCATGGTCAACGGCGTCGACGCCTTCGTCCGCCAGGCATGCCACCGGCTGGAGGAGCGGGCCGCCGAACAGGGCGAGAACACCGACCCGGCCAGCGACGCCCCCGGACTGGAGGCCGCCTGGCGGATCTGGGCCAGACGCAGCGCCGCCGGCGCCACCAAGGACGCCCGCCGGCTCGCGGGCTCCACCACCGGCATCGTCGCCAAGGCCGTCACCTTCCTCACCGAATCCGGCTTCCTCCAGCGCACCGGCGACGACAACGGAGGCACCTACCGCACCACGGCCCGCTACCAGCTCCAGGTCCGCGACATGGCGGGCAGCGCCGCCCTGGCCGAACTGCTGGAGCTGGGCGTCGTCCCCGTCACCGACGGCACGCCCACCCTGCTGCCGCCCGAGGACGCCGACGACCTGGAACTGGTCGCCGACGCCGGCCTGCCGTTCCACTCCGCCTGACCCCCCACCTCACGAAGCCTCACGAGAGTCCGCCATGTACGAGCTGTCCCGGGTCCGTCTCTACTCCATCGGGCCGGCCGGTGCGCGCTACGCCGACACCGTGCTCGACCTGCGCGGTGTCGGCGGTGCCGTGCCGGACCCCGCACCGGCGCAGGCGGAGTTCTTCCAGGAGGAACCCGTCGGCCCGCCGCGCCGCCCCGCCCCCGCCGGGGTGCTCTTCCTGGAGAACGGCGGCGGCAAGTCGGTCCTGCTGAAGCTGATCTTCTCCGTGATGCTCCCGGGCCACCGCAACACCCTCGGCGGCGCCAGCTCCGGTGTGCTGCGCAAGTTCCTGCTCGCAGACGACTGCGGCCATGTGGCCCTCGAGTGGCAGCATGTGCAGACCGGGGAGTGTGTCGTCGTCGGCAAGGTCAGCGAGTGGCGGGGCCGTCAGGTCTCCAGCGACCCGCGGAAGTTCGCCGAGGCCTGGTACTCCCTGCGTCCCGGCCCCGGACTGGGCCTGGACAACCTCCCCGTCGCCGAGTCGACGGCCGTACGGCGGCCTGCCGAGGGCCAGTCGGGCGCGCGGGGACGGCGCCGCACCATGAAGGGCTTCCGGGACGCCCTCACGGAGGCGGGCAGGACATACCCGCACCTCGAGGTGCACTGGGAGGAGATCCACGAGCGCTGGACCGAACATCTCGGTGACCTGGGACTCGACCCCGAACTCTTCCGCTACCAGAGGGAGATGAACGCCGACGAGGGCGAGGCCGCCGGTCTCTTCGCGGTCAAGAAGGACTCGGACTTCACCGACCTGCTGCTGCGCGCCGTCACCGACACCCGCGACACCGACGGACTCGCCGACCTGGTCGGAGGCTTCGGCAACAAGCTGGGCCGCCGCGCCGAACTGATCGCCGAACGGGACTTCACCGCCGGGTCCGCCGACCTGCTG
>NZ_NEUB01000418.1 GCF_002910825.1 Streptomyces sp. SM1 | reverse complement strand
GGCGGGCTTGGGTGCCGACGGCGGCTTCGGGGCCGCCGGACCCGGACGTGCCGCCTGCGCCGGAGACGGCGCGGGAGGCCTGGGAGCCGCCTTCCGCGGGGCACCGGGCTTCGCGGCGGACTTGCCGTTGCCCCCGCCCTGCTGGAACGCGTCTGTCAGCTTGCGTACTACGGGCGCTTCGATGGTCGAAGACGCCGAACGGACGAACTCACCGAGTTCCTGGAGCTTGGCCATGACGACCTTGCTCTCCACGCCGAACTCCTTGGCGAGTTCGTAGACCCGGACCTTAGCCACTTCGCTCCTCTGAGGTCCGGGTTGCGTCCGGACCGTCGCTAGTTCATGGGCGTACTCATCGCGTACTCATCGAGTGCTCATCGCAATCTCGACCTGCTTTCGACTCGCGAGGTACCAGGCCGCACGGGGGGTTCCGTACGGCAAGTTCTTACCGTGTCGCCTGTCCAGCGGACGTGTCAGCCGCTGATCGGCAACCTTGTGCCTGCTCGACGTAGTGGCGCAACGCCTTTACGTCGAGCGGTCCCGGGACGCGCAGCGCCCTCGGAAACGCCCTGCGGCGCACCGCCTGGTCGAGACAGACCGGGACGGGGTGTACATACGCACCCCGGCCGGGCAGCGTACCGCGAGGATCCGGGACGCACGCGTCCTCGATCACCACGATCCGCAGCAGCTCGCTCTTGACCGCTCGCTCCCGGCACCCCACGCAGGTGCGCTCAGGGCATACGCCAGCACGTGTCCGGCCAGACACTCCCTAGTCTACCTCCCCGGACCGACCTCACCCCCCTGGGGCAAGAATCGAACAGCGCCGCGGACAAAGCTGTCGTGATCTCAGCGGACCGCGGCTTGGATCTATTCCCCGGTGTGTTCCCCGGCCCGGTCCCGGGCCTGTTCCCCGGTCCGCTCCCCGGCCTGCTCCGTGTCCGGCCGGATGTCGATCCGCCAGCCGGTCAGACGGGCGGCGAGGCGGGCGTTCTGCCCCTCCTTGCCGATCGCCAGGGACAGTTGGTAGTCCGGCACGGTGACCCGGGCGGACCGGGCGGCGAGGTCGACGACCTCCACCTTGGAGACCCGGGCCGGCGACAGCGCGTTCGCCACCATCTCGGCCGGGTCGTCCGACCAGTCGACGATGTCGATCTTCTCACCGTTCAGCTCGCCCATGACGCTGCGCACCCGGCCGCCCACCGGGCCGATGCAGGCGCCCTTGGCGTTCAGACCCGATCTGGTGGACCGGACGGCGATCTTGGTGCGGTGGCCCGCCTCGCGGGCGATCGCGGAGATCTCCACGGAGCCGTCGGCGATCTCCGGCACTTCCAGGGCGAACAGTTTCTTCACCAGATTGGGATGTGTGCGCGACAGGGTGACGGACGGGCCGCGTACGCCCTTGGCCACCCGGACGACGTACGACCGCAGCCGCATGCCGTGCGGGTAGGTCTCGCCGGGCACCTGCTCCTGCACGGGCAGGATGGCCTCCAGCCTGCCGATGTCGACCAGGACGTTCTTCGGGTCGCGGCCCTGCTGGACCACTCCGGTGACGATGTCGCCCTCGCGGCCGGCGTACTCGCCGAGCGTCGCGTCGTCCTCGGCGTCGCGCAGGCGCTGCAGGATGACCTGCTTGGCCGTGGTGGCGGCGATACGGCCGAAGCCGGACGGGGTGTCGTCGAACTCGCGGGCCTCCTGGCCCTCCTCGAGGTCCTCGGGGTCCTCCTTCGCCCACACGGTCACATGTCCGGTCTCCCGGCTCAGCTCCACGCGCGCGCGCCGGCGGCTGCCGTCGGTCCGGTGGTAGGCGATGAGGAGGGCCGACTCGATCGCCTCGACCAACAGGTCGAGAGAGATCTCCTTCTCCCGCACCAACAGCCGAAGAGCACTCATGTCGATGTCCACGATTACGCCTCCTCTTCCTTCTTGTCGTTCCTGTCGTTCCTGACGTCGGACGCGTCGTCCTTGCGGTTGAACTCGACCTGGACGCGCGCCCTGGTGATGTCGTCGAAGGCGAGTCTGCGCACGGTGGGCTTGCGGCCCTTGACTCCGGGCACCTCGAGGTCGAGGCCGTCGTCGTCGGCCGCGGTGATCCTGGCGACCAGTTCGCCGCCGTCGGCCAGCTGGAACCGCACGAGGCGGCCGGTGGCGCGCACGTAGTGGCGGCGCTCGGTGAGGAGGCGCTCCGCGCCGGGGGTTCCGACCTCGAGGGTGTACTCCGCGCTGCCCATCACGTCGCTCTCGTCGAGCTTCGCCGAGAGCGCGCGGCTCACATCGGCGATCCGGTCGAGGTCCGCACCGGTGTCGGAGTCGACGGTGACGCGCAGCACACGCTTGCGGCCGACCGAGTCCACGGCGATCTCTTCGAGATCCAGGCCCTGGGAGCTGACGAGCGGTTCCAGAAGTTCTCGAAGCCTCTCGCTCTGGGTGGTGCTCATCCGGGTGACTCCTCGGCCGCGTGTGCTGTTGTGGGACGGTGCGCGTGTCTGGGTCAAAGGGTATCCGGTCGCGGGGGGTGTTGCCGTCCACCCCGGTCACGGGGGGTGCCGCTGACCGCCGGGGGGCGGACGCACGGGTACCGTGATCGCGGGCCAGCGGTCCGTTTTCCGTTTCCCCTCCGTCGCCACGTTCGTACGAGCCCCCCGAGGACGTCTGCCGTGCCGTTCACCTCGTCTCCGCGCGCCCGGTCGGGGCCGCGCAGAAGGAGCCTGCTCGCCGCCGCGCCGGCGGCCCTGCTGGTGGCGGGTTGCTCCGCCGGTTCCGAGAACTCCGACACCGGCGGCAGCCGTCCCTCGGCCGCCGACCGGACCCGCGCGCGTGCGGCGCGGGAGAGCCAGGACCTCGCCGCGCGGTACGACGCGGTCCTCGCCGCGCACCCGAAGCTGGCGGAGCGGCTGCGGCCGCTGCGGGCGGAGGTGGTCCGGCACGCGGAGGCGTTCGGGGGTACGGCGAAGGCGTCGCCGTACCCCTCGGTGTCCGGAGCCGGCGCGACTCCTTCGGCGCCCTCCCCGGCCGCCGCGCCCGTGAAGGAGAAGGACGCCCTCGCCGAACTCGCCGCCGCCGAGCGGGAGCTCGCCGGCGCGCGGACGAAGGCACT
>NZ_NEUB01000417.1 GCF_002910825.1 Streptomyces sp. SM1 | reverse complement strand
CGGATCGGACGAGGCGGACGCGGCGTGCCCGAGGGCGGTGAGCGCGTCGGGGAGGCAGTCCGCCGGCTCCGGGCCGAGCAGGGCCGACAGCCGCAGCAGCGCGTACACGATGCCGCCGAGACCGTCGTAGGCGCCCGGCCCGGCCGCCGCGCTCAGTTCGGGATCGTCCGCCAGGGTCTTCGACAGGGCGGGCAGCTGCCGGACCGCATCCCGGGCGAGGGCGGCGTACCGCCCCGCTCCGGTCAGCGCGTCCGTGTGCGCCAGGAAGAGGGCCACCCCGCAGTAGCCCTGCGCCAGTCCGGCGCCCATCGGCAGCACCGCCCAGTGCGGGCCGGACACCCGTTCCAGGCCGAGCCAGTTGGTCCGGCCGCCGTCTCGCACCGCGCGGGCGGCGATCTCGTCGGCGATCCCGCACGCGGCGGCGATCAGCCGGGACGCGTCGGGCGCGACGGCCGGCACCGGCTCCACCGCCAGCTCGGACCGGGGACGGTCCAGCGGTGATCCCGCACCCCGTGCCGCGATCGTGGCCGTGATGATCCACTCCTGGTCGTGACAGTCGACCTCGTCCATCCGGGCGATCTTCTCCCGCACCGAGGCCACGCCCGCCACCGGCAGCAGACCGGGCAGCCATGTGCCGTCGTCGGCCCGCACCGCGGTCCCGGACGGCAGATGCGTGAACAGCGGGACGTCGCCGCGCCACAGCGCCGCCGTCTCGTGCTCGATCAGCCGCCGGCGCGCCCCGTCGTGCTCGGACTCGGTCCACAGCACCGCGAAGACCCCCTCCCGGGCGAGCGCGTCGCCCAGCAGCGACGGGTGGGCGGACTCCTCCAGGAGCGCCGCGTACAGGCGGGTGGCGCGGGCGACGAGCCGGGCGGGACGGTCCGCGCCGGACATCAACGGGCCGTCCTCCCGGAGCAGTTCGCCCCCGTCGGTGGCTATTGCCGTGTACGCGGCACGGAAGCCCTCCAGCAGCGCGGCCCTGTGGTCGGCGCCCTCCAGGAGGCGGCCCGCGGGCAGCGGCTGGTTGTGTGCGGCGGGGCTGAGCAGCGGTCCGCGCACGGCACGCATGGTGTCCAGGCCGCTGTCCCGCCAGTGCAGACCCTCGCTCGGGTAGGTGCCGTCGGTGGACCGGCCGAGCGCGGAGATGTCCAGGGCCCCCTGTTCGCCGATCAGCAGGTGCGGCAGCAGACAGGTGCGGTGCACGGAAGCCCGCAGCGCGTCCGCCGCCGGGTCGGCGCCCGCCGTCATGGACTGCGCGAGCCCGGTGTGCAGCAGCGTCTCGGCATCCACCAGGACCGGCTGGTCGCCGCAGGCGATGACGTTCTCGTAGTGCATGTCGGCGCCGTCCACCGCGTACAGCAGGGCCAGCACGGCGCCCTGGCGCCGGTAGAAGGCGTCGGTCTCGGTCACCGTCCGGCACCAGCGGTGCTCGACGAACTCCAGCCAGCCGTAGGTCTCGCGGCGCAGACTGCGCGGGGTGCGCAGCTCCAGGCCGGGAACCTTGGCGTTGAGCCAGCCCACCAGGTCGTCGAGGAGGGCGTGCTGGCCGAGCGGGCGCGGCTTGTAGACCAGCCGCTCGCCGGAGAAGTGCAGGACCGCGACGGACCGGTTGCCCTCGTGGGCGTCCCCGCGGCCGAGCTCCACCCGCGTGAGCGGCCCCGGGTCCCGTCCGTCGAGGAGCCCGGCCGTGAGCTCCTTCCGGTCGGCCGCGAGACGGGCCGTCAGCTCGGCGGTGGCCGCGGTCGCGTCCAGCGCGGTCTGCGCCAGCATCCGGGCCAGCACCGGGCGGGAGGCGAACAGCGCG
>NZ_NEUB01000416.1 GCF_002910825.1 Streptomyces sp. SM1 | reverse complement strand
CTGCGCGGAACCGGCGCACCTGTCCACCGCACCGCGGACCTGGCCGCGCTGTGGGCCGCCGTCGACGCCGGGGCGCCGGTGCCCGAGACGGTTCTCCTGACCTGCGCCGAACACCCGGCGGACCCGGCCGGAGGTCCGGCCGCGGCGGTCCGCGCCGCCGTCCACCAGGCCCTCGCCGATGTCCGCACCTGGCTCGCCGACGACCGCTTCGCCGGCTCGCTCCTGGTGTTCGCCACCCGGGGCGCCGTCAGCGCCGGGGAGGACGTACGCAACCCCGCGCACAGCGCGCTCTGGGGCCTGGTCCGCTCGGCCCAGTCCGAACACCCCGGTCGCTTCGCGCTGCTCGACCTCGACGCCGACGACGAACACGGCACCGCCGCGGGCGTCGACGCGGCCCTCGCCTCCGGAGAACCCCAGACCGCCGTCCGCGGCGAAGACGTCCGCGTAC
Organism: Streptomyces sp. SM1; assembly: GCF_002910825.1. Lineage (GTDB taxonomy): Bacteria > Actinomycetota > Actinomycetes > Streptomycetales > Streptomycetaceae > Streptomyces > Streptomyces okerensis. Next base: position 824 of record NZ_NEUB01000416.1, on the reverse strand, counting down.
CCCGGCTGGCCAGGATCCCGCGGAACGCCCCGGACACCGCTGACGGCACGGCCGTGCCCGTACGCGCCTTCGACCCCGACGGCACGGTCCTCATCACCGGCGGCACCGGCCTGCTCGGCTCCCACGTCGCCCGCCGCCTGGTCACCGGGCACGGCGTACGGCACCTGCTGCTGCTCTCCCGAAGCGGCCCGGCCGCCCCGGGAGCCGAGGCACTGCGCGCCGAACTCACCGAACTGGGCGCCGAGATCGCCCTCGGGGCCTGCGACGCCGCCGACCGGACCGCCCTGGCCGCCGTCCTCGCGGACCTGCCGCCCGCACACCCGCTGACCGCCGTGATCCACACCGCGGGCACCCTCGACGACGGCGTCGTCACGGCACTCACCCCCGAACGGGTGGACGCCGTCCTGCGCCCCAAGGCCGACGCCGCCCTCCACCTGCACGAACTCACCCGCGACCGCGACCTCACGCACTTCGTGCTCTTCTCCTCCGCCGCGGGCACCTTCGGCGGCCCCGGCCAGGCCAACTACGCCGCCGCCAACGCCTTCCTCGACGCCCTCGCCGCCCAGCGCCGGGCGGCGGGCCTGCCCGGCCAGTCCCTGGCCTGGACCCTGTGGGAGCAGCCCAGCGCACTGACCGGACACCTGGACGAGGACGACGTACGACGCGCCGCCCGCTCCGGGATGCCGCCGCTCTCCACCGAGCGGGGACTCGCCCTGTTCGACACCGCCCTCACCGTGGACCGGGCCGCCCTGGTCCCGATGCGCCTCGACACCGCCGCCCTGAAGTCCGCGGCCGCGGACGGCACCTTGCCGCCGCTGCTGCGC
>NZ_NEUB01000415.1 GCF_002910825.1 Streptomyces sp. SM1 | reverse complement strand
TCGTCGAGCCAGCGGCGCAGCGCGCCGGCGACGACCGCGATGGTGACGTCGTTGACGGTGCCGCCCGCGCTCTTGCGGATGCGGTGGACGTCGTCCAGGTCGATCACCGTGCCGGCGGTGCGGCGTGTTCCGCTGGGTGCGCAGGTCAGCGCGGGCGAGGAGTGCATGTCGAGGGTGGAACGGGCGACCGCGGCGCCGATGTCCAGGGCCCGGCCGGCGTCGGACAGGGCGTCCCGGAGCAGGCCGGGCACCTCGCGCACGTCCGGGAGGAGTCCGCGCGGAGGCGCGGTGGGGCGGGGCCGGGGCGTGGGGAGGTCCATGGGGTCCATCAGCGCGGCGGCCAGGGTGAGGGCGCGCAGCCCGTCGGCGAGGGCGTGGTGGAACTTGAACAGGACGGCGAAGGAGACACCGTCCCCGTCCGGCAGCACATG
>NZ_NEUB01000414.1 GCF_002910825.1 Streptomyces sp. SM1 | reverse complement strand
GGTCGGTGTCCCGCAGTCGCTCCGCCATGCGTGCGGTCATCCGCTTCAGGGCTTTCGGCGACCGGGCGGAGACGACCAGGGGCAGCGGGTGCCCGCCCGGCACCGGGTCCGGCCCGGCCGGCCGGGGGGCGGGCGGCGGGGTGAGGACGGCGTGGGCGTTGGCTCCCCCGAAGCCGAAGGCGCTCACTCCCACGGCGGACCGCTCCCCCACCTCCAGCGGGACGGGGACGGCGGCGGGGGCCAGTCCGAGGCCGTCGAAGTCGATCCGGGGATTGAGGGGAAGGGCGTGCAGGGACGCCGGTACCAGGCGGTGGCGCAGGACCAGGATGGCCTTGAGCAGTCCGGCCATTCCGGAGGCGGGTTCCAGATGGCCGACGTTGGACTTCACCGAGCCGATCGGCAGCGGGCCGCCGCGGCGGCGCCGGCCCAGCGCCCGGCCGATGGCCCGGGCCTCCGCCGGGTCCCCGACCTGGGTGCCGGTGCCGTGGGCCTCGACGTACACCACGTCGTCGGGGTCGATGCCGGCCTCCGCGTAGACCGTGTGCAGCAGCGCCTCCTGGGTCTCGGCGCTGGGCACGATCATGCCGGTGCTGCGGCCGTCGGTGTTGTTGCCGGAGGCGGCCAGTACGGCGTGCACGCGGTCGCCGTCCGCCACCGCGTCGGCGAGGCGCTTGAGGACGAGTACCGCGCCGCCCTCGGCGCGCACGAAGCCGTCGGCGTCGGCGGAGAACGCCGCGCAGCGCCCGCGCCGGGACAGCATGCCGGCGTAGGAGAACCCGGCGAAGGAGTAGGGGTTGGAGAGCACGTTGACGCCGCCCGCCAGGGCGACGCGGCCGGGCCCCTCGCGCAGGGTGCGGCAGGCCCGGTCCAGGGCGACCAGGGCGGAGGAGCAGGCCGTGTCCACGGCCATGCTGGGCCCGCGCAGGTCGAAGGCGTACGACATCCGGTTCGCCGTGATGGACAGGGTGGCGCCGGGCATGGTGTGCGGGCTCGTGTGGTCCTGCATCATCGACAGGTTCACGCCGTAGCCGGGGTCGGAGACGCCCACGTACACGCAGGTGTCCGAGCCTGCCAGGGACTCGGCGGGGATGGCGGCGTCGTCCAGTGCGTCGGCGGTCATCTCCAGCAGCAGCCGCTGCTGCGGGTCGATGTGCCGGGCCTCCGCGGGGGACATGCCGAAGTAGCCGGCGTCGAAGGAGGCAACGTCGTCGAGGAAGCCGCCGGCGGCGGTGTAGCTGCGGCCGGGCCGCACGGTGCCCGGGTCGACCGTCCGGTCCCGGGGCAGCCGGCCGGCAGGCATCTCGCCGACCACGTCCCGTCCGTCGCGCAGCACGGACCAGAGTCCTTCCAGGTCCGTGACGCCTCCGGGGAGCCGGCAGCCCACGCCCACCACCGCTACGGCCCGTTCATGCTGCTGCGTCGCCAAGTCCCCGCCCCTTTACGCCGATTAGTGCACTGCGTACGGATTGAAGGCGACAACTGGGCAGAAATCCAGTGTTGATCACTCGTTGGGGTGGATACCGCCACGCAATCGTCGTTCCGGCCGGCGGGCTGGCTACGGTGACGCGGTGCCCGAAGCCATCCGTGCCCGTATCGCCGCCGTTTCCGCTCATCTTCCGTCCCGCTACCGGACCTTGGACGAGATCCGCGTCAAGATCACCGAGACGGGTGGTTACGCTCCGCCGCCCGGCCTGCTGGAGGACCTCACCGGAGTCCGCGGAGTCCATGTCCACGAGGACGGCGAGAACGCCTCCGACCTCGCCGTGACGGCCGCCCGGTCGGCGCTCGGCGAAGCGGGTCTGAAGATCGACGACATCGGTCTGCTGCTGTTCGCCTCGACCTCCCAGGACCTGGTCGAGCCGGCGACGGCCCACCTCGTGGCGGTCAAACTGGGCGCCTCCTGCCCGGTGTTCGACATCAAGAACGCCTGCAACAGCTTCCTCAACGCCATGGAGGTGGCCGCCTCGTTCATCGAGGCCGGCCGCTACCGCACGGTCCTCATCGCCTGCGGTGAACCCTCCACCCTGGCCACCCGCTGGCACGCCCCCTGCCGGGAGGACCTGCTGCGGGCCCTGCCCGGCTACACCGCCTCCGACGCCGGCGCCGCGATGGTGCTCACCACCGGCCCCGCGGGCGACGGCGACCCCGGCATCCTGTCCCTGCGCTTCGTCAGCAACTCCGCCGCCTGGCAGGCCTGCACGGTGGCCGGCGGGGGCAGCATGCACCACCTCTCCGTCCACGACGACCACACCACGCTGCGGCTGAACGGGGATCTGCGCCAGGGCGCGCTCGACGTACTCCCCCGCATCCTGGAAACCGCCGGGGAGGAACTCCGGGCGGCGCAGTCCGGCGACTTCGCCTTCGTCGCCTTCCACCAGATCGCCATGCCGCAGTACCGCGAGGTGATCGACACCTTCTCCCTCCCCGAGGACCGGTGCATGCCCGCGGTGGCCGAGCACGGGAACTGCGCGGCGGCCTCGCTCCCCCTGCAGCTGGTCAAGGCACGGGAGGCGGACCGTGTGGAGAGCGGGGACCTGGTGGCGATGATCGGCCTGGCCAGCGGTTTCAGCTTCGGCCTGGGGCTCCTGCGGTGGTGACCGCGGGAACCGGGCACGCCCCGGCACCGGACCCCGCTCTCCTGGAACGGCTGCTGCCGGGTTACCCCGCACCCCGGCACTGGCGGCGGGTGCCGCTCACCGGCCAGCACTATCTCGACCTGGGCTCCGGGCAGCCGGTGCTGTTCCTGCACGGCAACCCGTCGTGGAGCTACGCGTGGCGCGGACTGCTGCGCCGGCTCTCCCCGCACGCCCGCTGCCTGGCCCCCGACCTGCCGGGCTTCGGGCTGTCCCGGCACCTGCGGCCGGCCGACGGGGTGCCGGACCCCTACGAGGCGCAGCTGGAACACCTGGACATCCTGCACCGCCATCTGGTGCGGGACGAGGGTCTGCCCGAGCGGGGGTGGACGTTCGTCCTGCACGACTGGGGCGGCCCGCTCGGCGTCGCCTGGGCGCTGCGCAACCCGGGCGTGGTGGCCCGGCTGGCCGTCTGCAACACCGTGGCCTTCCCCTTCCCGGACGGCTTCCGGCTGCCGTTGTCCCTGCGGTGGATCCGGGACCACCGTCCGGTCTCCGAACTCGTCCACGCCACCAACGCGTTCGCCCGTGTCGCGGTACGGGCTGGGGTCCACCGCCCGCTGCTCCCGTCCGAACGCCGGGCCTACCTGCGGCCGTACGCCCGCCGCGCGGAACGCCGGGCGGTCACCGACGCGGTACGGGCGATCCCCCGCGGCCCCGCGGACCCCGCCTGGCGGCTGCTCGAACCCCCCGGCGCCGGGGCCGGCCTGACGGACCTGCCGCTGCTCATCGGGTGGGGCATGCGCGATCCCGTCTTCACCCCGGCCCTGCTGGGCGAATGGGCACGGCGGTACCCGCACGCCGGAATCCACCGCTTCCCCGGCGCCGGGCACTTCGTGATGGAGGACGCCACGGCCGAACTGGGCGACCTCATCCGTGACTTCCTGCAGGGGGCACCATGACCGTGACCGTTCCCGGTATCGCCGCGCGGCTGGCCGACCGGCCCGAGGCGGTCGCCCTCGTCGAAAGCCGTGGCGGAACCTCCCGGACGACCCGTCGCGGCGAACTGGTGCGACGCTGCCACCACCTCGCCGAAGCCCTGCGCGACGCGGGCGTCCGGCCCGGCCACAAGGCCGTGGTGATGACCCGCGACGCCCACGACCTCACCGCCGTCTCGTACGCCCTCGGCATCCTCGGCGCCGTCCCTGTACTGATCGAACCGCGCGCCGAAGTGGGCCGTTGCCTGCGGGACGTCGCCCCGGACGTCTTCATCGGGGAACCGCTGGCCCATCTCGGACGCCGGGCCCTGGGCTGGGGCCGTCCCCACATCGGGATCTCCCTGGTCACCGGCCCCGCTCCGCTCCCTCCGGGGCGGCGGCTGCCCACCCGGACGCCGGTCGGCGGCGCTCCGCCCGCGCGGCTGCCGGAACCGGACGGCGACGGGCCGGCCCTCATCGCCTTCACCTCCGGCTCCACCGGACGGCCCAAGGGCGCGGAGTACCACCACAGCACCCTGGCCGGACAGCTCGACGCGCTGACCGCCCTGATCGGTCCCCGGCCGGACGACGTGCTCCTCGCCGGATTCCTGCCGGTCGCCCTGCTCGGCCCGCTGCTGGGCCTGACCACCGTCGCCCCGGCCGTGAACCACCTGGCCCCGGCCCGCACACCGCCCGGGGAACTCGTCGCGCCGATGCTGCGGCACCGCGCCACCGTCGTCCTGGCGTCACCGGCCGTGCTGACCCTGATCGCCCGTCACTGCGCCCGCCACGGCGTCACCCTGCCGTCGGTCCGGCAGATCCTCTCCTTCGGCGCCCCGCTGCGCCTCCGCCTCGTCGACGCCCTGCGCCGGGCCGTACCGGACGACGCCGAGATCCTCAGCGTCTACGGTGCCACGGAGTGCCTGCCCGTCTCCGCGATCGGCGACCACGAGCTGCGGGCCTC
>NZ_NEUB01000413.1 GCF_002910825.1 Streptomyces sp. SM1 | reverse complement strand
CGTGTCCCGGCTACGGCCGGTGCTTCGGCTTCATCTGGGTCAGGGCCGCGCCCGCCAGGACGATCGCCGCGCCCACCGGTGTCGACCAGGTCAGGGTCTCGCCGAGGAGCACGACGCCGGCCGCGGCGGCGATCACGGGGACGAAGTAGGTGACCATCTGGCCGGTCGTGGGGCCGACCTCGGCGACGAGACCGTACTGGACGAGTACGGCCAGACCCGTGCCCAGCGTGCCCAGCGCGGCGACCGCCAGCAGCGGCCCGACGGCGAAGGTGCTCGGGAGGCTGGTGAACAACGGGGTCACGACGGCCAGCTGGACGGTGGCGAGCAGCAGCTGGCCGCCGGTCAGGGAGAGGTTCGAGTGGCTGTTGCCGGCCAGGGTGCGGCGGACGTAGATCCAGCCGACGGGATAGCTCAGCGAGGCCAGCAGCGCCAGCGCGGTGCCCCGGGCGTCCAGGCCCTGGAAACCCTGCCAGGCACCCAGCACGGTCAGCACCCCGAGGAAGCCGAGGCCGAGCCCCGCCACCCGCACCCGGGTCGGCCGGTCCTCGGAGAGCGCCACCAGCGACAGGGCCATGCCCCACAGTGGCGAGGTGGCGTTGCAGATGCCGGCCAGCGTGGACGGGATGGTCAGCTCCGCGAAGGCGAACAGCGAGAACGGCAGGGCGTTCAGGAGGAGACCGGCGACCGCGAGATGGCCCCAGGTACGCGCACCGCGCGGCAGCCGCTCCCGCCGTACCGCCATGGCGACCGCGAGGACGGCGGTCCCGAAGGCCAGCCTGCCGAGGGTGACCTGGAACGGGGCGTAGCCCTGGGTGCCGATCTTGATGAGGAGGAAGCTGAAGCCCCAGATCAGCGACAGCGCCCCGAAACGCAGCCGCCAGTCCAGGCGTGGGCGGGGGCGTTCCGGGGCGGGGCCGACCGGGCCCGGCGTGGTGGTGGTCGCGGTGACGCTGCTCATGGACGCAACGATGCTGCACGGTGATCTCGTAGCACAATCGAGATTTCGCACGCGGTATCTCGTAGCATCGCTTATATGTTGAACCTGGAGCGCCTGCGCACCCTCGACGCCCTCGCCCGGCACGGCTCGGTCAGCGGCGCGGCCGAAGGGCTGCACATCACGACCTCCGCCGTCTCGCAGCAGATGTCCAAACTGGAGCGCGAGGTCGGTCAGCAACTGCTCGCCAAGAACGGGCGCGGCGTCCGGCTCACCGACGCGGGCCGGCTGCTCGCCGAGCATGCCGCGCGGATCCTGTCCCAGGTCGAGCTCGCCCAGTCCGATCTGGAGGCGCAGCGCGGTCAGGTCGCCGGCGAGCTGCGGGTCTCGGCGTTCCCCACCGCCGCGCGGGGGCTGTTCCCGGCCGCGCTCGCGGAGCTGCGGGAACGGCATCCCGCGCTGCGCGTGCGCTCCCGCGAACTGGAACCGGAGCAGGGCATCCGGGGAGTGGTGCGCGGGGATCTCGATCTCGCCGTCGTGCTCGACTGGTACAACAAGCCGATGCCGCTGCCCGACGGGCTGGTCAAGGCACTGCTGCTCGACGATCCGGCCGATGTGGCGCTGCCGGCCGGCCACCGGCTGGCCGGCCGGGACGAGGTGGATCTCGCCGAGTTCGCCGAGGACGAGTGGATCACCTGGGGCGAGGGCGAGTTCTGCCACGAGTGGCTGATGTTCACGCTGCGCTCCAAGGGCATCGAGCCCGTCGTCGGCCACCGTGCCGCCGAGAGCCACACCCAGCTCGGACTGGTCGCCGCGGGGCTCGGCGTCTGCATCGCCCCCGTGCTCGGCCGCGACCCACTGCCCGACGGGGTGGTGACCGTCCCGCTCCGGCAGCGCGTGCGGCGGCACGTCTTCGTCGTCTGGCGCGCTGACGCGGACCGCCGCCCGTCCATCCGGGCGGCGGTGCGGGCACTGCGCGCGGTGGGGGAGCGCGTCGGGGGGACCGGCGTCTAGGAGCCGGGAGGCTTCGGCAGCTTCCTGAAGTCCCAGGACACGATCTTCTCGGGTGTCAGGCGCAGCCAGGCGTGCCGGCCGTCGTAGGGCATGTCGTCCAGGCCGAAGTTCTTGCGGGCGAACAGTGTCTCGGGGACGTCGAGTTCCGCGCGCAGTTCGCCCGTGCGCGGGATCTCACCCACGAACTCCACGCGTCCGGACAGCTCCGCGCCGCGCAGCTCCTCGTACTCCTCCCCGGTGTCGACCACGATCGCCACCCGGGGGTCCCGCCGCAGATCCACCCACCGCTTGCTGCGGACCACGGAGTAGAGCCACAGCGATGTGCCGTCCCAGGCGAACCAGAGCGTACTGACGTGCGGAGCTCCGTCGGCGGACACCGTGGCCACCCGGCAGGTGCGCTGGACGGTGAGGAAGTCGTCCAGCTCGCCGGGCGACATCATGATCTTCCGGCCCCGGCGCTGCGTGGCGGTCATACGGTCCCTTCTTCTCTTATGTCGTACCCGGCGCGGCCGGCTCAGGCGAGCGTGATCGATTCCCCGCTGACGGTGATCTCCACCGAGGGCAGCGGTTCGGTCGCCGGGCCGCCCTTCACGCTGCCGTCGGCGATCGAGAAGTTGCTGTTGTGGCAGGGGCAGTTGATGACACCGTCGGCGACGCTCTGCACCGCGCACCCCTGGTGGGTGCAGGTCGCCGAGAACGCCTTGAACTCGCCGGCCGAGGGCTGGGTGACGACCACCTTGCGGTCGGCGAAGACCTTGCCCCCTCCCTCGGGGATGTCGGCGGTCGAGCCGAGCGGCGCGGCGGCGGCGTCGTCGGACGAGCCGCCGGCGGTACCGGAGTCCGCGGAAGAGCCGGATCCGTCGTCGGAACCTCCGCACGCGGTCAGCGCGACGGCGAGGCCCGCCGCTCCGGCCGCCGCCACGACGGTTCGGCGGGCGGGTCCGGATACGGAGTGAAGCGATGCGGTCATGCCGATGTGTCCCTTCCGGGGCAGAAAGTGGATCTCGGGAGAGGTACGGTCAGCGGGCCCGCGCTGTTCAGGCGGTACCGGAAGCTTGGCGTGCCCGCGGTCGGACGGACGTAAATCACGGCTGTCGTTTCCCTGTCGGGCACCGGCACGCCCTCCCGGGCCGCGTCCGGCACGCGGTGACACGCCAGTAGCCTGGGGCGATGCTCAAGGAAGTCATCGCGACCCGCTTCATCGCGCCGCTGCGCGAGGGCGGTTCGCTGCCGGGACTGGTCGAGGCCGACGACCTCGGCGTCTACGTCCTGAAGTTCGCCGGTGCCGGGCAGGGCCGCAAGACGCTGGTCGCCGAGGTGGTCTGCGGGGAACTCGCCCGCCGGCTGGGGCTGAGGGTGCCGCGGCTGGTCACCGTCGAGCTCGATCCCGTGCTGGGGCTCGGGGAGCCCGAGCAGGAGGTGCAGCAGCTGCTGAAGTCCAGCGGCGGCACCAATTTCGGCATGGACTTCCTCTCCGGCGCCCTCGGCTTCGATCCGCTGGCCTTGGAGGTGAGCCCCGAGGAGGCCGGGCGGATCGTCTGGTTCGACGCGCTGGTGAACAACGTCGACCGCTCCTGGCGCAACCCCAACCTGCTCCTGCGGCGCGGCGAACTGTGGCTCATCGACCACGGCGCGACGATGATCTGGCATCACAACTGGCCCGGCGCCGCCGTCTCCGCCGCCCGCCCCTACGACGCCTCCGACCACGCGCTGAACACCTTCGCGCCGGATGTCGCGGCCGCGGCGGCGCGGTTCGCGCCGCTGGTCACCGAGGAACTGCTGGCCGAGGTCACCGCGGAGATCCCCGACGTCTGGCTGGCCGGCGAGCCGGGCTTCGACACGCCCGACGAGCTGCGGCTGGCCTACGCGCGGCCGCTGCTCGCCCGCGCGGGCACCGTCCACCAGCGCATCCACGGCCTTCAGGGGGACCAGTGAGCGACCGGCACGTCTTCGAGTACGCGCTGCTGAGGGTCGTACCGCGCATCGAACGCGGCGAGTGCGTCAACGCCGGGGTGCTCGTCTACTGCCGCCCGAAGTCCTACGTCGGCGCCCGCACCCATCTCGACGAGGCGCGGCTGCTGGCCCTCGACCCCACGGCCGACCTGCCCGGTGTACGGGCGGCGCTGCGCGCGGTGGAGCGCGTCTGTGCCGGCGGGGACGCGGCGGGGCAGGCGGCGGCGG
>NZ_NEUB01000412.1 GCF_002910825.1 Streptomyces sp. SM1 | reverse complement strand
TGCAGCACGGTGTAGTCCCGCTCCGCGATCGCGTCGAGGATGCCGCCGTACAGGGTGAACGCGGTGCGGATACAGGGACGCACCCGCGGATCGAGCATGGCGATGCCCGGCTCCGCCGTCCGGTACACGTCCCGCGTCAGGGCTTCCGCCGCGACCAGGGCCGCGCGGATCCGCGGGTCGTGGCGTCCGGTGCGACGGCTCCACTCCAGGAGCGGCCGGTCCACGCCGTGGGCGGCGAGCAGGTCCCCCGGCAGGTAGACGCGGCCGCGGTCGAGGTCCTCGCCCACGTCCCGCAGGAAGTTGGTGAGCTGGAACGCCACTCCGAGGGCCGCCGCGTGCGGTGCCGCCTCCTCGCGGGGCACGACCGTGCCCAGTACCGGGAGCATCTGCAGACCGATCACCGCGGCCGAGCCGTGCACATAGCGCTGGAGGTCGGCGTAGGTCGGGTAGTCCGTGACCGTCAGGTCGGCCCGCATCGAGGCCAGGAAGTCGGCGAAGAGCGCGTGCTCGATGTCGTACCGGCCGGCGGTGTCGGCCACGGCCCGGACCACGGGCTCGTTCCCGTCACCGGCCCGCAGCCCGTCCGCGAGGTCGCTCTCGAGACGGCGGAGCAGCCGGTCGCGGTCCCCCGGGGTCCGGTGCCGGTCGAGGTCGTCCACGATGTCGTCGGCCCAGCGGGCGAAGCCGTACAGGGCGTGCACGGCCGAGCGGCGCTCCAGCGGCAGCAGCCGGGTGGCCAGGAAGTAGGTCTTGCCGTGACGGGCGTTGAGGCGGCGGCACCGGGTGTAGGCGGCGCGCAGCGCGGTACCGGTGATTCCGGCCGCGTCCAGTTCACGACGGGTCATGCGTACCTGCCGGGGTGGGTGGAGTGGGTGTGGGAACGGCCGCCCTGAGGGCAGGCGCGCGTACGCCGTGACGACCGGCGCCGCCGGTGACGCGGGCGGCGGCGAGCTTGCCGCTGATGAGGACCGTCGGTACGCCGACGCCCGGAGTGGTGCCGCAGCCCGCCAGGACCACGTTCTCCACCCCGCGCACGAGGTTGCGCGGCCGGAAGGGCCCGGTCTGGGCGAACGTGTGGGAGACCGAGAAGGGGCTGCCCGCCGCGTGGCCCTGTGCCGTCCAGTCGAGCGGGGTCACCAGGAGTTCCTCGCGCACACTCGCCGAGAACCCCTCCAGGCCCCGGCGTTCCAGTTCGGCGACCAGGCGGTCCCGGTAGCGCGGACCGAGGTCCCGCCAGGCCTCGGCGTCCGGGCCGACCGTCGTGTTCGGGCAGGGGGCGAGGACGTAGTGCAGGTGGCCGCCGGGCGGTGCCAGGCCGGGGTCGTGCGCGGTCGGACGGGTGATCAGCAGCGACGGGTCGCTCATCAGCTCGCCCGAGCGGGTCAGCTCGTCGAAGGTGCGCTCCCACGCACCGCCGAAGGACAGTGTGTGGTGCGCCAGTCGGGGCCAGGTACGGTCGGTGCCGGCGTGCAGGACCACCGCGGACGGCGCGTGCCGGAGCGGTGCCGGGCGCCGGGGCCGGCGTCCCAGCAGCCGGTAGGCGTCGGGCAGTTCGCAGGTGAGTACCACCGCGTCGCACGGGATCCGCTCGCCGGAGGACAGCCGCACGGCCCGTACCCGGCCCGCCGACCGCTCGAGGCCGCTGACCTCGGACGTCCAGCGCAGGTCGGCGCCGGCCTCCGCCGCCGCGTCGGCCATCGCCCGGGGGAGCGCGTGCATGCCTCCCTCGGGGAACCAGACGCCGGCCACGGTGTCCATGTACGCGATCACGGCGTAGGCCGCGAGCGCCCGGGCCGGGGCCACACCGGCGTACAGCGACTGGAAGGAGAAGACACGGCGCAGACGCTCGTCGGAGAGGAACCGGCCGACGCGGGCGTCCAGCCGCCCGAACCCGCCCAGCGCAGCGAGCCGGGCCAGATCCGGGTGCAGCAGCTGGAAGGGGGAGTCGAAGTTGGTGTCGATGAAGCGGCGCATCTGCGCCCGGTAGAGACGCTCCAGCCACTGCCGCAGGTCGCGGTACCCGGCCGCCTCCGCCGGTCCGGCGAAGCGTCGCACCTCCGCCTCCATCGCCTCGCCGTCGGTGTGCACGTCGAGCGAGGTCCCGTCCGCGAAGCACGCCCGGTAGGCCGGATGCAGGGGGGTCAGCCCGACGCGGCGGTGAAGGCTGTCACCGACCGCCGCGAACGCCTCGTCGGCCAGGTGCGGCATCGTCAGCACTGTCGGGCCGGTGTCCACCTGGTAGCCGCCCAGCCGCAGGCGACCGGCCCGGCCGCCCGGCCCGGCGTCCCGTTCGACGAGCGTGACCCTGCGGCCCGCACCCAGCAGGTGCAGCGCACAGGCCAGTCCGGACAGACCGGCACCCACCACGACGACGTGGTCGGTGCGTCCCGGCACCCTTCTCACGCGACCTCCCCGGCACGGCGCGGAACCGCGCCCGACGCGCGTTCGACCAGCGCGGCGAACTCCTGCCGCACGGCGGGGCGGGCGCCCGTACGCTCGAAGTGGCCGAGGCTCATGGCCGTCAGCTCCCCGATCTTCGCCTCCACCACCTCCCTGGCGCCGGTGCGTTCCATGGCCGCCCGCATCCGTTCGACGGCGCGCTCCGACCGGGTGTCCGCGTCCGGGGCGAGCGCGGCGGCGGCGTGGTGGTCCCCGGCGGTGTCCGCGAGCCGGAGAGCGATGGCCAGGAGGTAGGTGAGCTTGCGCGACCGCAGGTCGTCGCCGGCCGGTTTGCCGGTCAGGGCCGGGTCGCCGAAGGCGCCGAGGAGGTCGTCGCGGAGCTGGAAGGCCAGACCGGCGCACCGTCCGGCCGCCCGCAGCGCGTCGAGGGTACGGTCACCGGCTCCGGCCAGTGCCCCGCCCAGGGCCAGCGGCCGGGCGACGGTGTACAGGGCGCTCTTCAGGGTGGCGATGTCCAGCGCCTCGTCGACGCCTGACGAACGGGCGGCCTGGGCGTGCAGGTCGCGGTACTGTCCGGCGACCATCTCGCTGCGCATCGCCCGCCACTCCTCGTGCAGACGCCGGCCGTGCGGGGTCTCCAGCGCGGTCTCCGTCATCAGGTCGTCCGCCCAGGCGAGGGCCAGATCACCGGCGAGCACCGCGGAGGACGTGCCGAACGTCTCCGCGGAACCGTGCATGCCCGCGGCCCAGTGGGCGCGCGCCAGTTCGACGTGCAGGGCCGGGCCGCCCCGGCGGGTCGGTGATCCGTCCATCACGTCGTCGTGGACGAGGGCGCACGCCTGGAGCAGTTCGAGGGCCGCGCCCGTACGCAGCACCGCGGAGGCGTCGCCCGAGCCGCCCGCGGCCCGCCAGCCGCAGAGCGCGAAGGCCGTGCGCAGCCGCTTGCCGCCCCGCGCGACCAGCGCGCCCACCCGGTCGGCCAGGTCCCGGGCGAACACCGGATCGACGGCACGGGACTGACGCAGTCGCGTCTCGAGCATCCGCTCCAGGACGGTGTCGGCGCCGTCGGCGCCGCCGGCCGCTTCGGACGGGGTGAGGGGGTCGTCGACGAGTCCGGCCGGTGCGGCAGCCGTCGGCGGCAGTCCAAGCATGCACAACCCCTTCTCACTTTTCGGATATCCGCATACCAGTGCTTCCGCCGAGTGCCCCGGTACGGATGCGCTGATTCCTACCCGGTACGGCGCCGGTCCGGGACAGTCTCACCTCAGCGGCCCATCGATGCCCGGTTCCTGGCGGTGTGTCACCCCGTCGGCGCACGGACGGAAACCTCCTCAGTCGCGGCCCCGGGCATGCCGGAAGCGTGCGAGCCCGTCGGCGAGGCCGATGAGCGGGGCGGGGTAGCCGAGCCCTTCACGCCGGTCCTCCGGCAGCCTCCAGGGCTCGTGCACCGCCCTGCCGTCCATGTCCCCGAGCTCGGGGACCCAACGGCGCACGTAGGCGCCGTCCGGGTCGAACCGCTTCGCCTGGACGAGGGGATTGAGCACGCGGTGGGGACGGGTGTCGGTGCCGGTGCCGGCGACCCACTGCCAGTTGAGCTGGTTGTTGACGATGTCGCCGTCCACGAGCAGGTCCAGGAAGTGCCGGGCGCCGATCCGCCAGTCCACGTACAGCGTCTTGGTCAGGAAGCTCGCCGTCAGCAGCCGTGCCCGGTTGTGCATCCAGCCCTCGTGACGCAGCTGGCGCATGGCCGCGTCGACGACCGGATAGCCCGTACGGCCCTCCCGCCACGCGGCGATGTCGCCGGCGGCGTCCTCCTCGCCCCGCCAGTGGTCGTGGCGCGTGCGGTAGTCCCTCACCGACGCCTCGGGCCGGGCCGCCAGCACCTGGTGGTGGAAGTCCCGCCAGCACAGCTGACGCACGAACGCGTCCGCGCCGGGCCCGCCGCGCTCACGGGCCCGGTGCACGAGCTCCACCGGTGACAGGGCCCCGAAGTGGAGATACGGCGACAGCCGCGAGGTCGCGTCACCGGCCAGGTCGTCGTGCCCGTCCGCGTACCGGGACAGCCCGGCCCGCGACCATCGCGCGAACCGGTCACGCCCGGCCGTCTCCCCGCCGGCCGGCAGACCGGGCGAGGTGCCGGACACCTCCGCGCGCTCGGGCACCGGCCGGCCGCGTACTCCCTCGGGAACGGGAACGGACCGCGGCGCGGAGAGGGGCTGCCTCGGCCGCTCCCGGTCCCAGCGGCGGAAGTACGGGGTGAACACGGCGAAGTGGTCGGAACCGGAGGGTGTCACCGTCCCGGGGGCGACGACGGTGGTCACCGCCTCGTGCACGCGCAGCGCCACGCCGCTCTCGCCGAGCCGTCCGCGCAGCCGTTCCTCGCGGTGGTGGGCGTAGGAGGTGACGCCGGCCGCCATGTGCACCTCGGCGGCCCCGCACTCGGCGGCCACCGCGCCGACCTCCCGGGCGACCGGTCCGGTACGGACGACGAGCCGGCCGCCGCGGCGGCGCAGCGAGGTGTCGAGGTCCCGCAGACAGTCGGCGAGGAAGGCCCGCCGGTTGGGGGCGTCGAAGCCGGCCGCCCGGATCCCGGAGTCCAGGACGAACAGCGGTACCACCTCGTCCGCCGCCTTCAGTGCGGCGCGCAGCGGTGGATGGTCGTGCAGGCGCAGGTCCGAGGTGAACAGGACGACCGCGACGGTCATGGTGTCCCTCCTGGTGCGGTGGTGCGGTGGTGCGGTGGTGCGGTGGTGCGGTGGTGCGGTCACGTGGGGCGGTGCGGTCACGCGGGGCGGTGCGGTCACGCGGGTGGTGCGTGAACGGGGATCTACTGCCTGGCGCTCCGGTGGCCGCGGGGGCGGCGGACGCGCTCGGCACGCCGGCCGTCCGCGCGGGCGGTCAGGCCCTTGGTGGCCGCCTGGGTGATGTTGCGGGCCATGCCGCCGAAGACGACGGCGTGGAAGGGCGAGACGGACCACCAGTAGGCGTGGCCGAACAGTCCCCGCGGGTGGAACAGGGCGCGCTGCCGGTAGCGGGTCCGGCCCTCGGCGTCCGTCTCGACCCGCATCTCCAGCCACGCCAGCCCCGGCAGCCGCATCTCCGCCCGCAGCCGCAGCAGGCGTACCGGCTCGATCTCCTCGACGCGCCAGAAGTCCAGCGAGTCGCCGACCCGCAGGCGTTCCGCGTCGCGTCGTCCGCGGCGCAGACCGACACCCCCGACGAACCGGTCCAGCCAGCCGCGAACCGCCCAGGCGAGGGGAAAGGAGTACCAGCCGTTGTCGCCGCCGATTCCCTCGATCACCTTCCACAGCGCCTGCGGGGACGCGTCGACGGGAAGCTCTCTCTCGTCCTGGTAGAGGCTGCCGCCGGCCCAGTCGGGGTCGGTGGGGAGAGGATCGCTGGGTGCTCCCGGGAAGGACGCGGACGACCAGCGCGTGGCGACCTGCGCTTCCCGCACCCTCCGCAGGGCCATGGCCAGGGCCTCGTCGAACGGCATGGGGTGTCCCGGCGGGTCCGGGACGTACCGGGCGATGTCGTGTTCGTGGCAGACGACCTCATGGCGCAGGGACTCCGTCAGGGGCCGGGCGATGGAGGCCGGGACCGGGGTCACCAGTCCGACCCAGTGACTGGACAGCCGGGGAGTGAGCACCGGCACCGGCACGATGACGCGCCGCCGGAGGCCGGCCACGGCGGCGAAGCGGGCCATCATCTCCCGGTAGGTGAGGACGTCCGGTCCGCCGATGTCGAAGGCCCGGTCGACGTCGTCCGGCATGCCCGCGGAGCCGACCAGGTAGCGCAGCACGTCGCGGACCCCGACGGGCTGCGTGCGGGTGTGCACCCAACTGGGGGTCACCATGACCGGCAGTCGCTCGGTCAGATAGCGCAGCATCTCGAAGGAGGCCGACCCCGAACCGATGACGACCGCCGCCCGCAGTACGGTCGCGGGCACCGGCGCGTCCAGGAAGACGCGGCCGACCTCGGCGCGGGAGCGCAGATGCGGGGAGAGGGAACGCTCGGGAACGTCCCGCGGCGTGAGACCGCCCAGGTAGACGATCCTCCGGACGCCTGCCGCGTGCGCCTGCTCCGCGAAGATCCGCGCCGCACGGCGATCGGTGTCCTCGAAATCGGCACCGGAGCCGAGGGCGTGCACCAGGTAGTAGGCGACGTCGATCCCCCGCATGGCCCCGGCGACCGAACGCGCGTCGGTGACATCACCCTGTACGGTCTCGACGTCCGCCGCCCAGGGATGGTCGCGCAGTTTGCCGGGGGAGCGGACCAGACAACGGACCCGGTGACCGGCCTGAAGCAGCTCCGGCACCAGACGCCCGCCGATGTACCCGGACGCGCCGGTCACCAGACAGCGCGCCCCTTCCGCGTCCCGTCGTCCGCTCGTCCCCACGGTCTCTCCCTCCGGTTCGTACTGCGACACCCTTCCACTCCCGA
>NZ_NEUB01000411.1 GCF_002910825.1 Streptomyces sp. SM1 | reverse complement strand
CCACTCACGTACCGTTGACGCATGACGAGCATCGGTGGTGCTGCCTCTTCCGGGATGGTCGACTGGAATCTCGCGGTCGCGACCGCGACCCGGCTCATGCGGCCGGGCCCCGACGTGAGCCGGGACGAGGCGCGCGCCGTCGTCGCGGAACTGCGCCGGCACGCGAAGTCCGCGGAGGAACACGTCCGGGGCTTCACCGGGCTGGGGACCGCGGAGACCCACGACACCCCCCTCCTCGTCGTCGACCGCCCCGGCTGGGTCCGGGCCAACGTCGCCGGCTTCCGTGAACTGCTCAGGCCGCTCCTCGACAAGATGCAGGAACGCCGCGGCACCGGCCCCGGCAACGTGATCCTCGGTGCCGTCGGCGGCAAGGTCACCGGCGTGGAACTGGGCATGTTGCTGTCCTTCCTCGCCTCCCGCGTCCTCGGCCAGTACGAGACCTTCGCCCCCGCCACCCGCGACCTGCCGGCCGGAGCGAACGGCGGCGGCCGGCTGCTGCTCGTCGCCCCCAACATCGTCCATGTGGAGCGCGAACTCGACGTCGAACCACACGACTTCCGCCTGTGGGTGACCCTCCACGAGGAGACCCACCGCACCCAGTTCACCGCGGTGCCCTGGCTGCGGGACCATCTGGAGGGTGAGATCCAGTCGTTCCTGGGAGAGACCGACGTCGACCCCATGACCGTCCTGGAGCGCGTCCGCGAGGCCGCGCAGTCGCTCGCCGGCGGCCGTCCCGAGGGCGAGGAGGGCGACGACGGGCGCTCCCTCGTGGAGGTCGTGCAGACGCCCGCGCAGCGCGAGATCCTCGGCCGGCTCACCGCCGTGATGTCGCTGCTGGAGGGCCACGCCGACTTCGTGATGGACGGTGTGGGGCCCGAGGTCGTGCCGAGCGTCGCCGAGATCCGCGAGAAGTTCCAGCAGCGTCGCGCCAAGGGCGCCTCCCGTCTGGACATGGCCCTGCGCAAGCTGCTCGGCCTGGACGCCAAGCTCCGGCAGTACCGCGACGGCGAGCGGTTCGTGCGGGCCGTCGTCGATGAGGTCGGCATGGACGGCTTCAACCGGGTGTGGACCTCGCCCAACACGCTCCCCACCAAGTCGGAGATCGCCGAACCGGCGGACTGGATCACCCGGGTGCACCGCAAACCGGAGGCATGAGCCCCGCGCCCCCTCCATGCGACGCATCCGGCCGTTGGCAGACGGACGCCCCTCCAATCACCCTTCCGAGGGACCGTGGGCTCTGGGCAGGCGTGCAATGCTCGGGGAATGGCCCGGTTCTGTCACCATCTACACACTCTGAGTGACTGAAACCCGGGTTCACCCCCCGAAAACTTCATGAAGGGAACCGGACATGGGTCCCCATCCTGCGGTCGCGGCGATACGCCTGGCGGTCCGCCGCGTCCTGACCGACATCCTCGACGACCACGGCCGAACCCCCGGCCACCCCGCGCACGAGCCGCCTTGCTCCCCGCTCGTGCTCGTGGCCTGCTCGGGCGGCGCCGACTCCATGGCGCTCGCCTCCGCCCTCGCCTTCGAAGCTCCCCGGCTCGGCCTGCGCGCCGGTGGCGTCACCGTCGACCACGGCCTCCAGGCCGGCTCCGACCTGCGCGCCGCCGACGTCGTCGTGCGCCTGCGCGAACTCGGCCTGCACCCCGCCGAGT
>NZ_NEUB01000410.1 GCF_002910825.1 Streptomyces sp. SM1 | reverse complement strand
GGTGGGGGTGCCCCGGGCGGGGAGCAGTCGCGCCAGGTCCTCGTAGACCTCCTGCGCGGAGTCCGGGCGGTGCTGCGGGTCCTTGGCGAGCAGCCGCAGTACCAGCGTCTCCAGGGGCTCGGGGACCTCCGGGCGGGTCCGGCGTACGGGCACCGGCGGCTCGTACAGGTGCCGGTGCAGCACCCCGAGCGCCGTCGAGCCGGCGAACGGCACGTCGCCGCTGAGCAGTTCGTGCATCAGCACGCCGAGCGCGTACAGGTCCGTGTACGGGCCGACCGCGCCGCCCATCGCCTGCTCGGGGGCCATGTAGGCGGGCGAGCCGATGGGGGTGCCGGTGTGGGTCAGGCGCGTGGTGTCGGCGTCCATGACGGAGGCGACACCGAGGTCGAGCACGGTGACGGTGCCGTCCTGCTTCACCATCACGTTGCGCGGCTTGAGGTCGCGGTGGACGATCGGCACGGCGTGCACGGCGCTCAGTACGGCGCACAGCTGCGCGGCCACCGCCACCGCCCACTGCCACGGGTAGGGGTCGTGTTCGGTGAGGTGGTCGCCGAGGTCGGCGCCGTCGATGTACTGCATGACGAGGAAGAGTTCCTCGCCCTCGCTGCCCGCGTCGTGCACGGTGACCAGACCGGGGTGGTCGACCTGCGCGGTCACCCGGCACTCGCGTACGAAGCGGCGGCGCAGTTCCTCGGCCTCCTGGCCGGCCACCTTGTCCGGGCGCAGCAGCTTCACCGCCACACGCCGGTCCAGCCGCTTGTCGTAGGCCGTCCAGACCTGTCCCATGCCGCCCTGCCCGATGAGCGTGGACAGTTCATAGCGGCCGGCGACGACACGTCCCGTCGTCACGCTCGCCTTCCGCCTTCGTCGGTGCCCCGCTGTCCCTGCTGCCCGTCCTGCCGGCGCAGATAGTCGCTGAGTTCGTCGAGCTCGGCACGCACCTGGTCGATCCGGGCCGGCGCGGGGCGCTGCGGCGGCTGCGACTGCGACTGCGACTGCGGCGGTACGGGGGTGGGGGGCACCGGGGTGTGCGGGGCCGCCGGGTGGGGTGTGTGCGGCTGCGGTACGGGCGTGGACGCGTACGGCGAGGTCGGCTGCGGGTAGCCGTAGGGGGTGGGGCCGATCGGGGCCTGCATCGTCGTGGCGTGCGGCGAGAGCGGCATCCCGGCCGCGTAGGGGGCCTGCCGCCGGTGGAGGCGGATGTCCACGGTCAGGTAGTACGCGGCGGAGACCCCGCCGAGCAGCAGCATCGCGAACACGGCGACGTCGGTGCGGTAGTCCGACTCGGGCAGCGCCCCGACCACGGCCGCGAAGGCTATCCACAGCGGGATGCTCACCCAGGCCACCACCCAGTCCAGTATCCGCCCCCGCAGGAACGCGATACGGAACAGCGGCACGGCGGCCAGCATCCCGCAGCACAGGATTCCGGCGGCGGCGTACAGCACGCGCTGCGTGATGACCGATGCGCCGCTGGGTGTGGGCGGCGCCGCGCCGTGGCCGTACATGACTGCTCCTGGACAGGTGTAGCCGATGGGAACTCGGAGTCCGAGCGTATAGGTCCGCGGCGACAACCGGTCCCGTGATGTACCGAACCGTTGTGGTCCCGACGCGTTCCGCGCGCCCCGCGCGCGCGGCCGGGGGCTCCGGCGCGGGCTACGGGGCGGGCCCGGTCGCGGGTTCGGTCGGGCGCGATCGTCCCGCCGGTCGCCGTCGTACGTACCGCGCAGGAACTGTCAGCCGGCGCGCATCGAGCCGCGGGAGCGTTACGGAGGGGGTGGTTCCGCAGAGCGCGTCCTGATCGGTGAGCACGGGCACGCGCGCGTGCCCGGCGATTCCGCCCCTGCGCGTCACCAGGGCGCAGCCGCGCGCCAGTTCACCGACGGTGGTCAGCGGCAGGCGCCCGGACACGGCGGGCGGCGCGGGATGCGCGTGCGTCGGGGCCGGTCTCCGGGGCAGGCCGCCGAAGCCGCCCGGCCCTGGCGTCGTCAGCCGCCGCACTGCTCCAGCATCATCCGCTTGTCCGGTGCGGTGACCGCCATCTCGTACTTGAGGGCGACCTGGGCGAAGCGGACCGTGTAAGCGCACCTGATCTGCTTGTCGGGCGGCAGCCAGGCGGCGGGGCCGGAGTCGCTCTTGGCCGAGTTGGCCCGGCCCTCGACCGGAAGCAGATTGAGGGCGTCGTTGGCCAGTTGCCTCCGCTTGGACTCCGACCAGCGCGAGGCGCCCATCTGCCAGCTGTAGGACAACGGCACCACGTGGTCTATCTGCACCTCGGAGGCGTTCGCCTTCTTCCAGGCGATGTCCTTGCCCGTGTACGGGTCGTACAGGTCCATCGCGACGACCACGCAGTCGGAGCCTGAACGGAACTCGACGTTTCGGCCGTGGAGTTTCAGCAGGTCGTTGCGCGTGTCACAGCCGTTCCTCGCCAGCGGAACCCCGTCCGCCGTGTCCATCCACGCATAGCCGAACTCGTCCCGTTCGTAACCCGTCTTCGGGCCGCGGCCCTTGGTGGTCACCTTCTCGATCAGACCGACGGCCGCCGCACGGTTCTTCTCGCCGGTCACGGGCGCGAGGCCCGGCTCGGTGCCGTCCGGGTTGTCCAGCGGGCTCACCGCGCGCCCGTCGGGAGCGGACTCGCCACCTCCGCCGCCGGCCGGGGAATCCACCCCCTGGAGCCCGTCGCAGCCGGCGAGGAGAGCCACCGAGGCGATCACCGCCGGTCCCGTGCGCCGGATTCTCTTGCCCCACCCCATGTGTCGCCTCACCGCGCCCCTCCCTCGCTCTCCTGATCCCTGCCCCGGCACGGACGGACCGACGCCGGATGTCACCGTATCGAGCGAGTGGTCCAGACCAAATCGTCGCCCTTTGGGCATTCGCCGCAAACCGCGCGTATCGTCGGTACGGAGTCACCTCCGGAAGGAGCCTCGGATGGGCATCCTCGACAAGTTCAAGAGCAACAAGGCGGCACGCGAGAAGGCCCACCGGGCCTCGGACGCCGCGGAGAAGAAGATGAACGAGAGGACCGGCGGCAAGCACGAGCAGCACATCGACACCGCGCAGCAGCAGGCCGAACGCCGGCTCGGCATGGACCGCGACCGTCCCGACCAGCCGTAAGGCCTCGCGCGCCTGTCGGAGCCGTCCACGGCGACCACCGCCGTGGACGGCTCGCCGTCCTGCGGGCCCGCGTCAGGAGCCCAGGACGGACGTGAGGAACTCCCCGACCCAGCCGAGCAGGTCCCGGCCGACCAGCGGCTTCCCGCCCACCTTCGCGGTCTTCGGGCGCGGCACCAGCACCTGGTGGGCGGCGGGCTTGATGACCGTGCCGGGGTAGAGGCGCTTCAGGCGCAGTTCCTGCGACTCACGCAACTCCACCGGAGCGAAGCGGATGTTGGCGCCCTGGAGCACGACCTCTCCGACCCCGCACGCGCGGGCCAGCATCCGCAGACCCGCCACCAGCAGCAGGTTCTCCACGGGTTCCGGCAACTTGCCGTAACGGTCGACGAGTTCCTCGCGGACGGCCTTGACGTCCTCCTCCGAGTTGGCGGAGGCGATCGCACGGTACGCCTGGAGGCGCAGCCGCTCGCCCGGCGCGTAGTCGTGCGGGACGTGCGCGTCGACGGGCAGTTCGATCTTCACCTCGAGCGGCGGCTCCTCCTCGATCTCACCGGTCTCCAGCTGGCGCCGGTAGTCCGCGACGGCCTCGCCGACCATCCGCACGTACAGGTCGAATCCGACGCCCGCGATGTGCCCGGACTGCTCACCGCCGAGGAGGTTGCCGGCGCCGCGGATCTCCAGGTCCTTCATCGCCACGTACATGCCCGCGCCCATCTCGGTGTGCTGGGCGATGGTGGCCAGACGTTCGTGCGCGGTCTCCGTCAGGGGCTTCTCCGGCGGGTACAGGAAGTAGGCGTAACCGCGCTCCCGTCCCCGTCCCACCCGGCCGCGCAGCTGGTGCAGCTGGCTGAGACCGAAGTTGTCGCCCCGCTCGACGATCAGCGTGTTGGCGTTGGAGATGTCGATGCCGGACTCGACGATCGTCGTCGACACCAGCACGTCGAACTTCTTCTCCCAGAAGTCCACGACGACCTGTTCCAGCGCCGACTCCGACATCTGGCCGTGGGCGGTCGCGATCCGTGCCTCGGGCACGATCTCCCGCAGCCGGGCCGCCGCGCGGTCGATGGACTCGACCCGGTTGTGGATGTAGAAGACCTGGCCCTCGCGCAGCAGTTCGCGGCGGATGGCCGCGCCGATCTGCTTCTGCTCGTACGGACCGACGAACGTGAGCACCGGGTGGCGCTCCTCCGGCGGGGTGGTGATCGTCGACATCTCGCGGATGCCCGTGACCGCCATCTCGAGAGTGCGCGGGATCGGGGTGGCGGACATGGTCAGCACGTCGACGTTGGCACGCAGCTTCTTCAGCTGCTCCTTGTGCTCGACGCCGAAGCGCTGCTCCTCGTCGACGATGACCAGGCCCAGGTCCTTGAACCTGGTCTCGGAGGAGAACAGGCGGTGGGTTCCGATGACGAGGTCCACCGAGCCCTCCCGCAGGCCCTCCAGGACCGCCTTGGCCTCGGTGTCGCTCTGGAAGCGGGACAGCGCCTTCACGACCACCGGGAACTGCGCATACCGCTCGGTGAACGTGCCGAAGTGCTGCTGCACCAGCAGCGTGGTGGGGACGAGGACGGCTACCTGCTTGCCGTCCTGGACGGCCTTGAAGGCGGCCCGTACCGCGATCTCCGTCTTGCCGTAGCCGACGTCGCCGCAGATCAGGCGGTCCATGGGGACCGTCTTCTCCATGTCCTCCTTGACCTCGGCGATGGTGGTCAGCTGGTCGGGCGTCTCCGCGTACGGGAAGGCGTCCTCCAGCTCGCGCTGCCAGGGCGAGTCGGCGCCGAAGGCGTGGCCGGGGGCGGCCATGCGGGCGCTGTACAGCTTGATCAGGTCGGCGGCGATCTCCTTGACGGCCTTCTTGGCGCGCGCCTTGGTCTTCGTCCAGTCCGCGCCGCCGAGCCGGTGCAGGGTGGGCGCCTCGCCGCCGACGTACTTGGTGATCTGCTCCAGCTGGTCGGTGGGGATGTAGAGCCGGTCGCCGGGCTGGCCGCGCTTGGCGGGGGCGTACTCCACGACCAGGTACTCGCGGGTGGCGCCCTGCACGGTGCGCTGCACCATCTCGATGTACCGGCCCACGCCGTGCTGCTCGTGGACGATGTAGTCGTCCGCCTCCAGGGTGAGCGGGTCGATGGTCTTGCGGCGCCGGGCCGGCATCCGCGCGCCCTCGCGGCCGGACGCCTTCTGGCCGGTCAGGTCGGTCTCGGTGAGGACCGCGAGCTTGAGCACCGGGTCGACGAAGCCGTGGTCGAGGCAGCCGCAGGAGACGTGCACGAGGGACGGGGTGATCTCGCCGAGGTCGTTGTCCAGGCGTGCGGCGATGCCCTCGCCGCCGAGCACCTCGACCGTACGGGCGGCCGGGCCGTGCCCTTCGGTGACGAACACCGTGCGCCAGCCGTCGGCGAGCCAGCCCTTGGTGTCGGCGAGCGCCCGCGCGGTGTCGCCCCGGTAGGTCTCGGGGGCGTGCATACCGAGCTTGAGCGTGTTCGCGTCGCCCGCCGCGTCAGCGGCAGATGTCAGCGTTTCGTCCGCGGCGAACGGCGACACCGACCACCACATCATGTCCAGCTCACGGGCCCGCTCGCGGACGTCCGCGATGGACCACAGGGAGGCGGCGCCGACGTCGATGGGGGCCTCGCCTCCGCCGGCGGTGGCCGCCCAGGACGCCTGAAGGAACTCCTGCGAGGTCGCCACCAGGTCCGAGGCGCGTGTGCGCACCCGCTCCGGGTCGCAGACGACGGCCATGGAGCCCTTCGGCAGCACGTCCAGCAGCAGTTCCATGTCGTCGACGAGGACGGGGGCCAGGGACTCCATGCCCTCCACCGCGATGCCCTCGGCGATCTTGCCGAGCAGTTCGCCCAGCTCCGGGTGGAGCTCGGCGAGGGCCCGTGCGCGCTCGCGTACGTCGTCGGTGAGCAGCAGCTCGCGGCACGGCGGGGCCCACAGGCCGTGTTCCGCGACCTCCAGCGAGCGCTGGTCGGCGACCTTGAAGTAGCGGATCTCCTCGATGTCGTCGCCCCAGAACTCCACCCGGAGGGGGTGCTCCTCGGTGGGCGGGAACACGTCGAGGATGCCGCCCCGTACGGCGAACTCGCCGCGCTTCTCGACGAGTTCCACGCGCGCGTACGCGGCGGCCGCGAGGGCCTCGACGATCTCGTTCAGGTCGGCGCCGTGGCCGGTGCGCAGGGAGACCGGCTCCAGGTCGCCCAGGCCCTTGACCTGCGGCTGGAGCACGGAGCGTACGGGCGCGACGACGACGGAGACCGGGCCGGTCTCGGGGTCGTCGGGGCGGGGGTGGGCCAGGCGGCGCAGGACGGCGAGGCGGCGGCCGACGGTGTCGCTGCGCGGGCTGAGCCGCTCGTGCGGGAGGGTCTCCCAGGACGGGTACTCCACGACGCCCTCGGTCGGCAGGAGGGAGCGCAGGGCCGCGGCCAGGTCCTCGGCCTCGCGGCCGGTCGCCGTCACGGCGAGTACGGGGCGGCCGGTGTCGCGGGCCAGGGCGGCGATCGCGAAGGGGCGGGCCGCGGGTGGGCCGACGAGGTCGACGTGCATGCGGTTGCCGTCGGCGGCGGCCGCGACCGCCTCCGCGAGGGCGGTGTCCTTGACTACGGCGTCGAGCAGACCGTGCAGGCTCATTCGGGGCGCTTTCCCTCCGGGGGTGTGCAACACGACGGGCCCGACGCGCGGGGCGGGCCGGGGGTGTCCAGGGTACGTCGCCGCATCCGCGGGTGCGGGGCTGTGGACAACCGCCGGTTGACCGGTGAACGGGGTTGTGCCAGGGGCTGCCGCCCTGGGGACAGCCGTACGTCCAGGGGTGAACAGGGTCGCGGCTCACCCCCAGGGGGCTCCCGCCTCCTGGACCCCCGGCCTGTGCCCACCCACCACCCGACTCGGTGGGTGGGAAGGTGGGCCGGTCACGGCGCGGTGGCTCGGGGGGTGACCGGCGGCACACGGTGCGGGCACCGGGAGGGGCGGAAGGGGGCTACGGCGCGGTGGCTCGGGGGGCGGAAGGGGGCCCCTTGGGGGTGGGGTGCGGGTATGCGTCCGGCGCCGGAAGTCCTCCGAGGACTTCCGGCGCCGGGTGTTCCCCCGCAACCCCCGTGTGCGGCGGCTATTCGGTGGCGATGGCGTTCAGGACGTTCATGCGGCCGGCGCGGAAGGCCGGGACCAGGGCCGCGAAGAGGCCCACGAAGGCCGAGCCGATGAAGACGCCGATGATCGTCGGCCACGGGATGTCAAGGACCTTCAGGCCCTCCAGCGCCAGGAGCTGCTGGGCGGTGGCGCCCCAGCCCATGCCCAGTCCGAGGCCCAGCAGGGCGCCGAAGAGGGCGATCACGACCGACTCCAGGCGGATCATGCGGCGCAGCTGCCGACGCGAGAGGCCGATGGCCCGCATCAGGCCGATCTCCCGGGTCCGCTCGACGACCGACAGGGCCAGGGTGTTCACCACACCGAGGATCGCGACGACGATCGCCAGCGCCAGCAGACCGTAGATCATGTTCAGCAGCTGGCCGATCTGGTCCTTCAGGGCCTCCTTGTAGTCGGTCTGGTCGCGCACCTTGTACTGCGGGTTGTCGTGCAGCGCGTCCTTGAGGCCCGTGTACGCGGCGTCCTTCTGCCCGTCCTTCGCCGAGGCGAACAGCATCTGGTCCAGGGGCATCCGGTCGGCCGGCACGTACGTCGCGAGGGTGTCGATGGACGTGTACATCGCGCCGGCGTCGACCACGCCCTCGCTGCTGGTGATGGCGCGCACCGTCAGGGAGCCCGTGGTGCCGTCCTTGAAGGCGACCTCGATCCTGGAGCCGACGCTGACGTCGTGGTCCTTGGCGAAGTCCTCGTGGACGGACATCGAGTCGGGCCGGTAGGCGTCGTCGAGCTTGCCGGCGACTGTCTCGACCCGCAGGTCGGTGGCGTACGTCGGGTCGGCCGCGGTGATCGCGGTCTCGTCCGTGGTCTTGCCGTCGGGTGTGGTGAAGTCGGCCTCGGTCCACTTGTACCGGGTGACCCGCCCCACCCCCGGCGCGGTCTTCACGGCCTCGACGGCCTCCGGGGTGATCAGCTGGCCCCGGTCGCCCTGGATGATGAAGTCCGTACCGACCGCCTTGTCGAGTTCCTCGCCGGCCGAGGCGACCATGGAGGAGCCGACCACGGACAGGCACGCCACCAGCGCCAGACCGATCATCAGCGCGGCGCCGGTCGCGCCGGTGCGGCGCGGGTTGCGCAGGGCGTTGCGCTCGGCCATGCGGCCCACCGGGCCGAAGGCGCGCAGCAGGACCGCGCCGAGGACGCGGACCATGCCGCTCGCCAGCACCGGTCCGATGACGACGAAGCCGATCAGGGAGAGCACCACGCCGAGGCCCAGCCACAGGGAGCCGTCGGTGGCCTTGTCCGCGGTGCCGGCCAGGTAGAGGGCGGCCCCGCCGGCTCCGGTGAGGAGCAGGCCGATCCCACCGCGCATCCAGCCGGCCCTGGCGTCCGCCGGGGTGCCGGCGTCGCGCAGCGCGGCCATCGGGGAGATCTTGCCGGCCCGCCGGGCGGGCAGGTAGGCGGCGAGGACGGTGACGACGACGCCGAGGAGCAGTCCGAGCGCCGGGGTCGTCCAGGCGACCGTGAGGTCGTTCGTGGACAGTTCCATGCCCATCAGGCCCATGAGCTTCATCAGGCCGATGGCGAGCCCGACGCCCGCGCCGACGCCGAGGACCGAGCCGAAGAAGCCGAGCAGCAGCGCCTCGACCAGCACGGAGCGGTTGACCTGCTTGCGGGACGAGCCGATCGCCCGCATCAGGCCGATCTCCCGGGTGCGCTGGGCGACCAGCATGGAGAAGGTGTTGATGATCAGGAAGATGCCGACGAGGAAGGCGATCCCGGCGAAGCCGAGCATGGCGTACTTCATCACGTTCATGAAGTCGCCGACGCTCTCCCGGTTGGCCTCGGCGGTCTCTTCGGCGGTCAGCACCTTGTAACCGCCGCCGAGTTCGGCCGTGACGTTCTTCTTCAGCTGTTCGTCGCTGACGCCGGCCGCGGCGGTGACGTTGACGTTGGTGTAGACGCCGCCCTCACCGACCAGGGTCTGCTGCGCGGTCTTCGTGTCCATGTAGAAGATCGCGGCACCGGGGTTGGTGACGGTGAAGTCGGTGATGCCGGATATCTTCGCGGTGTGCGTGCCGACCGCGCTGATGACGTCGATCTCGTCGCCGAGCTTCAGGTCGTGCTTGTCGGCGGTGTCGGCGTCGACCATGATCTGGCCGGCGTCCCCGGGCGCGGCACCGGAGGTGATCTCCATGGTGCGGGCGTCGTTGTCGTTCCAGCTGCCGACGATGGTCGGCCCGCCGCTGGTCGGCGAGAGGTTGTCCTTGTCGCCGTCGACGACGGTCACCGAGGTGGAGAAGACCGTGCCCTCTGCCGACTCCACCCCCTTCGCGGCCTTGACCTCGTCCAGTACGGAGGCCGGTATCACCGGGGGCCTGCCGTTGCCGGAGGTCGTCTCACCGCTGTCGGAGGCGTCCTTGTTGCTGACCGTGACGTCCGAGGACGTGGCCGCGAACAGCTTGTCGAACGTCGTGTTCATGGTGTCCGTGAACACCAGGGTTCCGCAGACGAACGCCACCGACAGCAGCACCGCCACCGCGGACAGCGCCATGCGTCCCTTGTGGGCGAAGAAGCTGCGCATCGAGGTCTTGAGGACGGTCATGACGTGCGCCCCCGGGCGTCGAAGTCCTTCATGCGGTCCAGGACCTGCTCGGCGGTCGGCTGCTGCATCTCGTCGACGATGCGGCCGTCGGCGAGGTACAGCACCCGGTCCGCGTAGGAGGCGGCGACGGGGTCGTGGGTGACCATGACGATGGTCTGGCCCAGTTCGTCGACCGAGCGGCGCAGGAAGCCGAGGACTTCGGCGCCCGCGCGGGAGTCGAGGTTTCCGGTCGGCTCGTCACCGAAGATGATCTCCGGCCGGGCGGCCAGCGCCCGCGCCACGGCGACCCGCTGCTGCTGGCCGCCGGAGAGCTGCGTCGGCCGGTGCTTCAGCCGCTCCGCGAGCCCGACGGTCTCCACGACCCGGTCCAGCCACGCCTGGTCGGGCTTGCGGCCGGCGATGTCCATGGGCAGCGTGATGTTCTCGAGCGCGTTCAGCGTCGGCAGCAGGTTGAACGCCTGGAAGATGAACCCGATCCGGTCCCGGCGCAGCCGCGTGAGCTTCTTGTCCTTCAGGCCGGTGATCTCGGTCTCGTCCAGGTAGATCTCCCCGGACGTCACGGTGTCGAGACCGGCGAGGCAGTGCATCAGGGTGGACTTACCGGACCCCGAGGGGCCCATGATCGCGGTGAAGCGGCCCCGGGCGATGTCCACGTCGACGTGGTCGAGGGCGACGACACGGGTCTCCCCGGACCCGTACGCCTTCACGACCTGCCGAGCCCGCGCGGCAACGGCCGTACGCCCTCCAGTGCCCCCGTGCCTGGGAATGGTCACAGCCGATGTCACGGTAAGTCTCCTATGTCGGTCGGTAAGTGAGTGCGGTGCTCCGGCGGCCGGCCCGCCTGCCCGGCGGCCGTCCGGCGCGTGTCCGTTCGGTGTGCCCTCAGTCTCGCGGTGGAGGAGGGTCGGGCGCCCTGGTGTTCAGCGCAGTCTTTTCCTGAGGAAAACCCCACCCCCGTTGCTGGGCTCCGCCACCCCCCGGAGCGTAAAGCCAGGTTAAGGAGGCACCCCGCCCCCTCTCGTCCTCCGCCGGTACGAACCCTCCCCGAGACGTAGTACGGAGGTACCCCTAGGGGCCCTCCACCCAAGTGCGGAGGCCGTCTCGGGGTCGCTCCTCCCGAGGAACCATCCGAGACTCCTCCCTCCCGCCGCGTGAGGGTCAAGTCCGGAGCGCCCGAGGGGACTTCGAGGACACCGGCAGCCCGGCCCGCTCCGGGTGGACCCGGAGAGAACCGGGTGGTCCCGAAGGAAGCCGGAGAGAGCCGGGTGGCCTCGGAGGGAGCCGGGTGGACCGAAGGAAGCCGGACGGGCTCCCTACTCCACCGCCCGCCCCGTCAGCGCGCTGAGGCTGGCGCACACATGGTCCATGTGCGTCTGTACGTCCTCCCGCCGGTCGGCGTGGTCACGGAGCACCCGCTCGGTCTCCCGCTCGATGCCCTCCGCGCGGACGCGCGCCTCGGCGACCACCTCCGCCGCCCGCTCCCGCGCCTCCTCCGCGCGGCGGCGCGCCATCTCCTCCGCGTCCGCGAACACCTGCCGCGCCTCGGCCAGCGCACGCTCCGCGCGGGCCTCCGCCTCCGCCTCCCGGGCGTCCAGCGCGGCCACCCGTACGGCCTCCTCCCGCGCCACCCCGTCCAGCCGTTCGGCCTGCTCACCGGCCCCCTCCGTCAGCATCCGCGCGGTACGGTCCCGCATCTCCCGCAGTGCCGCCAGCGTCCGTCCGCGCTCCTCCTTCACCTCCAGCCGGGCCTCGATCCGGATCTCGTCGGCCTCCGCGCGGGCGGCGGCCAGCCGCTCACGGGCGTACTCGTCGGCGTCCGCGCGCACCGCGCCGGCATACACCCGCGCGGCCTCCTCCACAGCGGCCGCCTCGTCCCGCGCCAGGTCCAGGATGTCCTGGGTCTGCTGCCGGACCCCCTCCCGTACGGCCGTCGCCTCCTCCCCGGCCAGCTCGAACAGCCGCTTCGCGCTCCGGCCCAGCGACTCGTACGTCTGCGGCGGCAGCACCTCCACCCGCGCCCGCAGCAGCTCCAGCTCCTCCTCCATCTCCCTGGCCAGCACGGTGAGCCGCGCCGCCCGTTCCCAGGCGGCGTCACGGTCCTTCGACAGGGCCTCGACGTACGCGATCACCTGCAAAGGACGGTAGCCACGACCCCGTACGACCTCGAAGCCCTGCGACGACACCGATGCGCTGCTCACCCTGGAACCCCTCTTCCACCGACGGACACGAAGCCCAGCACGACGACCGAGCACGAAATGGGATGAATCGCGCACATCTTGATGGATCACACGGAAGTGTTCATAACACGACACTCCGCGACACTCCCCGGCCCCGCCGCCCCCGGCCCCGGCGCTCCGTGCCGAGCGGGCACGCAAAAGCCGGGCCCGGTCGTCCGAACGACCGGGCCCGGCCATATGCGTCATACAGCGCTCGGCGTCAACGGGTCACAGCAGCCCGTCCCACATCTGCTCCAGCAGCACCGACCACCAGCTCTCCGGCGAACCCAGCGCCGCCGGGTCCAGCGCCGCCAACTGCACCTGGAAATCGACCGTCCAGCGGCCCGCCTGTTCCTGGTTCAGCCCGAACCGCAGCCGCCACATCCGCCCGAGCAGTGCCAGGCACCGCGCGAACTCCGGCAGGCCCGTGTTCACGAACTGCGGCGGAACCGGCGCACCGCCCGGCCCGGCCTCCACCGGCACGGCCACGATGTTCGACGTGCCGTACTGCACACAGACCGCCCGGCCGAAGTCACTGCCCATCACCAGGTACGAGCCCGCGTCGGCGGCCGCCTGCACGCCCCGCTCCGCCGCCAGCTCCGCCAGCGTCGGCACCGGACGGCCCGGCTGCGCCTGCGCCCAGAAGAACGGGCCCATGTCCACCGGCAGCCCCGCCACGACCAGCGTGTGCGCCACGACCGGCGGGACACCCTGCCGGGACACCGCCGCCTGCTCGAACCGGAACACGCCCGGCCCGAACGCCCCCGCCAGTTCCTGCGCCACCGCCTCCGGCGGAACCGGCGGCGCGGGCTGCACCGGGACAACCGGCGCACGCACCGGCGCCGGACGCGCCGGACCGTCCGCCACCTGATGCAACTCACCCTGGTGAGCGATCAGTTGACGCATGCCCTGCTGCCGGCTCGCGTGATCCGTGCCGTACGGCGCGATCGACGTGATCCGCGCCTGCGGCCACTGCTCCCGGATCATCCGCGCACAGTAGGCACCCGGCAGCTCGCACGACTCCAGCTCGGTGTGCAGCTCCAGCACCTGGTCCGGCGGAACGTTCATGGAACGCAGCTCATGGAAGATCTGCCACTCCGGATGCGGCGTACCCGGCGCGGAACGCCGGATCAGCTGCTGCTCACTGCCGTCCGGCGCCCGGTAGCGCAGCACCGCCTGGTAGCCGGGGCCGACGGTCGGCAGACCGGTGGGCTGCGGCGGATAGCCGTACGCGGGCGGCTGCCCCGGACCACCCGGGACACCGGACGGAGGCGTACCGGGCGGCACGGCGCCCGGCGCCCTCGGGGGAACACCGCCGGGCACCCCGGGCGCACCGGGAGGAGCCGGCGGCGGGGGCGTACCGGG
>NZ_NEUB01000409.1 GCF_002910825.1 Streptomyces sp. SM1 | reverse complement strand
GCAGTTCCGTGACCGGCGTGCCGGTCAGGATCTCGGCGCCGCGCGCCCGCAGGGAGTCGGCGACGGCGAGCGGGAGGGTGCCCACTCCGCCCGCGATGCCCATGAACACCGGGCCGGTCTGCCGCGCGGCGGCGGCCTTCGCCTGGATCTCGCGGACGCCTTCGGTGAGGGAGGTGTGGGTGCGGGCGGCCTCGAAGAGCTGCGGGACCGCCGCGCGCATCGAGATGCGGTAGGCGTCGCCCGCGTACACCCCGCCGAGCAGGGGTTCCACGAGGCGGTCGACGACCTCGCGGCCGAGCCGCGCCGCCACGTACTCGCCGATCGCCACGTCGTCGCCGACCTCGGTACGGGGCAGGTCGGCGTCCCGCCCGATCCGGGCGACCCCGTCGTCGGACAGCACGCCGGCG
>NZ_NEUB01000408.1 GCF_002910825.1 Streptomyces sp. SM1 | reverse complement strand
GCTGCGCTCCGCCGGGATCACCGCGGGCGAGCCCGTGGGCGTGCTGCTGCGCCGCGGGCCGTGGTCGGTCGCCGCCATCGAGGGCATCTGGCGGGCGGGGGTCGCCTACGTGCCCCTCGACCCGGAACTGCCCGCCGAGTGGCTGCGGTACATGGCAGAGGAGGCCCGGCTGGCCTGTGTGGTCACCGAACCCGGCACCGCCGATGCCGCCGCACCGCTCGCACCGGTCACGGTGGACGTCACCGCGCTGCCCCCGGCCGCCGATGCCCCCCGCCACCGGCCGCACCCCCGCGAACTGGCCCATGTCATCTTCACCTCCGGCTCCACCGGCAGACCCAAGGCGGTCGGCGTCGAGCACGCCGCCCTCGCCTCGCACGTCGCCGCCGCCCGGCAGCGCTACGCGATCACCTCCGCCGACCGGGTACTGGCGTTCGCCTCCTTCGCCTTCGACGCCTCGCTGGACCAGGTGCTGCCCGCCCTCACCTGCGGTGCCACCGTCGTCATGCGGCCCGACGAGCCCTGGCTGCCCACACAGGTGCCCGAGATCGTCCAGAGGTACGGCCTGACCGTCGTCAACGTGCCGCCCACCTACTGGTCGGAGCTCACGCTCTCCCTCGACCGGCGGCTGGCCGCCGCCCTGGGCTCCCTGCGGCTGCTCGTCCTCGGCGGGGAGGCCGTTCCCGCCGACACCCTCGCCACCTGGCGCGCCGCCGTCCCGGGAGTACGGGTCTGCAACGCGTACGGGCCCACCGAGACCACGGTCACCGCCGCCACCCACGACGCCGACGGCCCCCCGGGGAACACCGTGCCCATCGGCCGGCCCCTGGGCGACCGCCGTGTGTACGTCGTCGACACCGAGGGCGAACCGGTCCCGGTCGGCGTCGCGGGCGAACTCCTCATCGGCGGCACGGAGCTGGCCCGCGGCTACCTCGGACGCCCCGCACCGACCGCCGAGCGCTTCGTCCCCGACCCGTACGGACCGCCCGGCGGCCGCCTCTACCGCACCGGCGACCTCGTGCGCTGGACGCCCGGAGGTGAGCTGGAGTTCCTCGGCCGCCGCGACGACCAGGTCAAGATCCGCGGCTTCCGGATCGAACTCGGCGAAGTGGAGACGGTGCTGCGGGCCTGCCCGCCGGTCGCCGCTGCCGCCGCCCGCCCCGACCGGGCCACCGGACGCGGACTCGTCGGGTACGTCGTACCCGCCCCGGACGCCCCCGCCGCGCCCGGCCGCGCCGAACTGCGCGCCTGGTGCGCCCGCTACCTGCCGCACTACGCCGTGCCGTCCGAGTTCGTCGTCCTGGACGCTCTCCCGGTCGGCGTGTCCGGCAAACTCGACCGCTCGGCCCTGCCCGACCCCGCGCACACCCGCCCCACCGACGATCCGGCGTACACCGCGCCCCGCGACGAGACCGAGCGCGTCGTCGCCGAGGTGTGGGCCGATGTCCTCGGCCTGGACCGGATCGGCATCGACGACGGCTTCTTCGACCTCGGCGGCCATTCCCTGCTCGCGACCATGGCGGTCTCCCGGATCGCCCAGCGCCTCGGCCGTGAGATCGAACTGCGCACCGTCTTCGAGCACCCCACCGTCCGCGGTTTCGCCCCACAGGTGGCGGCCGCCCGCGCCGGCGGAGCCGCCGAGGTCGTCCCCGTCGACCGCACCAGGCCACTGCCCCTGTCCTTCGCGCAGGAACGCCTGTGGTTCCTGGACCGCACCTCCGACCACGGCGAGTCGTACCTGCTCCGGTACTGCTGGCGGATGCGCGGGGGCCTGGACCGTGCCGCGTGGCAGGCGGCCCTGGACGACCTCGCCGAGCGGCACGAGGTGCTGCGCACGGCCCTCGTCGAGACCGGCGGCCGCCCGGTGCAGCAGGTCTGCGACCCGGGCCCGGTGCCCCTGCTCTGGGAGGCGGCGCCGCAGGCCCCCGACGAGCAGGCCCGCCTGGAGGCCGTACGGCGACTGGCCGCGGCACACGCCACCCGCCGCTTCGACCTCGGCCGGCCGCCGCTGCTGCGGGCCGGCGTGTGGGAACTGGCCGACGACGACCACGTCGTCCTGCTCGCCTTCCACCACGCCGTCACCGACGGCTGGTCCAAGGGCGTCCTGCTGGACGAACTCGGGCGGCACTACGCGGCCCGCCGGGCGGGCGGGCGCGCCCCGTCCGCACCGCTGCCCGTGCAGTACGGCGACTACGCCGTGTGGCAGCGCGACCGCGCCGACAGCGGCGCCCTGGAACCTCAACTCGCCTACTGGCAACGGGTCCTCGACGGCGCACCGGTGCTGGAACTGCCCACCGACCGGCCGCGGCCGCCCGCCTTCACCGGCCGCGGCGGTGCCCTCGAGATCGACCTGCCCCCGGCCCTCGTCGACCGCGCCGACGCCCTCGCCCGCGACCGCGGCGCAACCCGCTTCATGGTGCTGCTGGCCGCCGCGCAGACAGTCCTGGCCCGCTGGACCGGACAGACCGACATCTGCGTGGGCACACCCGTCGCCGGACGCGGACGGCTCGAACTGGAGCCGCTGATCGGCTTCTTCGTCAACACCGTCGTCCTGCGCACCGACCTGTCCGGGCGGCCCTCCTTCGGCGCCCTCGTGGACCGCGTACGCGACGTCGTCCTCGGCGCCTTCGACCACCAGGAAGTGCCCTTCGAACAGGTCGTGGAGCGGCTGCGGCCCGAGCGCGACCTGTCCCGCAACCCGCTGTTCCAGGCCATGGTCGACGTCCAGGAGTCCTCCACCGCCGACGCCGGCCTGCCCGGCACGCAGACGGCCGACTTCGCGCTGCCCTGGGGGTCGGCCAAGTTCGACCTGACCGCCACCTTCGTGATCCGGCCGGACCGGTTCGCCCTCAACGTCGAGTACGCCGCCGATCTGTTCGACCCGGACACCGTGACCCGGTTCGCCCGCCACGTGGGACGCGCCCTCGAG
>NZ_NEUB01000407.1 GCF_002910825.1 Streptomyces sp. SM1 | reverse complement strand
GGTGAAGAAGTCGGCGAGCGGCAGGATCGCGGCGCCCACGGTGACCGCGTCGGGGCCCAGCCGGCCCAGTTCGATCGTCACCTTCCCGGCCGGGTGGCGCAGCGCGTACGACCGTGCGTGCTTGCGTACGGCCGGCAGGAAGCGGGAGCCGAGCTGCAGGCCGGCCCAGCCCCCCATGAGGATGCGCTCCGGCTGGAAGAGGTTGATCAGGTCGGAGAGGCCCGCGCCCAGATACTCGGCGGTCTCCTCCAGGACGGCGAGCGCGACCGGATCGGGGGCGGTGCCGTCGGCGGGGTAGGCGGCGGCGAGCATGGCCGTGAGCGCCGTCTCCTCGTCCGGTCCCCCGGGTACCGGGCCGCCGCCCTCCTCGGCCCACCGGGCGAGCAGCGACTCGGCGCCCGCGTACGCCTCCAGGCAGCCCAGCGCGCCGCAGCGGCAGCGGCGGCCCCGGACCCGTACGGTCAGATGCCCCCATTCCACCGCCCGGCCGTGTTCGACCTCGGGCGTGACCAGGCAGGCGCCGACGCCGGAGCCGAAGAGCACCACGAGCGCGTTGCGAGCGCCGCGGCCGGCCCCGAACCACATCTCGGCCTGGCCGAGGGTCTTCGCGCCGTTGTCGATGAAGTACGGCACGGTGCCGGGCAGCGGTGAGCCGCCGCGCAGCAGGGACTCCAGGGGGATCGCGTCCCAGCCGATGGTCTGGCCGTGCACGACGGCCCCCCGGTCGTGCGTGCGCTCGACGATGCCCGGAACGCCTATACCGACGCCGAGGAGCCGCTCGGGGGCGAGTCCGGCGGTGGCGAGCACCTCGTCGATGCCGGAGCGGATGTGGTCGACGATGACCTCCACCTCGTAGCGCTGCTGCTCCAGCGGGCGCTGCGCGCGGGCGAGTTCGGTGAGGGTCAGGTCGAACAGTTCGACGCGCACCCGGGTCTCGCCCACGTCGACGCCGATCATGTGGCCGCTGGCCGGCGCCACCCGCAGCAGGGTGCGCGGACGGCCGCCGTCGGAGTCGACGCTGCCGGCCTCCTCCACCAGCCCGTCGGCGGCCAGGTCGGCGACGACGTTGCTCACGGATCCGGAACTGAGCCCGGTCGCGGGACCGAGTTCGAAGCGGCTGAGCGGGCCGTCGAAGTACAGCCGCTGGAGTACGGCCGCGCGGTTGGCCCGCCTGAGATCGCGCACCGTGCGCCCGCTCCGCCCCGCCATGTGACTCCCTCCGGAACCCTGCCCGACCTGCAACCTACCGTTGAGGAGCGGGACGGGGCGAACTTTCCTGCCGCCTTATTCAATGCCGTGAACTCGATGCCGCGCACTCACGTGGACTCGACGTCCCGGCCGAGCTCCTCGATGTCGTCCAGCGCGGCCGTCAGTTCGGGGGCGACGGTGTCCCGGACCCGGCGCTCGTGTTCTTCGCCGACCGCCCTCGGCACGGTCTCCGTGAGCATGATCAGGTAGAGGTAGGCCCGGTAGAGGGCGAGACGGACGCGGGCCGCCGTACCGAACCCGGCGCGGCCCCCGGCCTCCCGGTAGCCGGTGAGGAACGCCTCGTCCTCCCGGATGTCGCCGAGCAGCGCCAGCGAGACGAAGTCCGCGAGCGGGTCGCCCCAGAACATGCGCTCCCCGTCGATGAGGCCGCCGAGCCGGGCCTTCCCCTCGCGCGGGTGCTCCACCAGGATGTTGCCCGGCCAGAGATCGAAGTGGACCAGCGCCGGCACGGTGACCTCGTCGAGCGCCGCCGCGCCACGGCGGATCACCGCCGCCACCTCGTCGGCCGGGCGGGGCAGCCGGGCACGGTGGTCACGGGCGTCGGCGAGCACGGCGTCGGTCATCGCGGTGAACGCGGTCCGCCAGTCGGGGGCGAGCGGACCGAGAGCACCGGACGGATACCCGAACCCGGGCCCCGTCACCCGGTGCAGCCGGGCCACCCGACGGCCGAGCTCACCGCGCAGTTCCGCCCGTTCCGCCTCGGCCGGCGGCGCCTCGCTCCAGGGCGAACCCGGGCAGGCGGTCATCAGCAGATACGGCGCGGGG
>NZ_NEUB01000038.1 GCF_002910825.1 Streptomyces sp. SM1 | reverse complement strand
GTACGCGATGGCCTCGCTGCACGAGCGCGAGGACGCGTCCTCCGGTCCGCTCGTCGCCCTCGGGCTGCTGCTGGTGGCCGGCTGCACGGTGGCGACCCTGCTGACGGCCGCCGTCGAGTCCCGGCAGGCCCGCGCCGACACCACCGCGGCACTGCGCCTCCTCGGGGCGCCCACCGTGACGCTGCGCAGGGCGGCGGCGCTCCGCGCGGGTGTGCTGCTGGCCCTCTTCGGACCGTTGTCGCTGGTCGTGGCCCAGCTGTCGGCGTGGCCGCTGACCGGCTGAGCGCCGCGCGACGGGGGGCCGCCGAGGGCCGTGCGAGAAGAGCCCGAAAAAGATCTCCGCGGGCCGATGAGTTCCGCGCGGGCCCTCGGTCTACCCCATGAACAGCACGGAACCGAACGGAAGAGGCCCCGCCATGTACCAGCAGATGATCTTCGTGAACCTGCCCGTCGACGACCTCGACGCCTCGAAGAAGTTCTTCACGGAGCTCGGCTACTCCATCAACCCGCAGTTCAGCGACGAGACCGCCGCCTCGGTCGTGATCAGCGACTCGATCATCGCGATGCTGCTGACCAGGCAGAAGTACGCGGAGTTCACGAAGAAGGAGATCGCGGACGCCACGAAGAGCAGCGAGGTGCTGATCGCGCTGAGCGCCGAGAGCCGCGAGAAGGTCGACGAACTGGTGGACAAGGCCCTGGCCGCGGGCGGGTCCACGGCCGGCGAGACCCAGGACCACGGCTTCATGTACGGCCGCTCCTTCGACGACCTCGACGGCCACACCTGGGAGATCGTGTGGATGGACCCGGCCGCCGTGGAGGGCTGACGGACGGTGGGGCCCAGGGCCTGCCCTAGCATGGGCGGGTGCAGACCAGTCCCGCCCATGCCGTCCATCACGGGGATCGCGAGATCGAGACGCTCGAGGAGTTCGACGCCGTCGTCTCCTCGCGCGGCACGCTCTCCGGGTTCCGTGTCCAGGCCGTCGATCTGACCGACCGGACCCGTGAGTTGCTCGGCACGGACACGGCCGAGGCCGTGTTCCTCGGCTGCCGGATGCGCCCGGACGCGGCCGAGAAGCTCCGCACCGACGGGGCGCTCGTCCTGCCGCCCGTCCCCGGCCTGCCCTTCGACCCGTACCGGGGGCATCTCTACACACCCGGCGACCTGTTCGCCTCGCTCGACAAGGGGTACGAGGCGACCCCGGACGCGCTGGCCTACGCCTGGTTCCAGCGGACCGGGGCGAGCGGCGACATCTTCGCCTCCATGCTGCGCGCGGTGCACGACGACTCCATGTCCGACACCCTCGACGAACTGCTGCGCGGCGCGCGGGTCGTGGGCGTGATGGGCGGTCACGCGATGGCCCGCGGCACCGAGGAGTTCCGGGGTGCCGCCCGCCTCGGACGGGCGCTGAGCCACGCCGGCTTCACGGTGGCGACAGGCGGCGGTCCGGGCGCGATGGAGGCCGCGAACCTCGGCGCCTACGCCGCCCCGTACGACGACGACATGCTCGACGAGGCCTGCGAACTCCTGTCGGCCGCGCCGTCGTTCACTCCGTCGATCACCGACTGGGCGCGTACCGCCTTCGAGGTGCGCACCCGCTGGCCGCAGGGCAATCACTCGGTCGGCATCCCCACCTGGTTCTACGGCCACGAGCCGCCGAACGCCTTCGCCTCGCACATCGCGAAGTACTTCGCCAACGCCACCCGCGAGGACGGCCTGCTCGCCCGCTGCAACGCGGGGGTCGTGTTCCTGCCCGGTGCCGCCGGCACGGTGCAGGAGATCTTCGACAACACGACGCCGAACTACTACCGGTCGCGCGGTGAGCCCACGCCCATGGTGCTGGTCGACCGGTCCCACTGGACGGAGAAGCTGCCCGCCTGGCCGCTGCTGCGGTCCCTCGCCCGGGAGCGGCCGATGGAGGCGCGGATCGCCCTCGTGGACCGGATCGAGGAGGCGCCGGAGGCGCTGAAACGCCTGGGCGGTTAATAAGCAGGCAAAACCCGGGCCTGCGATCGGCATATGCGTTGACACTACTTATGGGGCGCTTATAGACCTGGGAGCTTCCAGGGGGTGCTGATGTCCCGTCAACACCCCCTCAACCCTCCGCATTTGCGCATCCCGTAAAGGACAAACGTGGCAGTTCTGTCCATATCACGCCGTACCGTAGCGCGCTCCGTACGCGTCTTCGGTGTCGCCTCCGCGTCCGCCGCCCTCGCGCTCGGCGTCGCCGGCACCGCGGCGGCGTGCAACATCAACGAGTTCTCGGCCGAGGCCACGTGCGATGGTGACAACGGTGTCATCACCGTGACCGACGTCGACCCGGCCGGTGTCCCCGCGACCGTCACCGTGTTCCTGCAGAACAACGGCGCCGACATCGAGAAGATCGGCGAGCAGGTGGTCAAGGGCACCCGTGAGGGCACCACCATCACCTTCGAGGAGGAGTGGAAGCCGAACGCCGAGTACCGCATCCACGTCAAGGCGAAGCCCTACGTCGACGAGGACATCAAGCCGAACCTGACCACCCCGGCGACGGCCTGCGGGACGGACGAGGAGCCCCCGGCCCAGGAGGAGCCCGAGCCGTCTGCGTCGGAGCCCTCCTCGCCCCCGGCCGAGGAGCCCGGCGCGCCGGCCCCGTCCCCGTCGGAGAGCGACAGCACCCCTCCGGCGGACACCTCGAGCAACGCGCCGTCCCCGGCCGGTGAGTCGAACCTCGCCGAGACCGGTGCCGACTCCCACACCGGACTGATCGCCGGCATCGCGGCCGCTCTCGTCGCGGTCGGCGGTGGCGCGGTCTTCTTCGGCATGCGCCGCCGGGGGACCAACAGCGAGCGCTGACGTCTCACGCACACACGGGTGGCCCGCTCCCTGTTCAGGGGGGCGGGCCACTTCCGTGACCCGGCCGCTCAGCCGAACGTCGCCCGCTCCAGCCAGAGTTCCAGCGCCTCCCGCTCACCGAGCACCTCCAGCTCCGGCCCGTCCAGCGGCAGCCGGCGGTAGAAGGCGAGGAGCACGGAGGTGATCGGGCCACGCAGCACGACGGTGGCCCTCTCGTGGCCGCGGCGCCAGGAGACACCGTCCTCGGTGAGTTCGATCAACCTCCCCCACCCTCCGGCCGGGGGGACCTCCGTCTCGCCTCGCCCGGCGTTCACCTCCGCACCGATGTCCGTGGCGTGCAGCTGGATCGTCCGCCGGGGCCCGCGCAGTTCATGGACCGTGTCCTCCGGCAGCGTCCGCTGTGCCCACTCCACGATCTCCAGCCACTCGTCGACGGCGTCACCGGCGGCATCGGGGGCGACCTCGAGGGGCAGCCCGGCGGCGAGGGCCGCGTCCGCACAGTGGACGATCAGCTCGTGCGTCGTACGGCGGGCCCAGAACCCGGCGTCGCAGATCCCCGCCCAGCTCCACACCGTCGCGTCCGGCCCGGCGTCCCGCAGCGCCCCGACGACCAGCTCGCCGCACTCCGCCAGCCACGCGTCCAGCGCACCACGGTCGCCGCGGACCGCGGGCCCTTCGAATCCCGGCACCCGCTCCTCGGGGATCTCGTCCTCCGCCTTGGTGCGCACCATCAGCGCGGCCCAGCGCAGGGAGCCGCCGACATGCCGTACGAGCTGCTCCAGGGACCAGTCGGGGGTGGTGGGCACCGTGCCGGACAGATCGGCGCCGGATGTCACGACGGTCCTCAACTGCGCCACCTGTCGCTCGATCTCCCGGCAGTAGCGGTCGTGCGTGAGTCGGGTCATGCCGCACACCCCAGAAGGACGCGCTCACCCCAGCACGGCGATTTCCGCGGCGTCGAACTCCACGCCCACCTCGTCCCCGACCCCGGGCGCGGCCCTGAGCGCGCAGGCCGCCTCCAGGCGGGGCGCGTCGTCGGGCTGGAGACGGACGGCGACATGGGTGCCCCGGAAGGTGCGCGCGGCCACCGTGCAGCGCAGACCCTCGTCGGCCGGGACCAGACGGACACCGGCCGGCCGGACGAGCAGGGTGCGCGTGCCCTGCGGGGCGCCGTCCGGCACGGGGACCTTGCCCCAGGGGGTCACGGCGATCCCGTCCGCCACCGTCGCCCCGACGACGTTCTCGAAGCCGAGGAAGCGCGCCACGAACGCGTCGGCCGGCCGCTGCCACACCTCGAGCGGCGTACCGGACTGGGCGATCCGCCCGTCCCGCATCACCACCACCCGGTCGGCCAGGGCGAACGCCTCGCCCTGGTCGTGGGTGACCGCGAGCACCGTGGTGCCCAGCCTGCCGAACAGCTCCCGCAGTTCGACGACGAGGCGTTCCCTGAGCGATCGGTCGAGCTGGCCCAGCGGCTCGTCGAGCATGAGCAGCCGGGGGCTGGGGGCGAGGGCGCGGGCCAGCGCGACCCGCTGCTGCTCACCGCCGGACAGCGCGGCGACGGCCCGTCCGGCCGCCCCCGGCAGCCCCACCAGGTCCAGCAACTCCCGTACGCGCTGCGCCTGTTCACCGCGTGACGCGCCGTGCATCCGCAGCCCGAAGGCCACGTTGCCGCCCACGTCCCGCTGCGGGAACAGCTGATGGTCCTGGAACATCAGCCCGACCCCGCGCTTGTGCGCGGGCACGCCCGACTGGTCCCGTCCGTCGAGCCGGATCCGCCCGGAGTCGAGGGGCTGCAGCCCGGCGACCGCCCGCAGCAGCGTCGACTTGCCGCTGCCGCTGGGCCCGAGCACGCACACGGTCTCCTGCTCGGCGACCCCCAGACCGACGGCGTCCAGCACGGCCCGCCCGCCGAAGCGGACCGTCGCGGCCTCAAGGCTCAGCAGCATCTAGAACTCCCCGGTTCTGTCGGTCCGCAGCCGCTCCAGTACGAGCAGCGCCACCGCGCACACGATCATCAGAATCGTCGACAGGGCCATCGCCTGGCCGTAGTTGAGTTCTCCGGGCCGCCCCAGCAGCCGCGCCACGGCCACCGGCAGGGTCGGGTTCTCCGGCCGCGCGATGAACACCGTCGCCCCGAACTCCCCGAGCGACACGGCGAAGGCGAACCCGGCCGCGATCAGCAGCGCCCGCCGCACCAGCGGCAGGTCCACTTCCCGCCACGCCCGCCACGGCGACGCCCCGAGCACCGCCGCCGCCTCTCGCAGCCGTACGTCCACGGCCCGCAGCACGGGCAGCATGGTCCGTACGACGAAGGGGACACCGACCAGTGCCTGGGCGAGCGGGACCAGGATCCAGGAGGCCCTGAGGTCCAGCGGCGGCTCGTCGAGGGCGATCAGGAAACCGAAGCCCACGGTCACCGCCGACACCCCGAGCGGCAGCATCAGCAGCGCGTCGAACCCGCGCACCAGCCGCCCCGCGTCCCGCCGGGTCAGCGCGACGGCGGCGAGACCGCCGATCACCACGGCGATGGCGGTGGCGGCGACGGCGTACTGAAGCGAGTTGCCGACCGCCTCGATGGGCGCGACGAGGAACACTCCCCCGTCGTCCTCGGTCAGCGCCCGGTAGTAGCCGAGGCCCGCGTCGCCGAAGGACCGTTCCACCAGTACCGCGAGGGGCAGCATGATCAGCACGGCGACGGTGGCGACGACTCCGCCGAGCAGCGCCCACTGCCCCGCGCCGCGCGGGCGCCTCGCGGTCACCGTGGCGTCCACCAGCCGCAGCGCGGTCTCCCGGCGCCGTACGGTCCAGGCGTGCAGGGCGAGGACCGAGCCCACCGCGACGAACTGGATCATCGTCAGGACGGCGGCCGTGGACAGGTCGAAGATCTCGGAGGTCTGCCGGTAGATCTCCACCTCGAGGGTGGAGAAGGCGGGCCCGCCCAGGATCTGCACCACGCCGAAGGAGGTGAAGGTGAACAGGAAGACCATCAGCGCGGCGGCGGCCACGGCCGGCGCGAGCGCGGGCAGGGTGACGGACCGCCAGGCCGCGAACCGCGAGGCGCCGAGCATCCGCGCGGCCTCCTCCTGCCGCGGGTCGAGCTGGGACCACAGTCCGCCCACGGTGCGTACGACCACGGCGTAGTTGAAGAAGACGTGCGCGAGCAGGATCGCCCACACCGTGGTGTCCAGCCGTACGCCCCAGAGTTCGTCGAGCAGGCCACCGCGCCCGGCCAGCGCCATGAACGCCGTACCGACGACGACCGTCGGCAGCACGAACGGCACGGTGACCACGGCCCGCAGCACCTGCTTGCCGGGGAAGTCGAAGCGGGCGAAGACGTACGCGCCGGGCAGGGCGATCAGCAGGGTGAGGGCGGTGGAGGCCAGCGCCTGCCAGGTGGTGAACCACAGCACCTGCCGGACGTCGGACTGCGCCAGTACGTCCCCGATCCGCCCGAACTGCCAGATCCCGTCGGGCTTCAGTCCGCGCGCGACGATCGCGGCGACGGGATAGGCGAAGAACACGGCGAAGAACGCGACCGGCACGGCCATCAGGCCGAGCCGCGCCGCGCTCCCGCGCCGCTTCGCCGCGGCTCGCGTCACCTCAGTACGAGCGAGGTCCACGACTTGACCCACTGGTCACGGTTGGCGGCGATCTTCTCCGGATCCATGGTCGCCGGGTCCTTCGCCTGCGGCCCGAACTTCACGAACTCCTCGGGCACCTGGGCGCCCTCCCGCACCGGATACACGAACATGTTGAGCGGCATGTCGTCCTGGAACGTCTTGCTGATCAAAAAGTCCAGCAGCGCCTTGCCGCCCTCGGGGTTCTTCGCGTTGCTCAGCAGCCCCGCGTACTCGACCTGGCGGAAGCAGGTGTCCTCGGCGACGCCGGTGGGCGCGGTCTCCGGCCTCGGGTCGGCGTAGATGACCTCGGCCGGCGGCGAGGAGGCGTACGACACCACCAGCGGCCGGTCGGCCTTGGCCTTCTTGCCGCCGGCCGAGCCGGAGAACTCCTCGTTGTACGCCTGCTCCCAGCCGTCGACCACCTTCACGCCGTTGGCCTTGAGCTTCTTCCAGTAGTCCTGCCAGCCCTCGTCGCCGTACTTCGCGGCCGTGCCCAGCAGGAAGCCCAGGCCGGGCGAGGAGGTGGAGGCGTTCTCGACGACGAGGAGGTCCTTGTACTCCGGCTTGATCAGGTCGTCGAGGGTCTTCGGCGGGTTCAGGTCGTGCTCGCTGAACCATGCCTTGTCATAGTTGACGCAGACGTCACCGCTGTCGACCGGGGTGACCCGGTGCTTGTCCTGGTCCACGAGGTACTCGTCGAGGA
The DNA here is from genome assembly GCF_002910825.1 of Streptomyces sp. SM1. Taxonomy (GTDB): domain Bacteria; phylum Actinomycetota; class Actinomycetes; order Streptomycetales; family Streptomycetaceae; genus Streptomyces; species Streptomyces okerensis. The sequence goes on along the minus strand of NZ_NEUB01000038.1, from coordinate 7,096 downwards.
CGAGATCGGAGCCCTTCGCCTCGTACGGCTGGAACAGCCCGTTGTCGAGGGCGCGGGAGAGCAGGGTGTTGTCGACGCCGAAGAAGACGTCGCCCTGGGGGTTGTCCTTGGTCAGGATCGCCTTGTTCACGGCCTGCCCGGCGTCGCCGTCCTCGAGGACCTTGAGCTCGTAGCCGGACTGCTCCTCGAAGGCGGCGACGACGTCCTTCGACACGGCCCACGAGTTGTGGCTGACGAGGGTCACGGTCTTGGACCCGCCGCCGCTGCCACCGCCGTCCCCGTCGGACGACCCGCACGCGGACAGCGTGACCAGTCCCAGCCCGACGGCCAGGGCGGTGACCTTCTTGGTGATACCCACTTGATTCCTCCTGGAGTGACCAGGAAGAGACGCGGCCCTGCCCGGGACGTCCGGATGACGTCCCGGGCAGGGCGCAACAGCTCGAGTGATGACCGATCTCCCTACCCAGAATGACCTGGGCCAGGTTCGGAGGGTCTGCGGCCGGTGCCGCACTCTCAGCGCTGTGGCGCTCCCCTGTCGGAATATGAAGATGTATTCAACTGTGGCGTACCCGGGTCACCCTACCGCTCGCTCGCGGCGAGCTGGCCGCACGCCCCGTCGATCTCCTGCCCACGGGTGTCCCGGATCGTCACCGGCACACCGTGCGCGGCGATGGCCTCCATGAACGCCTTCTCGTCCTCGGGGCGGGAGGCGGTCCACTTGGAGCCGGGCGTGGGGTTGAGCGGGATGAGGTTGACGTGCACGGGACGGCCCTTGAGCATCCGCCCGAGACGGTCACCGCGCCAGGCCTGGTCGTTGATGTCCCGGATGAGCGCGTACTCGATGGACAGCCGCCGCCCGGACGTGGCCGCGTACTCGAACCCGGCGTCGAGCACCTCGCGCACCTTCCACCGCGTGTTCACGGGGACGAGGGTGTCGCGCAGCTCGTCGTCGGGGGCGTGCAGCGAGATGGCGAGCCGGCACTTGAAGCCCTCGCCGGTGAACCGGTGGATCGCCGGCACGAGCCCGACGGTGGACACGGTGATCCCGCGCTGCGACAGCCCGAGCCCGTCCGGCTCGGGGTCGGTGAGGCGGCGGATGGCCCCGACGACCCGGTTGTAGTTGGCGAGCGGCTCACCCATGCCCATGAACACGATGTTGCTGAGCCGCGCCGGGCCGCCCGGCACCTCGCCGTCCCGCAGCGCCCGCATCCCGTCCACGATCTGGTGGACGATCTCGGCGGTCGACAGATTGCGGTCCAGCCCGGCCTGCCCGGTCGCGCAGAACGGGCAGTTCATGCCGCAGCCCGCCTGGGAGCTGATGCACATGGTCACCCGGTCCGGGTACCGCATCAGCACCGACTCGACGAGCGTCCCGTCGAACAGCTTCCACAGCGTCTTACGGGTGGTGCCCTGGTCGGTGGACAGATGCCGCACGACCGTCATCAGCTCCGGAAGCAGCGCCTCCTGGAGTCTGCCGCGCGAGCCGGCCGGGATGTCGGTCCACTGCTCCGGCTCGTGCGCGTACCGCGCGAAGTAGTGCTGCGAGAGCTGCTTGGCGCGAAACGGCTTCTCACCGGCCGCGGCGACCGCCTCCTTGCGCTCGGCGGGCGTGAGATCGGCAAGGTGCCGCGGCGGCTTCTTCGCTCCGCGCGGCGCTACGAATGTGAGTTCTCCGGGCTTAGGCATGGCCTTCCCAGTGTCGCAGACACGCGCGGAGGTCATCTCCACTCCCGGGCGCTTCCGTACCCGTCCCCGCCCCGGCCGCGTGGCGATCGGGGCAGACTCGTCCCGTATATACACATATCGCCTTGAAGTTCTCGGTGGGCGAGGTCGGTTCCGGAGGTGATCGATGTGCGGGCCATCACCACCAGGGCACTGGCGTCCGGCGCCCTGCGGCATCCCGCGATCCAGGTGGCGGCCTTCTGCCTGCTGCCGTTGGTCCTGCTGCTGGTGGACCTGGTGGCGGGACAGGATGTGCGCCTCGGTCCGCTGATGGTGGCCGGCCCGACCTTCGCCGCGATCTTCTGCACACCCGTGTGCGTCCTCGTGGTGCTCGCCGTGGCGTTCCCCTGCGCGGTGACGGCCGCCGCGGCGAACCAGCAGACGGACACACGGCGAACTTCCCGGTCCAGATCATCACCCTGTCGCTGATCAGCGCGGCGTCCGTGGCGGCCGGCGCCGTGCGGGTGCGCGGTGAGCGCCGGCTGGCCGCCTCCCGCTGGGTGGCCGAGGTCACCCAACGGGTGCTGCTGCACCCGCTCCCCGCCCGGGCCGGCCCCTTCGGCGTGGCCTCGCTGTACCTGGCGGCGGACGAGGAGGCCGCCGTGGGCGGTGATCTCTACGCCCTCACCCGGTCCGGGCACACCACGCGGGTGCTCATCGGGGACGTCCAGGGCAAGGGGCTGGCCTCCCTGGAGATCGTCGGGTGCGTGCTGAACGGCTTCCGGTGGACGGCGCGGCACGACATCCCCCTGCTCGAGACGGCGGGTGAGATCGAGGCGGCGTTCCGCCAGGAGGTCCGGGAGCAGTCCGCCGGTACCGGTCCGCGCGACGGACCGGCCGACCGGTTCACGGCCGAGTCGTTCGTCACCGCCGTGGTGGTCGAGCTGGCCGACGACGGCCGTATGCGTCTGGTGAACCTCGGCCATCCGCCGCCCCTGCTGCTCCACAGGGGCACCGTCACGGCTCTCGGACCGACCGTTCCGGCCCCGCCCCTGGGCCTGGGCGACCTGAACGCCGACGGCCCGGTCGTGGACACCGCCGCCATGCCGCCCGGGTCCACGCTGCTGCTGTACACCGACGGGGTGACCGAGGCCCGCGACGGAGCAGGGGCCTTCTATCCACTCGCCGAGCGGGTGCGGCGCTGGACGGAGAAGGAACCGGAGGCGCTGCTGAGCACGCTCCACGCGGACCTGCGGCGGTACTCGGGGGCCCGGCTCGAGGATGACGTCGCCATGGTGGCGCTGCGCCGGCCGGGCGTCGTCGGCCCCGGGGAACACTGACGGCCGGTGTCCGGCCGCGGGGACCGGCCCCACGAGCCGGTGTGCGTCCGCCGGGAGGGACTACCCGGGTGACAGGCCCGGTCCGGGGCGGTGGTCATCTCGGTGCGGGCGCGACGGGCGCGAGCGCATCCCGTCGGGATCCGTCCCGACGGGATGCGGTGAACAGGCAGGTCCGCCGGCACGGGACGGCCCTGCCGTGCCGGCGTGGTGAGCGGGTCAGGCCGGCCCCACGAAGATGACCAGCAGCAGCCACACCACCGGCGCCGTGGGCAGCAACGAGTCGAGCCGGTCCATGATGCCGCCGTGACCGGGGAGCAGGGTGCCCATGTCCTTGATGCCGAGATCGCGTTTGATCATCGACTCGCCGAGGTCGCCCAGGGTGGCGCTGGCGGCGACGGCGAGGCCGAGCAGCAGGCCCTGCCACCAGCTGCCGTCGTCGATCAGGAACTGCATGCACAGCGCGCCCGCCACCATCGCGAAGCCGATCGCGCCCAGCAGGCCCTCGCGGGTCTTGCCGGGGCTGATCCTGGGGGCGAGCTTGTGCGTGCCGAAGCGCCAGCCCACGGCGTACGCACCCGTGTCGCTGACCACGGTGAGCAGGAGGAAGACGAGGACGCGCCAGGCGCCGTCCTCGGCGGTGAGCATCATCGCGACGAAGGTCGCGAGGAACGGGACGTAGAACACCGCGAAGACGCCCGCCGTGACATCCCTGAGGTAACCCTCGGGCGGCGCCGTCATACGCCAGACGAGTACCGCCAGCGTGGTGAGCGCCATGGCGACCCACGCGCCCTCGGCCCCCCGCGCGTACCCGGCGACGACCATGGCCGCGCCACCGAGCGCCAGCGGGACGAGGGGCACCTTGATGCCCTTGCGCTCCTCGAGCCGGCTGGTCAGCTCCCACAGGCCCACCACGACGGCGACGGCGACCACGCCGACGAAGGCGGCCTTGACGACGAACAGCGAGGCGACGATCACCGCCCCCAGGCCGACGCCGACGCCTATCGCGGAACCGAGGTCGCGCCCTGCGGTCTTCTTCTGCGGGGCGGGCGCCGGCTGCGGGGCGTGGGGCATGGGCTCCGGATTCTGCGACACCTCCCCGGGATGGGGCCGTGCCTGCGGCATCTCGTCTCGGAACAGGGGGCCGCTCAGCCGAGCGGCCCCCTGTTCCACATCCTGGTCTCCGCCGTGTTCGGGTACGTCGGGCACGACGGGCATGGGGCGAGTCTGCTGCGCGTAGTGCGCATCGTACGCGGGACCCGCCTGGGCGGCTCCCTGGCCGGGCGCATGGCCGGGCACATGGTCGGGCGGGCCCCAGTACCCGGTCTGCGGCGCCCTCCAGGAAGAGTCGTTCATCAGACCTCGAGCAACTCGGCTTCCTTGTGCTTCAGGAGCTCGTCCACCTGGGCGACGTACTTCGCGGTGGTGTCGTCGAGCTCCTTCTCCGCACGGCGGCCCTCGTCCTCGCCGACCTCGCCGTCCTTGATCATCTTGTCGATGGTCTCCTTGGCCTTGCGGCGCACGGAGCGGATCGAGATCTTGGCGTCCTCACCCTTGCTCTTCGCGACCTTGATGTAGTCGCGACGGCGCTCCTCGGTCAGCTCGGGGAACACCACCCGGATGATGTTGCCGTCGTTGCTCGGGTTGACGCCCAGGTCGGAGTCGCGGATCGCCTGCTCGATGTTGCGCAGCGCGGTCTTGTCGAACGGCGTCACCACGGCCATGCGCGGCTCGGGCACGGAGAACGAGGCCAGCTGGTTGATCGGCGTCGGCGCGCCGTAGTAGTCGGCCACGATCTTGTTGAACATCGCCGGGTGCGCACGGCCGGTGCGGATCGCGGCGAAGTCCTCCTTGGCGACCACGACGGCCTTCTCCATCTTCTCCTCGGCCTCGAGGAGGGTCTCTTCGATCACCACTTGCTCCTGCGTGTCTTGAGTAGGCCCGGCTGCGGTTCCTCTTCGGGGCGGCGGCCGGCTGCGTCGCGTCTTCTTCCTGCACGGTTCCCGACCGGCAGGACATTGTCCATCCCCCGGTCAGTTGCGCCCGGCTTGGTCACCCACCAGCGTGCCGATCTTCTCACCCTTGACGGCGCGGGCGATGTTGCCCTCCTTCAGAAGCTCGAAGACGACGATCGGCAGGCTGTTGTCCCGGCACAGGGTGACGGCCGTGGCGTCGGCGACCTTCAGGTCCCGGGTGATGACCTCGCCGTAGCCGAGCGCGTCGAACTTCACGGCGTCGGGGTTGGTCTTCGGGTCCGAGTCGTAGACCCCGTCCACGCCGTTCTTGCCCATGAGCAGCGCCTCGGCGTCGATCTCCAGGGCGCGCTGCGCGGCGGTGGTGTCGGTGGAGAAGTACGGCATCCCCATGCCGGCGCCGAAGATGACCACGCGGCCCTTCTCCAGGTGCCGCACCGCGCGCAGCGGGATGTAGGGCTCGGCGACCTGCCCCATGGTGATGGCGGTCTGCACGCGGCAGTCGACGCCCTCCTTCTCCAGGAAGTCCTGGAGGGCGAGGCAGTTCATCACGGTGCCGAGCATGCCCATGTAGTCGGAGCGGGCGCGGTCCATGCCGCGCACCTGGAGCTCGGCGCCGCGGAAGAAGTTGCCGCCGCCGATGACGATCGCGATCTCCGCGCCGTCCCGGACGACGGCGGCGATCTCACGCGCGATGGCGTGCACCACGTCGGGGTCGACGCCCAGGCCGCCGCCACCGGAGAAGGCTTCTCCGGACAGCTTCAGCATGAACCGGCCGCGTACTTTGCCGTCGTCGCTCTTCTCAGCCTTGGTGGTCATCGGGGATCCCGCCTCTTTCGCGTGTTGCACATACGAAGAAGGCCATTGCCGGTGGGGCGGTGTTCGCATCCCATGCGGCAATGGCCTCCTTGTCAGATCTGCTGTCGTCCGGCACGCGCGCGTGTGCGGACGCGTGTCCGAACGACTGCTGTCGACCCTATCGGGGTCGCGCGCCCGTCGCGGTACGGACTCAGATGCCGACCTTGATGCGCGTGAAGCGCTTCAGGGTGACACCGGCCTCGTCCAGGATCTTCTGGACGGACTTCTTGTTGTCCAGCGCGTAGGGCTGGCCGAGCAGGGTGGCGTCCTTGAAGAAGCCGTTCAGACGACCCTCGACGATCTTGGAGATCGCGGCCTCGGGCTTGCCCTCGGCGCGGGTGGTCTCCTCGGCGATGCGGCGCTCGGACTCGACGACCTCGGCCGGCACGTCCTCCTTGGCGAGGTACTTCGGCGCGAAGGCGGCGATGTGCTGGGCGATGCCCTTGGCGACCTCGGCGTTGGGCTTGTCGAGCTCGACGAGCACACCGATCTGCGGGGGCAGGTCGGGCATCGTGCGGTGCATGTACGCGGTGACGTAGCCGTCGGCGTACTGCGCGAAGCGATCCAGGACGATCTTCTCGCCCAGGTTGGCGTTGGCCTCGTCCACGAACGCCTGGACGGTCTTGCCGGCCTCGATCTCGGAGGCGAGCAGCGCCTCGAGGTCGGCCGGGGCGCTCTTGGTGATGTGCTCGGCGATGGCGGTGGCCGCGGCCTGGAACTTCTCGCCCTTGGCGACGAAGTCCGTCTCGCACTTCAGCTCGACGAGGACACCGGAGGAGTTGTCGCCGGCGATGATCGAGACCACGGCGCCGTTCTCGGCGGAGCGGCCCTCGCGCTTGGCGACACCCTTCTGGCCCTTGATACGGAGCGCCTCGACGGCCTTGTCGACGTTGCCGTCGGCCTCGTCCAGCGCCTTCTTGCAGTCCATCATGCCGGCGCCGGTGAGCTCCCGGAGCTTCTTGACGTCGGCGGCGGTGTAGTTCGCCATGAGTCTGTGAATCTTTCTCGAAGTCTGGAGGTTCTCAGATCCGCGGGGTCAGGGACCGCACTGGAGCAGGTCCCCGGCGCGCCGCCGACCTACGGGTGAACGGCGGGAGCGGTTCCCGTGTCACCGCTCCCGCCGTCAACGGCTCTGACGGGGTCAGGCCTGCTCGGCCTCGGCGGCGGGGGCCTCGGTGGGCTTCTCGGCCTCGGCGGCGGGGGCCTCGGCCGGCTTCTCCGCCTCGGCGGCGGGGGCCTCGGCCGGCTTGTCGGCCTCGGCGGCGG
>NZ_NEUB01000406.1 GCF_002910825.1 Streptomyces sp. SM1 | reverse complement strand
GGGAGTACGCGCGGGCCACCAGGGCCGAACTGACCGACGCCGGCGGCACCGGCTGGGGCGCGTCGGGGTTGGCGGCCTTCCGGCGCCACAGCACCAGCCCGATCAGTACCGCGATCCCGGCCCCGCTGCCGATCAGCCCGGCGTCGTAGGTGGTGGCCGGTGTGTAGGACAGCTTCACGGTGCCGCCCTCGCCCGCCGGGATCCGCCAGCCCTGCTGCCAGCCGTCCAGCCGCAGCGGTGTGAGTTCCTCGCCGTTCAGCGTGGCCTTCCAGCCGTCGTTGTGGTTCTCGTGCATCGTGAGGTACGAGGCCGCTCCCGAGCCGACGCCCACCTCCCGGCGGTCGCCCAGCCAGTCCTGGATCGACAGCTCACGGGCGGAGGCCGACGTCTCCGGCACGTTCCCGTGCGTCAGTGTCACGTCCGTCAGCGCCAGCGGGCCGGCGTCACCGCCCTCCACCTGATGCGTGCCCGCCGGCAGCTCCAGCGCACCGGCGTCGCGCCCGTCCTGGCACAGCGTCACCGCGACCGGCCGCCGCTCCACCAGATCCCGTACGGTCCCGCGCACCGCGGTCTCGTACAGTTCGCCGTCCACCGCCAGCAGCGGGCCCTTGCCGCACTCCAGCGAGAACTCCTGTGTCCCGCGCGGCTGCGGGGTGCGGTACTCGTCGAGGGCGGGGAGGTACGCCTCGGTCAGTCCCACCGGCAGTTGCATGTCCGCGCCGACCGCCGGGTTGTGCAGGGTGAGCGGGGCGGTCCCGGTGACCGTGATGTCGAGGCGGTCGGTGGTGATCGGCGGGAAGCGGACCCAGCCGTTCTCGTCGACACCGGCGATCGCCGCGCCGTCCGGGGAGCTGATGTGCACCTCGGTGGCCCGCGAGGAGAGCCCGCCGGCCGGGGCCAGCACCAGTTCGTCGACCGGCTGCTTGTCCGGCCAGCTCAGACGGACGGTGGGCCGTCCGCCGGCGATCCACGCGGTGGTCAGGTCACCGTCGGTGAGGTTGCGCGCGGACAGTCCCGCGCCGAGCCGGGCCGTGGAGTCCGCGGTCACGGTGATCCGCTTCGGCTGCCCGGGTGCCACCTCGTACAGCAGCCGGTCCAGTGCCTCACCGGGCACCGCCACCGCGCTCGCCGCCACCTCGTACGTCCCCGACGTGCCCGTGTCGAACCGCCGGTGCAGCCCCGCCTCGCTGCCCGTGAGGGACAGCCCGGTGGGGTCGGCGGCCCGGTGCAGGGAGACGATCTGCGCGGTGGCGGTGGACTTCCCGGCGTCGGTGGGCAGCCGCAGCAGCCGTGTCACCTGCACATCGGGCAGGTCGACCTCGGAGAAGCCCGCACCGGTGAGACCCGGCCGCTCGGCCGTCGAGCCGGCGATCGTCAGCTTCATCCACTCGGTGGCCCCGGCGGGCGCCTTGACCTGCTGCTTGAGGCCGTTGGCCCGCAGGAAGGACGTCTCGGACCCGTTCTCCGTCTCCACCCGTACCCGGGTCGGCGCCGCCCGCACACCGTCCTGGGCGAGCGGGATCAGGCCGACGGAGTCCGGCATGTCGTAGCTGCCGTTGAAGCCGATCCGCAGCCACTGTCCGTTCGGGGAGTCCTCCGCGCCCTCCACCCACGCGGTGTCCGGATTGCCGTCGAAGGCGTTCACCGGGTCGTACTGCGGAAGGTGGAACAGCCAGTTGCCGTAGGAGGAGGCCGTCACCGAGTCGGCGCCGCGCAGTTCGGCCACCGTCTGATGGTCCAGGCCCTCGCTCGGCAGGATCTGGCGCGGCCGCTCACCCGCGTCCTGGGAGGCGTCCGGCGCGTTGCGCTCGTCACGTGTGTAGGTGTACGACGTATGGGCGTTGACCAGCCCGAACCGGGTGTCCGCCCGGCGCATCCCGTCGCCGGTCACCTGCACCGGCGGGGTGCCGAGCCCCGGGTGGGCGTCACCGGTCAGCACGGCCGGCCGGCCCCGCAGTTCGTCCGCCAGCGGCAGCAGCGCCTCCGGCCCGCCGGACACCACGGCGGTGTCGGCGACCGGCAGCAGCCGCGCCTGTCCCGGGCGGGGGACGTCCGCACCGGCGGGACGGTAGATCTCCACCGCCCGCTGCCGCGGATACAGGCCCTCCACCTGGAGCGGGGTGCCGGACGCGATCACCCCGCCGGTCATCACCGGCCCGAGGCCCTCGGCCCGCTCGTACCCGGACTGTTCCAGGGTGCGCTTGACGGTCGCCGTCGGCACCTGGCCGATCTGGTCGGGGTCGAGGTCGTTGCGGACGACCACGTAGAAGACGCCCGCCCGGCTCAGGTAGTCGGCGAGACCGGGGACTTCGCCGCCGGTCGGCAGCGGCTGCTCCACCGCGTCCATGGCGCGCCGGTTCCCGGCGGTGCCGAACGGCACGTAGTCGCGTTGCGCCCAGCGGGAGTCGGCGACCACGTCCAGCGGCTGGTCGATGGTCGATCCCCAGGTGTGGATGCCGTGCGCGGTCGCGGGGACGACCAGGGCACGCGAGTCGGGGGAGTTCTTCTTCAGCCAGTCGGCCGTCGCCTGCCAGTACTTGGGTATCTCCTGGAACGAACCGGCGGCGAGGACGGACCCGTTGAGGTAGGGCCACATCAGGCCCGGCAGGACCAGCACCGCCGCGATCAGCGGCGCGAACCGCCGTCCGCGTATCCGGTGGTGGGCTCCGCGCGCCGGCGCCGACACCCCCACCAGATGCGCCAGCCCCAGGACGAACGCCAGCGCGAGGCCCGTCTGGAACTTGTAGATGTTGCGGAACGGCGCCAGCCATCCGTCCAGCCAGCCCTGCACCACCGAGTGGAACGGGCCGCCGAACGCGCCCCCGTACCCGGCCAGCAGCACCAGCACCGCCACCAGCGCGGTCAGCACCAGCCAGCGCCGCTCCGGCAGGTCCCGCCGGGCCAGGCCCGCGAGGCCCAGCCCCGCCGCGAGCGCCGAGCAGACGATCACGGCCGCCGACGAGGCCACGGTCCAGCCGGCCGGCAGCCACGCCTCGCCGAAGTGCAGGTACGCCACCCAGTTGCCGGCGCCGCGCAGTGCCTCGGTCGCCGCCATGGTGTCCGTGGTCGTCCGCGACGTCTCGGTGTAGGGGAGGAAGTTCTCCCCGTGGGCCCCGAGCAGCAGCAGCGGGATCCACCACCACGCCGTCGCCACGATCATCGCCGGCGTCCACCAGGCGATCAGCCTGCGCCGCCGCGGCCCCGCCGGGCGGGAGAGCAGATACAGCCCGACCGGCAGCAGGGACGCCAGCGTCGAGGCCGCGTTGACGCCGCCCATGAACGGCACGAGCAGCGCCGAACGCAGGGCGGCGGCCCGGGCCGAGTAACGCTCGTCCGCCAGCGGCAGCAGCACCCACGGCAGCAGTGCGCCCGGCAGCGCGGCGGCCGACGTCGAGCCGACGACCGCGGTGAACACCGGCCACAGCGCGTACGCGGCCGCCGCGAGCAGCCGCGACGCCCCGCTGCCCACGCGCAGCCGTTCAGCCAGTCGCAGCGCGCCCCAGAACGCCACCGACACGATCAGCGACATCCACAGCCGCTCGGCCAGCCACACCGGCAGCTGCACCAGGTCGGCCAGCCAGTAGTACGGCAGCATCGGCCACACGTAGCCGATGTACTGGTCGGAGATCCCGCCGAACGATCCCCGGTTGTGCCACAACTGGCCGAGGTCCGCGAGGAACTGACCCGGGTCGACGGTGACGCCGAGCTTGGTGTCGAAGGTCTGCCGGCCCGGCTGCACCGCCAGGAACAGGACGAACCCCACCGCCCAGAAGCCGAGCAGCCAGCGGCGTGACCGCGGGCCCTCCGGAGGTCCCGCGGATGCTCTGCTGGTGGGGGCTGCCGCCGGGGGCGGAGCCTGGACCGTGGTCGTCATTCGGGACACCGCCGGAGGATGAGGAGGAGATTCCAGGTGGCGAACTCGCGCAGACCGGGCACCTTCACCACGGTCCGCGTCAGGAACGGCCAGTAGCGGGAGCGCGCCGACACGATCCGCATGTCGTCGCGGGCGCGCACCTGCCGCAGGGTGGTGCCGATGTGCACCGGGAAGAGGTTCTCGCCGAGCGTGTGCTTGGCGGGTCTGCCGGTACGGCGCCGGTAGCGGGCGCGGGCCCGCTCGGCGCCGAGGTAGTGCCAGGGCGCCCACTCGTGACCGCCCCACGGGGACAGCCAGTTGGTGAACGACACGTAGATCAGCCCGCCGGGCCGTGTCACCCGCGCCAGCTCGCTGAGGAAGGTCTGCGGATCGGCCACGTGCTCCAGCACGTTGGAGGAGAAGGTGACGTCCGCGGACCCGTCGGCCAGCGGCAGCAGATAACCGTCGGCGACCACGGCCCCGTCGGGGGGCTTCTCACCCAGCTCGCGGACATCGGGCTCGAAGAGATAGGCGTACGCCCCGCGCTCACGGAACTCCCGGGTGAAGTGCCCGCTGCCGCCGCCGACGTCCACGACCACCCGCCCGGCCACGGCCCCGCCGTACGCCTCGACCTGGTCGGCGGCGTCGCGTGCGAGGAGCGAGTAACAGGCGTCGGGCTCGTCCTGCTCCCGCAGGAACGCGCGGAAGAGGGCGAGGGACCGCCGGAGTGAGGGGTCTCGTGCGGTACGGGTCACGTCGTGGATCCCCGCACCGCCTCGGCGGCGACCGCGCGGAACTGCCGCACCGTGCGCTCCCACCGGAAGCCGGCGGCATGCTCGACCGCGGCCTTGCCCATCGCCTCCCGCCGGTCCCCGGCCAGGGCCAGCGACATCCAGGCCGCGGCGAACGAGGACTCCCCGTGCGCCAGCACCCCGGTCTCCCCGTCCCGTACGGAATCCCGCAGGCCGGGCACGTCGAAGGCGACCGCCGGAGTCTGCCGGGCCGCCGCCTCGGTGACGACGAGCCCCCATCCCTCCACGGCGGAGGGATGCAGCAGCAGCCAGGCCGCGCACAGCAGCCGGTGCTTCTCCGCCTCGGAGACATGCCCGGTGAACCGGACTCCGGGGCCGGCGAGCCGCTCCAGCCGCTCGCGCTCCGGACCGTCGCCGACGATCACCAGTTGGCCGCCGGTGACCGGCCGCACCCGCTCCCAGAGCCGCAGCAGCAGATCGATCCGCTTGTACTCGACGAGCCGGCCCACCGCCACGAACAGGGGTTCGGGCGACCGTTCGGCGCGCGGTCCGGGCTCCTCGACTCCGTTGTGCACGACCCGTATCCGCTCCCGCGGTACGCCGATGCCGCGCAGGGCGTGGGCGGTGGACGCTGACACGGCGACGACCAGCCCCTGTCGGCGGGCGCCGGTGAGCGCCCAGTGCTCGAGTCTGCGGCCGATCCGCGCGGCCGGGGCCAGCGGGCCGCCGAACCGCATCGTCCACAGATCGGTGTGCACGTGGTCGACCAGGCACAGCGTGGGCCCGCGGTGCCACAGCGGCGCCAGATAGGGCACGCCGTTGCACACCTCGACCAGCAGATCGCAGTCGCCGACCTGACGGGCGAAGGCGGAACGGGCCCGCAGGTAGTGGTCGTACGTCCCGCCCGCCGACACCACCCGGTAGTCACGGTAGGCCGCGGGGCCTCCGCACAGCAGGGTGACCTGGTGGCCCTTGCGGGTCAGGCCGTCGGCAAGCCGGTCGACCAGCAGCTCGGAGCCGCCGGCGGAGGGGTTGTCCAGGTCGCGGTGGGCGAGGAAGACGATCCGGCGCGGATGTGGGGGAAGCGCCGGAGTGTGCTGCGACGCGCCGGGAAGCGCGGGGTGGTGGGGGTTCCCGCGCCCGGCCGGAGCCGGGAGCAGGGGAGGGGACGGCACGTGCTGGGGCATCGGTGCTCCAACTCGTCTCGGGGAGCTCGGCGTGGGGAAGCACGCGAGGAGGGGGGAAGGGGTGGGGTGGGGGACGAGCCCCGTGCGGGGCCCGAGGGTGAGGGGTGGGAACGAGCCCCCTGTGGGGGCCCGAAGGGGTTCCTGGGTGAGGGGTGTGGACGGACTGTGGTTGGGTGGGGAATGGACAGTTTTCGCCCACCCGTTCCCCACGGCTACTCACGAACGTGACAACTTCGGGCTTTTCTTACTCGTGAGTCACGACCGTCGCGCTCGCCGCCGCCCTGGCCGTGGGTGCCGCGGTGGGTGTCGTCGCGCTGCTCGGAGCCACGCCCGACCAGCCCAACACCCCATTGATCACCTACGAGCAGGCCGGGCAGGGGAGTTGACCGGTGACGGCCTCCCGTACCCGCACGGCCCGCTCCGCCTGGCACGACGTACCGCGCCACCAGGTGCGCCGGTTCGCCGAGATCGCCATGGCCGACGCGCCCGCGCTGGCCGGGGAGATCATGAGCGAGATCCAGCGCGAGTACCCGCATCTGCCGGTCGTCCTCGACGACTCGGGGGAGCCCCTGGCGCTCCTCGGCATCCGCCGCGCCATCGAGGACTTCGTCCAGCACGTCTCGCACGCCGACTACGCGGTGGGCCGGGTCACCGCACCGCCGGGAGTCTTCCAGGACTTCGGTCGCGGCGAGGGCCTCAACGGCCGGTCGCTGGACGCGCTCCAGGCGACCTACCGGATGGGTGTCCGCCTCGCCTGGCGCCGCTTCGCCGAGATCGGCCAGCAGATCGACCTCCCGCCTCCCGCCATGTACGAGCTCGTCGACGCCGGATACGAGTACCTGGACGGCCTGGTCGACCAGTCGGTGCGCGGATACGCCGAGGCGGCCGCCCGCCAGGCCGGGGAACGGCTGCGGCTGCAGCGCCGGCTGATGGAGCTGCTGCTCGTCGAGAACCACCGGGGTGACCCGGCCGACGCGCTCGCCGAGCGGGCCGCCCGGATCGGCTGGCCGCTGGCCGCTGCCCGCGAAGGTCGCGGTGGGCGTGCTGCTGCGCCCGGCGCGGGAGGCGGTGGCTCCCGCCGTGGGGCAGGGGGTGCTGCTCGACATGGAGTACGAGCAGCCCCGTATGGTCGTGCCCGAGCCGGCCGCCGCCGGCCGTCCCGAACTGCTGCACCGCGCGCTCACCGGCTGGTCCGGGGCGATCGGGCCGCCCGTGCCGGTCTGCGACGCGGCGAAGTCGCTGCGCTGGGCGGAGGCGGCCGTACGGCTGTGCGGCGCGGACTGCTGCCCGCCGGGGAGGTGCTGCACTGCACCGAGCACACCGAGGCGCTGGTGCTGCTCCAGCCGGAGGAACTGATCGAGGACCTGGCGCGCAGGTGCCTGGCCCCGCTGGCGGACTGCGGTTCCGCGCACGGGCGTCGCCTCGCGGAAACGCTGCTGGCGTGGCTGGAGACGCGGGGCGGGGCGCCGGAGGTGGCGGCCCGCCTGGGCGTCCACCCGCAGACCGTCCGCTACCGCCTCCGCCAGATCCGTGAGATGTGGGGCGACGCGATCGACGACCCCGACCGCCGCTTCGAACTGGAACTGGTCCTGCGGGCCCAGCGGCTGCGCGGCGACCTCGGCGGGCCCCGCACCACCTGACCGAGGGACCGCGCCGCGGGCTCTGGGGGCCTTCCCCCCATTGCCCGCCCGAGCGCCCTGTGGCTAGCCTGTGTTCGTCATGCCGATCGCCTGTTGAAATCTCGCACGAGGCTTCAGGCACCTGAGACACATGGAGAGGGGGCCGGTCGTGGGACGACTCGTACCAGCCGTGACCCGGGCTCTCGACATTCTCGAGCTCTTCCTGGACGGGGACGGGACACTCTCCGCCCCCGACATCGTGCGCAGACTCCAACTGCCGCGCACCACCGTCCACGAGCTGGTGACCACGCTCGCCGCCCGGAAGTACATCGTCCCGGTGGCCGGCCAGTCCGGACGCTACCGGCTCGGAGTGCGCCCGTACCAGCTCGGTGCCCGCTACGCCGAACACCTCGACCTCGCCGCCGAGGGCCAGCAGGTCGCCCGCTCGGTCGCCGAGACCTGCGACGAGACGGTGCACGTGGCGATACTGGAGGACACCGACGTCATCTACATCGCCAAGGTCGACTCCACCCACGCGGTGCGCATGGTGTCGGCGGCCGGCCGCAGGCTGCCCGCACACTGCACCTCCGTCGGCAAGATGCTGCTGGCCTCCCTTCCCGAACACGAGCTCACCGCCCGCCTGCCCGACGATGCGGCGCTGACGGCGATGACCCCCCACAGCATCACCGACCCCGCCGCCCTGCGCGAGACCCTTGCCGGGATCCGTGACCGGGGCGTCGCCGTGGAGAGCCGCGAGTCCAACCCGGACGTCTCCTGCGTCGCCGCGCCGGTGCGCGACCGCACGGGACAGGTGGTCGCCGCGCTGTCCATCTCCGTACCGATGATCCGCTGGAGCGACGATCGGCTGGGCGAGCTGGAGCGGCTCGCCGTCAAGGGCGCCGCCGAACTGTCCGAGCGGCTGGGCCACAGGAGCATGGCATGACGAGCACATTCGACGTGGCGGTCCGCGCGGAGGCGTCCCTCGGCGAGGGTCCCACCTGGGACCCGGCCACGGGACGCCTGCTGTGGATCGACATCCTCGGCTCCCGCGTCCACACCTACGACCCCGCCACCGGCCGGCGCACCGTGCGCCGCACCGGCCAGCACGTGGGCGCCGTCAAGCCCCGCGCGGGCGGCGGCCTCGTCCTCAACCTGCGCGACGGCATCGGCCTGATCGACCCCGACGACACCTTCCGCTGGCTGCACCGCGAGCCGGTACCCGGCCGCCGTGCCAACGACGCCGCCGTCGCCCCCGACGGCAGTCTCTTCGCCGGCACGATGCGCTACGACGAGGCCCCGTGCGGCGGCACGCTGTCCCGCGTCGGCGGCGACGGCACGGTGAAGGTCCTCCTCGACGACGTGGCGGTGAGCAACGGCACCGGGTGGAGCCCCGACGGGCGGCTGATGTACTACATCGACTCACCGACCCGCCGTCTCGACGTCTTCGACGTCGGCGAGGCGGACGGCCGGATCAGCAACCGCCGCTCGGTCGTCGCGCTCGAGGACGGGGCGGGGTTTCCCGACGGGCTGTGCGTGGACGCCGACGGCTGCGTCTGGGTCGCCCTGTGGGACGGGGGTGCGGTCCGCCGCTACACGCCCGCCGGTGAGCTGGACCGGGAGATCCGCCTCCCCGTCCCCCGCGTCACGGCCTGCGCCTTCGGTGGCCCCTCTCTGACCGACCTCTACATCACCACGGCCCGGGTGGGGCTGACGGCCCCCCACCCGCTGGCGGGGTCCGTCCTGGTGGTCCCGGGAGCGGGCCGGGGCTTCCCTCAACCCCCGTTCGCGGGCTGACTTCTCCTCGCACCCTCCGCCCCTTCCCGTCCCAACCCTGGGGGCTCCGCCCCGGACCCCGTTCCTCAAACGCCGGAAGGGCTGACTTCAGCCCCTCCGGCGTTTGAGGAGCGGAGGTCCGGGGGCAGCGCCCCAGGGGGACGGGAACGGGAAGGGGCGGAGGGTGCGAGGAAACCTCCGGCCGGTCACACCCCGGTACGGTCCAGCGCCCGCAGCACCCCCCGCTCACCCCCCGTCAGCGGCGCCTCCGCCAACGGCGGCAACGGCGACCCCGCGACAGCGGCCAGCACCGCCCCCGGCCGGAACATCCGCGTCGGCGGCGCACTCAGACTCGTGACGTCCCAGATCGCCGACGCCGCCGCGTAGGACCCCGTCGCCGCCCGCGTCATCCGGCGGGTGTACGCCGTCAGGACCCGGTCACCCGCGGTCGGCCGGCCACCCCGCACCCCCGGGTACAGCACATCCTGACCGACCGCCATCGACCACGCCGCGTCCGCCGACCGCGCCGCCCCGCGCACCACCCGCCGCGCCAGACCGGGCGCGCCGAGCCCTCCGCTCCGCGCCAGCTCACGGCTGAGCACCCGCGCCCCGAACGCCGCCACCGACATCCCGTGCCCGTACGCCGGGTTGAATGTGGCCAGCGCGTCCCCGAGCACCACGAACCCCTCCGGCCACCGCGGCAGCTCCTCCAGGTACCGGCGCACATTGCTGGTCGACCGGCTCAGATGCACATCGGTGAGCGGCTCCGCCCCGGAGATCAGCCGCCCCACGATCGGGTCGGGGAGCGTGAGGGCGTACCGGAGGAACCCCTCCGGGTCGGCCGGCGGCTCACCCCCGCGGGAGCCGCCGCAGCTCACCAGCCAGCGGCCCCCCTCGATCGGCATGACCATCGCACTGCGGGCCGGCCGTGACACGTACGGGTTGGACTGCACGATCGTCAGCGGAAAGCGCTCCGCCCCCTCCGGCACCCGGTACAGCCGCGAGGCGTTCACCAGCCCGGAGTCCACGGCCCGCTCCCGCACCCCGCTCACCCCGAGCCCGCCCAGCCAGCTGACCACGCGCGTGCCCCGCCCGCTCGCGTCCACCACCAGATCCGCGTCGAGGTCCGTGTCCCCGCCGGGCGCCGCGATCCGCACCCCGCGCACCCGCCCCGCGGAACCCGTCAGCCCGATCACCGCCGCCCTGCGGATCTCCACCGCCGCCTGCTCCCGGACCGTCTCCCGCACCACCCAGTCCAGCAGCGCCCGGCTGCACGTCAGCATGACCGGGCCCTCGCGCCGCCACCGCCGCAGCCAGCCCTCGGGGGTGAGCGCCAGCATGCCCGAGCTGAGCGGTATCTCGTGCGCGCCCGCGGCGAGCAGCCGCTCCCGCAGCCCCGCGCCCGCCAGCAGTTCCTCCATGGCGTCCATGCCGCCGGCCATCAGCAGATGGGCGTGCCGCCCCTGCGGCAGCCCCTTGCGGTGCTCGGGGCCGTCGGGCAGCTCGTCCCGGTCCAGCACGATCACCTCGTCCGCCCCGGCTGCGGACAGGACGGCCGCGGCCAGCATGCCGGCCAGACCGGCACCGATGACGACAGCTCTACGCGACATGGGGCTCCTCGGGTTCGGTCATGGATCCAGGAAGGGAGGACGCCGCCGCGCCGTCGGGCGCGGAGCCCCCGGCGGCGGGCCGGTGCAGCGCCTGGGCCAGCTCCACCAGCCCGCCGGTGCCGGAGACCTCGGTGGCGTGCAGCCGGTA
>NZ_NEUB01000405.1 GCF_002910825.1 Streptomyces sp. SM1 | reverse complement strand
TTGGTAAGGTTCTTCGCGTTGCGTCGAATTAAGCCACATGCTCCGCCGCTCGGCCCGGGCCCCCGGCTGTGGGAGCGCGGGCCGGGTCATCCGGAGGCGCTCACGGTGCGGCTCGGCACCACGGACCGGACCGCGCCCGACGGCTCGGGCCTGCTGCCCGCCGTACCGGTGACCTCGGGTCTGCGCGAGGTGGGCACCCTGGGGCTGGCCGGTCCCCGTGAGCGTCTGACCGGGCTGGCCCGCGCGGTGCTGGCCCAGCTCGCCGCGCTGCACTCCCCCGACTCGCTGGAGATCGTCCTGATCGCCGCGGACCACTCCCGTCCCCTGGCGGAGCGCGCCGCGGAGTGGTCCTGGCTGGGCTGGCTGCCGCATGTACGCCCCGGGCACGGCCAGGACTGCCGTCTGCTGCTGGCGCACGACCGCGAACAGGCCACGGCCCGGGCCGACGAACTGCTGCGCCGGCTGGCGGACCACGACCACGCGGCCGCCCCGGTACCGCAGGGCGAGGGCCCGTACACCGTGGTCGTCGTGGACGGCGACCCCGGCGGCGCGGAGGTCCGTGAGGCGGTGGCCCGGCTCGCCCTGGACGGCCCACGGGCCGGGATCCATGTCGTGTGTCTCGCCGAGACGCCCGCCGCCTCCCCCTCCGCCCCGGTGACGGAGACGTACGAGGCGGCCTGCGCGGTGGCCCCGGCGTTCCGGCAGTGCGGGGCGGTCGCCCTGCTCAGCGGTGACGTGGCGACCGCGCTGCGGCTGCTGCGGGTGGCCGGGAGCGGCTCCGGGAC
>NZ_NEUB01000404.1 GCF_002910825.1 Streptomyces sp. SM1 | reverse complement strand
AGCCACAGGTGGTAGCCGCCGGACGGGACGTGCGGCAGGGCGAGTTGGGGCAGCCGCAGCCGGAGTGCGGCGGTCATGGCGTCGCGGCGGGCCCGCAGTGCGGCGGAGACCGCCCGCAGATGGCGCGGCCAGGCCGGCGCGCCGACGAGTTCCAGCGTGGCCTCCTGGAGGGGGCGGGGCACGAAGAAGGTGTCGACGACCTGGATGGCCCGCAGCCGTTCCAGTACGGGGCCGTGCGCGGCCAGGGCGCTCACCCGGAAGCTGGGCGAGGTGGCCTTGGTCAGCGAGCAGACGTGCACCACCACCCCGTCGGGGTCGTCGGCGGCGAGCGGGCGGGGCAGCGGTCCCGCGTCCTCGTGCACCAGCCGCCGGACGAAGTCGTCCTCGACGACGAACGCGCCCGCCGCGCGGGCGATGCGCAGCACCTCGCCGCGCCGCTCGGGGGCGAGCACGGCGCCGGTGGGGTTCTGGAACAGCGGCTGGCAGACGAACACCCGGGCGCCCGACGCCCGGAACGCGTCGGCGAGCAGCGCGGGCCG
>NZ_NEUB01000403.1 GCF_002910825.1 Streptomyces sp. SM1 | reverse complement strand
GGCCCCCGGCTGCACCCGCAGCGCCTCCGGCAGGGCCCGGCACGCCCGTACCACCTGGTTGTCGAGGAACGGCGCGTGCAACCGCTGCGAGCGGATCTCGGCCGCCTGCTCCAGCACCCGCAGATCCGCCGCGTGGCGGGACAGCGCCGCCCGCGCCCGGAAGTCGCCGGGCCGCTGCCCGGGCCCCACGTCCGACCGCCGCGTCGACGCCTGGAGGCGAACCGATACTTCAGCCAGCGCCTCCCCGGTCAGCCAGCGCGCCGCCGGTCCGGGTCTCCCCCAGGTCAGCGCGGCCAGCGAGGCGTCCGCCGCCCCCGGCCCGTCATCGTCGAGCCGCCGGTGCAGCAACCGCTCGGCAAGGCTCTCCAGCCCGGCCCGGTACGGCGTGCGGGCGAGCCGCCGGGCCGCCGCGTACACGCGCCCGGGCACCATCACGGACCCGTCCGCCTTCGCCAGTGCGGCGACCGGCCGCACGAGGTGCCGCCGCTTACGGTCCATCAGCAGGTCGGCCAGCCGGGCCGGGTGGGCGTCCAGCACCTGCTTCGCCCCGTAGCCCG
>NZ_NEUB01000037.1 GCF_002910825.1 Streptomyces sp. SM1 | reverse complement strand
GGCCCGCCGCGAACACCCCGTGGGGCGCCGCCCGCATCGCCAGCCCGTCGCTCCAGGCGTGCCGGTGCTGCGCGGAGATGGGCGCCGCCAGGCCCCGGCGCAGGTTCTCCAGGGTGCCGCGCTCGCTGAAGCCGGCGCCCCGGAAGGGGCCCTCGGAGCGGTCCGCGATCCACTCGTGCCAGGCCGCCCCGACATGTGCCGGGGTGAGCGCGGAGCCGTGCCGGGCCAGCAGCAGGCCGGAGAAGATCGCGTACTCGGTGTCGTCCGTGCCCGCCGGGCGGTCGGTCACGTAACCGGTGATGCGGCCCCATCTCGCGCGGATCTCGGAGGGCAACATGTTCTCGGCCGGGGCGCCCAGCGCGTCGCCGACGGCCAGGCCGAGCAGTGCGCCGCGCGCCCGTTCACGGCGCCCGGGGGCGTTCCCGGGCGCCGGGGGTGAGGGGATGCGAGCGGTCGATGGCATACGCGGCTCTCCTCTCAGGCGCGCGCCCCGAGAAGGGCGCCGAGCCCTTTGCGGAACTGTCCCCGGTGTGATGTCCGGCGCAGCCTCACCGGCCTCAGCGTCACCCGGTCGACACCTGTGAGTTCATCTACGCGAACGGGCAGAAGGCGCAAAGCCGCAGGTTAGCCCAGCCTTTCCTTGCTGGCGGGAGGGCATGCGGACGCGTACATTGGGTGTCATCGAAGACTAGAACGTGTCCAAAGAAGAAGCTGTGGGGGGACAGGCATGGCCATCATCGACAACGAGGCGACGCTGCACGAGGCGCATCGCGACAACCACACGCACCGGGACGTCAACGGTGGCTGGCTGCGCCCCGCGGTGTTCGGCGCGATGGACGGCCTCGTCTCCAACCTCGCTCTCATCACCGGTGTTGCCGGCGGTGCGGTCGCCCCGCAGACCATCGTCCTCACCGGCGTCGCCGGACTCGCCGCCGGCGCCTTCTCCATGGCGGCCGGCGAGTACACCTCCGTCGCCTCCCAGCGTGAGCTGGTGGAGGCCGAGCTGGACGTCGAGCGGCGTGAGCTGCGCAAGCACCCGAAGGACGAGGAGGCCGAACTCGCCGCCCTCTACCAGTCCCGCGGCGTCGAGCCCGAGCTGGCCCGCGAGGTCGCCCGCCAGCTGTCCAAGGACCCCGAGCAGGCCCTGGAGATCCACGCCCGCGAGGAACTCGGCATCGACCCCGGCGACCTGCCCTCGCCCGCCGTGGCCGCGGTGTCCAGCTTCGGCGCCTTCGCGCTGGGCGCCCTGCTGCCCGTGCTGCCGTATCTGCTGGGCGCCACCAGCCTGTGGCCGGCCGTGCTGCTGGCGCTGACCGGGCTCTTCCTGTGCGGCGCGGTGGTGGCCAGGGTGACGGCGCGCACCTGGTGGTTCAGCGGACTGCGGCAGCTCGCCCTCGGTGGCGCGGCGGCCGGTGTGACGTACGCCCTGGGCGCACTGTTCGGAACGGCCATAGGATAATGTCCTTCGCGCTTATGCCAGGGGCCGCATAAATAGTTGTTACTTGCTGGTTTCGGCGGCATGACCACTGGGCATGAGCCGTAAGCGCTGTGGGCAATGAGGCCGGCGGCGTGCCCCGCGGGACGGGCGAAGGAGCCCTTTCCCGCCACGGACCGGCCGGCACCGATCTGCCCGGCCCGGTCTCCATGACTTCCACCGAGGGTGCGGAACCCCCGCCGCGACCCACTCGGTGTCCGCATGCTGGAACGGAATATCCCGGTTCCCGAGAACCGCTCCATCATGTAACCTGCACGAAATTTTGCACCTTCCGCAGAGGGCCAACGTCGTCCCTCGGCACTTCACATGCCACATGACGACGACGGGAGAGCCGATGCGTACGCCGCGCCAGCCGTCCCAGCATTCTCCGAGCGACCGCCCGAACTGGTCGTTCATGGATGCTCGCCCTGCCGCGCAGGGTATGTACGACCCCCGCAACGAGCACGACGCCTGTGGCGTCGGCTTCGTCGCCACCCTCACAGGCGAGGCGTCCCACACCCTGGTCGAGCAGGCCCTCACCGTTCTGCGCAACCTCGAGCACCGCGGCGCCACCGGCTCCGAGCCGGACTCCGGCGACGGCGCGGGAATCCTCTCCCAGGTGCCGGACGCCTTCTTCCGCGAGGTGGCCGGATTCGACCTGCCCGAGGCCGGTGGCTACGCCGTCGGTATCGCCTTCCTCCCGGAGGACGGCATCGACGCCGCCGTCGCCCGCATCGAGGAGATCGCCGCCGCGGAGGACCTGACCGTCCTCGGCTGGCGCGAGGTGCCGGTCGCGCCCCAGCTGCTCGGCGCCACCGCCCGCTCGACCATGCCGGCCTTCCGGCAGATCTTCGTCACCGCCGGTGAGAGCCGGGGCATCGAACTCGACCGCAAGGCGTTCGTGCTGCGCAAGCGCGCCGAGCGCGAGGCGGGCGTCTACTTCCCGTCCCTCTCCGCCCGCACCATCGTCTACAAGGGCATGCTGACCACCGGCCAGCTCGAGCCCTTCTTCCCGGACCTGTCCGACCGCCGCTTCGGCTCCGCGATCGCGCTGGTGCACTCCCGGTTCTCCACGAACACCTTCCCGTCGTGGCCGCTCGCCCACCCGTACCGGTTCGTCGCGCACAACGGTGAGATCAACACCGTCAAGGGCAACCGCAACTGGATGCGCGCCCGCGAGTCCCAGCTCGCCTCCGAGCTGTTCGGCAACGGCACCGACCTCGAGCGGATCTTCCCGGTCTGCACCCCCGACGCCTCCGACTCGGCGTCCTTCGACGAGGTCCTCGAACTGCTGCACCTGGGCGGCCGCTCCCTGCCGCACTCCGTGCTGATGATGATCCCGGAGGCGTGGGAGAACCACGACTCCATGGACCCGGCCCGGCGCGCCTTCTACCAGTACCACTCCACGATGATGGAGCCCTGGGACGGCCCCGCCTGCGTCACCTTCACCGACGGCACCCAGGTCGGCGCCGTACTCGACCGCAACGGCCTGCGCCCCGGCCGCTACTGGGTCACCGACGACGGTCTGGTCGTCCTCGGCTCCGAGGTCGGCGTGCTCGACATCGACCCGGCGAAAGTCGTCCGCAAGGGCCGCCTCCAGCCCGGCCGGATGTTCCTGGTCGACACCGCCGAGCACCGCATCATCGAGGACGACGAGATCAAGTCCGCCCTGGCCGCCGAGCACCCCTACGCGGAGTGGCTCGAGGCCGGCGAGATCGAGCTGTCCGACCTGCCCGAGCGCGAGCACATCGTGCACACCCACGCCTCGGTCACCCGCCGCCAGCAGACCTTCGGCTACACCGAGGAGGAACTGCGCGTCCTCATCGCGCCGATGGCCAAGGCCGGCGCCGAGCCGATCGGCTCGATGGGCACCGACTCGCCGATCGCCGCGCTGAGCGAGCGCCCGCGGCTGCTCTTCGACTACTTCACCCAGCTGTTCGCCCAGGTCACCAACCCGCCGCTGGACGCGATCCGCGAGGAACTGGTCACCTCCCTGCTCTCCTCGCTCGGCCCGCAGGGCAACCTGCTGGAGCCGACCGCCGCGGCCTGCCGCAGCGTCACGCTGCCCTTCCCGGTGATCGACAACGACGAGCTGGCCAAGCTCATCCACGTCAACGCCGACGGCGACATGCCGGGCCTGAAGGCCGCGACCCTCTCCGGCCTGTACCGGGTCTCCGGCGGCGGCGAGGCCCTCGCCGAGCGGATCGACGCCATCTGCGCCGAGGCCGACGCCGCCATCGACAACGGCGCCCGGCTGATCGTCCTGTCCGACCGGCACTCCGACGCCGAGCACGCGCCCATCCCGTCGCTGCTGCTCACCTCGGCCGTCCACCACCACCTCATCCGCACCAAGCAGCGCACCCAGGTGGGCCTGCTGGTGGAGGCCGGTGACGTCCGGGAAGTCCACCACGTCGCGCTGCTCATCGGCTACGGCGCCGCCGCCGTCAACCCGTACCTGGCGATGGAGTCCGTCGAGGACCTGGTCCGCGCGGGCACCTTCCTGGAGGCCGTCGACGGCGACCCCGAGAAGGCCATCCGCAACCTGATCCACGCCCTCGGCAAGGGCGTGCTGAAGGTCATGTCCAAGATGGGCATCTCCACCGTCGCCTCCTACCGCGGCGCCCAGGTCTTCGAGGCCGTCGGCCTCGCTGAGGACTTCGTCGAGAGGTACTTCAACGGCACCGCCACCAAGATCGGCGGCGTCGGCATCGACGTGATCGCCAAGGAGGTCGCCGCCCGCCACGCCAAGGCCTACCCCGCCTCCGGCATCGCGCCCGCGCACCGTGCCCTGGAGATCGGCGGCGAGTACCAGTGGCGCCGTGAGGGCGAGCCGCACCTGTTCGACCCGGAGACGGTCTTCCGCCTCCAGCACTCCACGCGCTCCGGCCGCTACGACATCTTCAAGAAGTACACCGAGCGCGTGAACGAGCAGTCCGAGCGGCTGATGACGCTCCGCGGGCTCTTCGGCTTCGACTCCGGCCGGGGACCGATCCCCCTGGAGGAGGTCGAGCCGGTCAGCGAGATCGTCAAGCGGTTCTCCACCGGCGCCATGTCGTACGGCTCCATCTCCCAGGAGGCGCACGAGACCCTCGCCATCGCCATGAACCAGCTGGGCGGCAAGTCCAACACCGGTGAGGGCGGCGAGGACCCCGAGCGGCTGTACGACCCGGCCCGCCGGTCCTCCATCAAGCAGGTCGCCTCCGGCCGCTTCGGCGTGACCTCCGAGTACCTGGTCAACTCCGACGACATCCAGATCAAGATGGCCCAGGGCGCCAAGCCCGGCGAGGGCGGCCAGCTGCCCGGCCACAAGGTCTACCCCTGGGTCGCCAGGACCCGGCACAGCACTCCCGGCGTCGGCCTCATCTCCCCGCCGCCGCACCACGACATCTACTCCATCGAGGATCTCGCCCAGCTGATCCACGACCTGAAGAACGCCAACCCCCAGGCGCGCATCCACGTCAAGCTGGTCTCCGAGGTCGGTGTCGGCACGGTCGCCGCCGGTGTCTCCAAGGCCCACGCGGACGTCGTGCTGATCTCCGGCCACGACGGCGGCACGGGAGCCTCCCCGCTCACCTCGCTGAAGCACGCCGGCGGTCCCTGGGAGCTCGGCCTCGCCGAGACCCAGCAGACCCTGCTGCTCAACGGCCTGCG
The DNA here is from genome assembly GCF_002910825.1 of Streptomyces sp. SM1. GTDB lineage: Bacteria > Actinomycetota > Actinomycetes > Streptomycetales > Streptomycetaceae > Streptomyces > Streptomyces okerensis. The sequence continues at coordinate 8,200 of NZ_NEUB01000037.1, read as the reverse complement.
CGACCGGATCGTCGTACAGACCGACGGCCAGCTCAAGACCGGCCGTGACGTGGTCATCGCCGCCCTGCTCGGCGCCGAGGAGTTCGGCTTCGCCACCGCCCCGCTGGTCGTCTCCGGCTGCGTCATGATGCGCGTCTGCCACCTGGACACCTGCCCGGTCGGCATCGCCACCCAGAACCCCGTCCTGCGGGACCGCTTCTCGGGCAAGGCCGAGTACATCGTGAACTTCTTCCGGTTCATCGCCGAAGAGGTCCGCGAACTCCTCGCCGAGCTGGGCTTCCGCTCCATCGAGGAGGCCGTCGGCCACGCCGAGGTCCTCGACGTGACCCGCGCGGTCAACCACTGGAAGGCCCAGGGCCTGGAGCTGGCACCCCTGTTCCACGTGCCCGAACTGCCCGCGGGAGCCGTCCGCCACCAGGCCGTCACCCAGGACCACGGGCTGGAGAAGGCGCTCGACAACCAGCTGATCAAGCTCGCCACCGACGCGCTGTCGGCGGCCGGCGCCGAGGACGCCCAGCCGGTGCGCGCCCGCATCGCCATCCGCAACATCAACCGCACGGTCGGCACCATGCTCGGCCACGAGGTGACGAAGAAGTTCGGCGGTGCGGGCCTGCCCGACGACACCATCGACATCACCTTCACCGGCTCCGCCGGCCAGTCCTTCGGCGCCTTCGTCCCGCGCGGTGTCACGCTGCGCCTGGAGGGCGACGCCAACGACTACGTCGGCAAGGGCCTCTCCGGCGGCCGCCTCGTGGTCCGCCCGGACCGCGCGGCCGACCACCTCGCCGAGTACTCGACCATCGCCGGCAACACGATCGCGTACGGCGCGACCGGCGGCGAGCTGTTCCTGCGCGGCCGCACCGGCGAGCGGTTCTGTGTCCGCAACTCCGGCGCCCTGGTCGTCTCCGAGGGCGTGGGCGACCACGGCTGCGAGTACATGACCGGCGGCCACGCGGTCGTCCTCGGCGAGACCGGGCGCAACTTCGCGGCCGGCATGTCCGGCGGCATCGCCTACGTCATCGACCTCGACCGGGACAACGTCAACGCCGGCAACCTGGACGCCGTACAGGCCCTGGACGACGCCGACCGGCAGTGGCTGCACGGCGTGGTCCGCCGGCACCGGGAGGAGACGGGTTCCACCGTCGCCGAGAAGCTGCTCGCCGAGTGGGACACCGCCGTGGAGCGCTTCAGCAAGATCATCCCCAGTACGTACAAGGCAGTGCTCGCCGCCAAGGACGCCGCCGAGCGAGCCGGTCTCTCCGAGACCGCGATCACCGAGAAGATGATGGAGGCGGCGATCAATGGCTGATCCTAAGGGCTTTCTGAACCACGGACGCGAGGTCGCCAGGTCCCGTCCGGTCGAAGAGCGCACGAAGGACTGGAACGAGGTCTACGTCCCCGGCTCCCTGCTGCCGATCATCAGCAAGCAGGCCAGCCGCTGCATGGACTGCGGCATCCCGTTCTGCCACAACGGCTGCCCGCTCGGGAACCTCATCCCCGAGTGGAACGACTACGCCTACCGGGAGGACTGGGGCGCCGCCTCCGAGCGGCTGCACGCCACCAACAACTTCCCGGAGTTCACCGGCCGGCTCTGCCCGGCGCCGTGCGAGTCCGCGTGTGTGCTCGGCATCAACCAGCCGCCGGTCACCATCAAGAACGTCGAGGTCTCGATCATCGACAAGGCGTGGGAGACCGGTGACGTCGCCCCGCAGATCCCCGAGCGCCTCTCCGGCAAGACCGTCGCGGTCGTCGGCTCCGGACCCGCGGGCCTGGCCGCCGCCCAGCAGCTCACCCGGGCCGGCCACACGGTCGCCGTCTACGAGCGTGCCGACCGCATCGGCGGCCTGCTCCGCTACGGCATCCCCGAGTTCAAGATGGAGAAGCGGCACATCAACCGCCGCATCGAGCAGATGCGCGCGGAGGGCACCAAGTTCCGCACCGGGATCGAGATCGGCCGCGACATGCCGGCGACGGCGCTGCGCAAGCGGTACGACGCCGTGGTCCTCGCCGTCGGCGCCACGACCGCGCGCGACCTGCCGGTGCCCGGCCGTGACCTCAAGGGCATCCACCAGGCCATGGAGTACCTGCCGCTGGCCAACAAGGTGCAGGAGGGCGACTACGTCGCCCCGCCGATCTCGGCCGAGGGCAAGCACGTCGTGGTGATCGGCGGCGGTGACACCGGCGCCGACTGCGTGGGCACCGCCCACCGCCAGGGCGCCGCGTCCGTCACCCAGCTGGAGATCATGCCCCGCCCGGGCGAGGAGCGGGACCCGGCAGCCCAGCCGTGGCCGACCTTCCCGATGCTCTACAAGGTCACCAGCGCCCACGAGGAGGGCGGTGAGCGGGTCTACTCCGTCTCCACCACCCACTTCGAGGGCGACGAGGACGGCAACGTCCAGTGGCTGCACCTGAGCGAGGTCGAGTTCGTCGACGGCCGCCTCACACCGAAGCCGGGCACCGAGCGCAGGATCCCGGCCCAGCTGGTCACCCTCGCCATGGGCTTCACCGGCACCGACCGGGACAACGGCCTGGTCGAGCAGTTCGGCCTGGAACTCGACGAGCGCGGTAACATCGCTCGCGACGCCGACTTCCAGACCAATGTGCCGGGTGTGTTCGTCGCCGGTGACGCGGGCCGCGGCCAGTCGCTCATCGTGTGGGCGATCGCCGAGGGCCGTTCCGCCGCCCGCGGCTGCGACCGCTCCCTCACCGGGGCGAGCGAGCTGCCGGCCCCGATCCGCCCGACGGACCGCTCGCTGATGGTCTGACGGAGCGGTGCACAAGGTGACCTGACGGTCCCTCATATACGTCCCGTACAAAGGCGTACGGGCGGGACATCTGAGGGGTGAATCCCCCCAGACCCCCCGAGAAGGCGCCTGCCCGCCCGTCCCCGACCGGACAACCGGGCAGGTGCCTTCACACGTCGGGCTCACGCCACCTTGTAGGTCACCCCGTACACCTCCCACTCCAGCGGGGTGTCGAGGTCCAGGTTCCCCTCCTCGAGGAAGCGGCGCTGGGCGGTGTCGACCCGGCTGGTGTCGTGCCCGGGGTGCAGTTCCCCCATGGCCTCGCGGCGGACGTCCAGGAACGCGGCCAGGTACTCCTCCTCGTCGCCGCCCTCCGCGGGGGTGTCCGCCCGCTTCACCGCCGCCGCGCGGATGCCGCCGAAGCTCGTGGGACCGTCACCGGGCCCGTGGTAGACGATGGCGTCGTAGTAGACGAACTGGCCCAGTGCCGACAGCCCGTCGCGCTCGGCCCGCCGTACCGCCGGACCGAAGTACTCCGTGTCCCGCTCGGCGTCCTGCGCGGCGCGGAACTCCGGCCGCTTCGCCTCCGCCTTCCAGGCCGCCGTGAACCCCGGGTCCAGGCCCTCGTGCGAGTCCGTGCCGTCGACCTCGCGCAGCGCGGGCAGATAGCGGGCCAGGCCGTTGCCCGGACGCTTCTCCGTGTACTTCTCGACGAGGGCCAGCAGATCGTGGGTGCCGGTGCAGAAGCCGATGATGCCCGCCGTGTAGCCCTGGCCGTCGTCTATGTCCTCGATGTAGCCGTAGGCGGTGCGCCAGTCGAGCGTGCCGTTCTCGGCACTGGCCACTATCCGCTGCGCCAGCTCCTTCTTGGCGGGACTGGCCAGCCCCGGCGCGTCCTCCTTCCCGGACGCGGCGGACGAGCAGCCCGCCACCGCGACGAGGGCGACGGACAGGGCCGTGAGCAGGGCACGTTTCATGGGCCAAGCGTACGGAAGAGACGGTTCGGGCCGCCGTCGTCCGGCGCCGCGGACCCGTCACGCCCGCCGGCGTGCGGGCGGCGCGGCGTCATCCGGGAAGTGTGTAGCGCTCGCCGTGCGTCTCCCAGCGCAGAGGCGTGTCCAGATCCAGGTTCCCGGCCTTCAGGAACCGGCGCTGGGCCGTGTCGACGCGGGAGGTGTTGCGGTCCGGGTAGCGGCTCAGCATGGTGTCGCGGCGGACGTCGAGGAAGGCGTCGAGATACGTCTCCTCGAGACCGCCCGCCGCGGGTGTCCGAGCCCGGTCGACGGCCTGTGCGCGGATGTCGTAGAAGCCGCCCGCCTCGATGCCGGGCCCGTGGAAGACCATCGCGTCGAAGTAGACGAACTGGCCCAGCGTGCCGAGGCCGTCCAGCTTGGCGAGGCGTACCGCCGGTTCGAAGTACCTGCGGTCGCGCTCCTTCTCCTGCGCGGCCCGGAACGCGGCCGTCCTCGCCTCCGCCTTCCAGGCGGCCCGGAAGCCGGGGTCCAGGCCCTCGTGCGAGTCCGTGCCGTCGACCTCGCGCAGCGCCGGAAGGTAGGGCGCCAGCCCGTTGTCCGGGTGCTCCTCGGTGTAGGTCTCGACCAGTGCGAGCAGATCGTGGGTGCCGGTGCAGAAGCCGACGATGCCCGCCGTGTACCCGCAGCCGTCGTCCGCGTCCTCGATGAGGCCGTAGGTGCCGCGCCAGTCGGTCGTCGCGTGCTCGGCGCTCGCCACCAGCCGCTGGGCCAGTTCCTTCTTCTCCGGGGCGGCCAGTCCCGGCGGCCGGGCGGCGACGACCGCGTCGTCGGCCGACAGTTCCTTCTCGGCGCGGTCCTTGGCCTCCTCCAGCGCCGTTCGCGCGGTGGCCACGGGCCGTGGGGCCGGGGTGTCGGGGGAGTCGGACGGCAGCATGAAGTACACCGCCGCTGCGATCAGGGGAACGGCGGACAGGAGCACACCGGCGGGTTTCACAGCGGGGCACCTCCACTCGTCAGTCCGGACACCTTGACCGCCGCCGCCACCAGCAGCAACGCCAGCAGGACAGTACAGGCCGCCGCCTGGATCAGCACCCGGCGGCCGCCCCGGGGCACGTACGCGAAGACCAGCGCCACCGCGCCGCCCGCCAGCAGTCCGCCGAGGTGGCCCTCCCAGGACGTGACGACCGCCGAGATCACCAGCCACAGCAGCAGCCCGGCCATGAACCGGTTGACCTGGGCCATGGGGGCGCCCACCCGCCGCGCCATCACGTAGGAGGCGGCCCCCACCCCGAAGATCGCACCGGACGCGCCGACCACGGCGTCCTCGGGTGCGATCAGCAGCACCAGCACCGAACCGCCCAGCGCCGACAGCAGGTACAGCACGAGGTAGTGGACGCGGCCGAGTATCGGCTCGACCAGCCGGCCCAGATTCCACAGCACCGCCATGTTCATCACGATGTGCAGGATCCCGAAGGTGCCCCCGGTGGGCGGCAGATGCAGGAACGCGCCGGTCAGCAGCCGGTACCACTCCCCGTCCACCACCCCCTCCGGAGTGAAGCCCCCGGGGTACGGGTGGAGCCACACGTAGTGCTCACCGTCGGGCCCGAGCAGCCCCGCGCCCACCATCGCGAACCGGTCCACGATCTCGGGCCGCAGCAGCTCCGCCAGGTACACCAGGACGTTGACGGCGATCAGTACGTACGTCACCACCGGCACCGCCGACACCCGGCCGCCCGTCAGGGTCCGGGCCTGCCGCATCGACCGCGCGCCCTCCTTCACGCACTCGGGGCACTGGTGGCCCACGGCCGCCTCCCGCATGCAGTCCGGGCAGATGTACCGCTCGCAGCGCGTGCAGCGGACGTGGCACTCCACCTTCGGATGGCGGTAGCAGGTGGTGACGGTGGAATCGGAATCCACGAGCCGGCTCCTCGGGGTGCGGGGACGGAAAAGAGCCGGTGGGGACGGCGGCGAACAAAATAGCGAACGCCGGTGGACGGAGTGAATGGCGGGGTGGGGGTGCCGTACCCTCGGGGCCAGTTCCGTGACCGAGGGGGGAGCCGTATGGCCGCGATCAGCCTGACCGAGGCCGAGGAGACCGCGCCCGCGCTGGTCAGCCTCTACAAGACCGCCGGGGTGTCACTCACCAAGCACGGGATGGACGGTGTGCGCGCCGCCGTCTACCTGGTGGTCGACTACTCCGGCTCGATGAAGCCGTACTACAAGGACGGCAGCGTGCAGGCGCTCGCCGACCGGGTGCTGGGTCTGTCGGCCCACCTCGACGACGACGGCACCGTCCCGGTCGTCTTCTTCTCCACCGACGTCGACGCCGTCACCGACATCGCCCTCGCCGACCACCGGGGCCGCATCGAGCGGATCGTGGCCGGACTCGGACACATGGGGAAGACCAGCTACCACCTGGCGATGGACGCGGTCATCGACCACTACCTGGACAGTGGCTCCACCGAGCCCGCGCTCGTCGTCTTCCAGACCGACGGCGGCCCCGTCAACAAGCTCGCCGCGGAGAAGTACCTGTGCAAGGCCGCCCGGCTCCCGCTCTTCTGGCAGTTCGTCGGCTTCGGCGACCCGCGCAGCAAGCAGTTCGACTACCTCCGCAGACTCGACGACCTGGCCGTACCGGCCAAGCGGCCCGTCGACAACGCGGGCTTCTTCCACGCGGGCGCGGATCCGCGCACGGTGTCGGACGCGGACCTGTACGACCGCTTGGTGGGCGAGTTCCCCGGGTGGCTGGCAGCGGCGCGGACGCAGGGGATCGTACGGTCCTGACGCCTCCGGCGCCGATGCCCGTCCGGCGGTGGCCCCTCCCGGGCGCGGCCGGGCCTAGCGTCCCAGGGAGAAGCCCAGCACCACGCCCGCCGTCACCTCCACCATGCCCGGCACGAGGTCTCCCGACGAGTTCCCGCCACCGCCGCCGTGCCCGCGGTACCGGCGGAACTCCTGCGACTCGGAGTCCACGTCCTGGATGTGCAGCACCGTCCCCAGACGCACCTCCGCCGCCTCCGCGTACACCTGCGCCTTGCGGCGGGCCGCCGCGACCGCACGGCGCCGTGCCTCGTCCCGCAGCCCGGGCTTGTCGTGCACGTCGAACTCGACGTCGTCGATGTCGTGCGCACCCGCTCCGACCGAGTCCACGATCAGTTGCTGAAGACCGTCCAGCGCCTCGCTCTCGACGACGTACGCGGCCTTGCAGCGGTAGCCGAGGAACGTCCGGTCACCGCCGTACCCGTCGTACTCCGAACTCAGCCTGAGCCGCGAGCCGGACACCGACGCGTCCGGAACACCGTGCCCGCGCAGGACCTCCCGCAGCCGTGCCACCGCCGCCCCCGCCTCGTGGAACGCCCGGTCCGCAGCGCTCTCCAGCACATCCACGCCGAGCGTCACCCGGACCAGCTGCGGCTCGGCCCGCACACTGCCGGCACCGAAGACACCGATCCCCCAGGGCTCCTTGATCGTTGCTGTCATGCGGGCATTGAAGCACCGCCGGACCACCGCGCGCCGGGGATTCCCCGGGCCCACCCGGTGCCGCGGCCGCCCGCCCCCGCGGCCGTCACGTGTCGCACTCCAGCACCGTCCGGCACAACCCGCAGCGCGCCCGCACCCGGCCCCCGACCGGAACCCGGATCCGCTGGTGGCAGGTCGGGCACGGGAACGACACCCGCAACGGACCGCGGTCGTCCGCCGTGAAGCGGTACGGCACCTCCCGCTGTCCCCCGGCCGGGACGGTGCCGCCGTCCAGGGCGTGCCGCCGGTCCCGCGCGTACCGCCGCCGGCCCGCCCAGCCGGCCGCGGTCAACGGCGGCTGCTCCCCGTCCCGCCGCGCCAGCGCCATCCCCTTCCCGTACGCCGTGTAGGCCTGCGCGCTGGTGAACCACGCCGACGGGTCCTCCCCGAACAGCAGCGACCGCTTCGCCAGTACGTAGCCGAACTCCTCCGGCGTGAGGTACCCCAGCTTCTGCGACGACGCCCCGTCCTGACGGAACGCGTCCAGCAGCAGCCATCCCGCCCCCAGATAGGCCGCCGTCGTGTCGGTGAGGATCTCGTTGTCCCGCGTCCCCGGGAACGACAGCCCCAGCCGGTGCAGGTACACGTGTGCCACCTCGTGCGCCAGCGCCGCCCCGATGTCCCGCCGGTGTGTCCGGAACCGGTCGTTCAGCTCGACGAAGTACTCCGGCCCCGCGGCCAGTTCCACGTTCGCCGCGTGGGTCATCTCGCGGAAGCCGACGATCAGCCGCGCGTCCGGCAGCCGGTAGTGCCGCACCATCTCACGGGCCACCCGCTGCGCCCCCAGATGCAGATCGTCCGTGTCGCAGAACGCCACGTCCACGGGCGCCACACTCACCGGGAACGTCCGGACGGTGTCGTACGACAGCCGCCTGTACAGCGCCGTGACGGCCTCCCGCACCGTCTCCAGGTGCGGGTAACCATGCTCCACCGGTCCGCCGTCCGCCACGTCGCACCCCCGCG
>NZ_NEUB01000402.1 GCF_002910825.1 Streptomyces sp. SM1 | reverse complement strand
CGCACCGTGCCCACCGCCCGCTGCGGCGGCTCGTCCCACAGGTCCTCCACCAGCCGGGCCACCGGCACCACCCGGCGGCGCGCGACCACGAGCCGGGCCAGCACCGCGCGGTGCTTCGGCCCCCGCAGCGGCAGCGTGTCACCGGCCTCGTCCCAGGCCGTCACCGCGCCGAGCACCCCGAACCTCACGTGCACGACGGCGTCCGCCCCTTCCGTCCGGACCACACCGGTCCGGCGCAGTCGTCGTTCATCGGTTGCTGATCCGGGACCCGGAGGGTGGAGACACCGGCCGTCATCGCCGGGCGCCGTTCCACCGGAAGAGAGACCAGCCATGCCCCATCCCACCATCCCCGGATTCACCCACCGACGCGTCCCCGTGGACGAGGGCGTCGCTCTCCACGCCGCCGTCGGCGGAACCGGCTCCCCGGTCGTGCTGCTGCACGGCTTCCCGCAGACCCACCTGATGTGGCGGCACGTCGCCGCCGACCTCGCGGCCGACCACACCGTCATCTGTCCCGACCTGCGCGGCTACGGCGCCAGCGACAAGCCCGCCGAGGCCGGGCCGGACACGTACTCCAAGCGGACCATGGCGCGGGACGTCGTCACCCTGGCCCGCCGGCTCGGACACGAGCGGTTCGCCCTCGCCGGCCATGACCGGGGCGCCCTCGTCGCCTTCCGGGCCGGGCTCGACCACCCGGACGCGGTCTCCCGTCTGGCCTGCCTGGACGTGCTGCCCACCCTCGACATGTGGGAGGCGCTGCACGGCACCTCGGCCGCCGTCGGCTTCCACCTCTACCTGATGGCGCAGCCGCCCGGACTGCCCGAACGGATGATCGGGGCGAGCGCCGACGCCTTCTTCGGCCACTTCCTGGACGTCTGGACGCACGACCCCGGTGCCGTGCCGGCCGACGTCCGCGAGTCCTACCTCGCTGCCTGCCGGGACGCCGTCCCGTCGATCGTCGCCGACTACCGCGCCTCCGCCGGGATCGACGTGGACCACGACAAGGCCGACCGCGCGGCCGGGAACCGGCTCGGCATGCCCGTCTCCGTGCTCCAGCAGGACTGGGGAGCCGCCCTCGGTTACGAGGCGGCCGCCCTGTGGGGCGCCTGGGCCCCCGATCTGCGCCACACCACGGTCGACTGCGGGCACTTCATGGCCGAGGAGGCGCCGGGAGACATCGCCACCGCCCTGCGCGACCTCATGAAGCGCCCGGTGCATTGATCGCGAGCGTGGTCGACGCTCGTGCTCGATCCACCCGGCGCGGACGCCGCCCGTCACGCAGCGCGCACAGGACGTCGATGCGGTTGGTGGTGACCGAGTCGGCGCCCAGGGCCAGCAGCCGCCGCATCGAGCGGCGGGTGTCCGGGGTCCAGACGGAGAGCAGGTGGCCGCCGCGGTGGACGCGGTCGGCCAGGGCCCGGTCCACCAGACCGAAGCGGTAGTTCAGCCAGCGGGGGCGGACCGCCTCCAGGAGACCGGCGCGCGGCGGGGCCAGTGTGGTCCGCGTGAGCGCGATCTCGGCGGACGGGTCCGCCGCGCGTACGGCGAGCATGGCGGCAGCGCCCGCGCAGTAGTAGACGCGGTCCCGGGCGCCGCTCTCGCGCACGGCGTCCACGACCCGGCGCGCCGCGCGGACGTCCGGCGTGCCGGGCAGGTCGATCATCACCCGGCTGCCGTCCGTCGCCGCCAGGGCGTCGGAGAGCGCCGGCACGCCGCCGGCCGTCACCCCGCGCACCTCCTCCCACGACAGTGACAGCAGCGGGCGGTCGTGCTCCCACAGCCGCTTCAGCGTCCCGTCGTGCAACAGCACCGGAACCCCGTCCCGGGTGAGCCGTACGTCGATCTCCACCGCGTCCGCGCCCCGGTCGAGCGCGGAACGCAGCGAGGCCACGGTGTTCTCGCGGACGCGGTAGGGGTCGCCGCGGTGGGCCACGGCGGTCACGTTCTGCATGGCGGCCCTTCGCGGGGTCAGGAGGCGAGCCAGGTCTCGGTGTAGGCGTCGATCTCGGCGGCCAGCCGCGCCTTGCCGGCGGCGTCCAGGAACGACGCCTCGACACCGTTCCTCGCCAGTCCGGCCACGCCCCGCTCGTCGAGGTCCAGCAGCCGCGCGGCGACCGCGAACTCGTTGTTGAGGTCCGTGCCGAACATCGGCGGGTCGTCGGAGCCGACCGTCACCAGGACACCGGCCCGGACGAACTCCTTGAGGGGATGCTCGTCGAGCGTGGTCACCGCGCGGGTGGCGATGTTGGAGGTGGGGCACACCTCCAGCGGGATGCGCCGCTCGGCCAGGTACTGGAGCAGCCCGGGGTCCCCGGCGGAACTGGTGCCGTGCCCGATGCGCTCGGCGCCCAGCTCGTGGAGGGCGTCCCACACCGTCTCCGGGCCCGTGGTCTCGCCGGCGTGCGGTACGGAGCGCAGCCCGGCGGCGACGGCACGGTCGAAGTACGGCTTGAACTGGGGGCGGGGCACACCGATCTCGGGACCGCCGAGCCCGAAGGAGACCAGTCCCTCCGGGCGCAGCCGGTCGTCGGTGGCCATGCGGACCGTCTCCTCGGCGGACTCCAGGCCGGCCTCGCCGGGAATGTCGAAGCACCAGCGCAGCACCGTTCCGAACTCGGTCTCGGCGGCCTTGCGCGCGTCCTCGATCGCGTCCATGAAACCGCGCTCGTCGATGCCGCGGCGGGTGGAGGAGAACGGCGTGATGGTCAGCTCGGCGTACCGCACCTGCTGCCGGGCCAGCTCACGGGCCACCTCGAAGGTCAGCAGCCGGACGTCCTCGGGGGTGCGGACCAGGTCGACGACGGACAGGTACACCTCGATGAAGTGGGCGAAGTCCGTGAAGGTGAAGTAGTCGGCGAGGGCCTCGGGGTCGGTGGGCACCTTGGAGTCGGGGTGCCGGGCGGCCAGCTCCGAGACGATCCGCGGGGAGGCGGAGCCGACGTGGTGTACGTGCAGTTCGGCCTTGGGCAGTCCGGCGACGAAGGCGTGCAGGTCGCGGACCTGGCCGGCGGCGTCGAGGTGGTCGGTCAATGTTCCTCCCCGGGAACGGCGTCCCCGGCCGGGTCGCGGCGGGACGCGGGTGATCGGCTGATCGGCGGTTCGGGGATCATCGTAGGCCGGGCGCGCACGGTGCGGGCACGTGGCCGTAGCATGACGGGACGTCCGACGGAGGGGGCCCCGGCACATGGCCGACGACGCGCAGACGCCCGAGGCGCGGGAGCAGACAGCGGGCGGTACGCCGCCGGGTGTTCCGCCAGGCGGCGCCCTGTGGCCGGCGCCGCCCAGGACCCGGCGATCACCGGTCTGGTACGGGAGAT
>NZ_NEUB01000401.1 GCF_002910825.1 Streptomyces sp. SM1 | reverse complement strand
CCGCGGCCTGATCCGAACGACAGCCCTAGCCGGCCAGACTCTCCAGCGGCACGTGCGGATCCGCCAGTGCCTCCGTGTCCACCCGCTCCCGGGACCGGATCATGCGCTGGATCGGATCCGTGACATCCCACACGTTCACGTTCATGCCCGCGAGGACGCGCCCCTCCTTCACCCAGAACGCGATGAACTCCCGCTTTCCCGCGTCCCCCCGGACGACCACCTGGTCGTACGAGCCGGGCGGCGCCCACCCGGAGTACTCCATGCCCAGGTCGTACTGGTCGCTGAACAAGTAGGGAACGCGGTCGTAGTCCTCCTCCCGGCCCAGCATCGAGCGGGCCGCGGCCGGGCCGCCGTTCAGCGCGTTGGCCCAGTGTTCCACCCGCAGCCGCGTGTCGAAGAGGCCGTGCGGGAAGGAGGCGACGTCTCCGGCCGCGTAGACGTCCGGATCGGAGGTGCGCAGCCGCGCGTCGACGAGGACGCCCCCGCCGGCCGCGCGGTCGGCGAGCTCCAGTCCCGCGGCCTCCGCGAGAGAGACCCGCGGGGCCGCGCCGATCGCCGCGAGGACGGCGTGCGCGGGGTGCTCCTCGCCGTCGTCGGTGCGGGCGGCGAGGACCATGCCGTCCTGTCCGGTGATCTCGGTGAGCGTGGCACCGAAGTGGAAGCGCACCCCGTGCTCCTGGTGCAGGTCGGCGAAGAGCTGGCCGAGCTCGGGGCCGAGGACCGAGTGCAGCGGGGTCTGCCCCCGGTGGACGACGGTGACCTCCGCGCCGTACTGACGTGCCGCCGCCGCGATCTCCAGGCCGATCCAGCCGGCGCCGGCGATCACCAGATGGCCGTTGTCCCGGCCGAGGGAGGACAGCACGCCCTTGAGGCGCTCGGAGTGGGCGAGGCGCCGCAGGTGGTGGACGCCCGCGAGGTCCGTGCCCGGGATGTCCAGGCGGCGCGGCTCGGCGCCGGTGGCGAGCAGCAGTTTGTCGTAGCGGACGGTGGTGCCGTCGTCGCCGAAGCGGACGGTCTTCGCGGCACGGTCGATGGCGTCGACGGTCTGGCCGAGGTGCAGCTCGACGTCGTGTCGCGCGTACCAGGCGGGCTCGTGGACGAAGACGCTGTCGCGTTCCTCCTTGCCGAGGAGGTAGCCCTTGGACAGGGGCGGACGCTCGTACGGGTGGTCGCGTTCGTCGCAGATCAGTATCACGCGGCCGGTGAAGCCCTCCGTTCTCAGCGCCTCGGCCGCCTTGGCGCCGGCCAGTCCGCCTCCGACGATGACAAAAGTCTGATCCGCGTCGACCACGTGATGCCTCCTCTTGGGGGTGTTGCCACCTTGAGCGTCCCGCACGCGAAATCATGCCGTAAGGGGGAGCGCGTTGATCAGGCCACGCGGGTCATGGCCCGTCCGTGGCCGTTCCGCTCACGGCCGCCCCGTGAGCCGGGCGTGGAGCGAGCGGGCGGAGGCGTCCGTGAGGGACGCGATCTGGTCGACGATCGCCCGCTTGCGGGCGCGGTCGTCGGGTGCCCCGTGGAACAGGGTGCGGAACTGCGGGTCCAGTCCGTCGGGGGCGCGGGCGGTGAGCGCCTCGGCCAGTTCGAGTACGACGACGCGCTGGTCGGCGCGGAGCAGTGCCTGTTCGGCGCGCTGCATGACGTAGCGGTCGGCGACCGCCTTGAGGACCGCGCACTCCATGCGGGTGCCGCGCGGTACGACCAGCTCGGCCCCGTATCGGGTGAGGCGCCCGGTGCCGAAGGCCTGCCGGGTGGCGCCCTCCGCGGCGAGGCAGAAGCGGCCGATGAGCTGGCTGGTGGCGTCCTTGAGGCGGGCCTGGGCGGTGGCGGTGCCGTCGTAGCCGTGCGGCCACCAGTCCTGGTCGAGGAGGCGGTCGAGGGCTTCCGCCAGTTCGGCGGGGTCGGTGCCGGCGGGGACGTACCGGCCGACGGCGACGGCGAAGACGGCGTCCCGTTCCGGATCGGCGTGCAGGCAGTTGGGGTCGAGGTGGCCGGCGTGCAGGCCGTCCTCCACGTCGTGCACCGAGTAGGCCACGTCGTCGGCCCAGTCCATGACCTGGGCCTCGAAGCAGACGCGGGTACCGGGGGCCTCCTGACGGACCCAGTCGAAGACGGGGCGGTCGTCGTCGTAGACCCCGAACTTCGGTGAGGCCGGGTCGGTGGGGTGGGCGCCGCGGGGCCAGGGGTACTTGGTGGCGGCGTCGAGGGCGGCGCGGGTGAGGTTCAGGCCGACGGAGCCCTCGGGGGTGAACCGCTTGGGTTCGATGCGGGTGAGCAGGCGCAGCGACTGGGCGTTGCCCTCGAAGCCGCCGCAGTCCTCCGCGAACTCGTTCAGCGCCTGTTCGCCGTTGTGGCCGAAGGGCGGGTGGCCCAGGTCGTGGGAGAGGCAGGCGGCCTCGACGAGGTCGGGGTCGCAGCCGAGGGCGGCGCCGAGCTCGCGGCCGACCTGGGCGCATTCGAGGGAGTGGGTGAGGCGGGTGCGGGGGCTGGCGTCCCACACCTGGTGCTGTCCGCCGGGGGTGACGACCTGTGTCTTTCCGGCGAGGCGGCGGAGGGACGCGGAGTGCAGGACGCGGGCGCGGTCGCGCTGGAAGGCGGTGCGGCCGGGGCGTTTGTCGGGTTCCGGGGCGTAGCGGGCGACCGATGCCGGGTCGTATGCGGTGGGGGGTGCGGTGCCTTCCATGTCATGACAGTACGGGGGAGGTGTGACAGTGGGGGGTACGGGTGGCGGTGGGGCGTGGTGGGTCCCGCCTTCGGGTTTTCGCCCGCGCCGCCCTTTCCCTTCCCGTCCCTGGGGCTGCGCCCCAGACCCCCCTTTGCGCAGTTCCCCGCGCCCCTTGAAGTGCCCGCGCCCCTGAGCGGTCAGGAGGCGGGCGCCAGCTCCAGAGGTGTGGTGGACGGGGTGCTCACGGCCTCGTCGTAGCGGTGGAGGAGGAGGTCGGGGATGGCGGGGTGGGTGGCCAGGGGGGCGGAGGCGATCCAGGGGGCCGCCGCCGCGCACTCCGTGGTGAAGCGGCCGGGGGCGGTGAAGTAGGAGGCGACGGCGACCCGGGTGCGCCCCCGGGCGGCCAGGGCGTGGAGGGCGTCGGGGACGGTGGGGGTGGCGGCGGAGGCGTAGGCGGGG
>NZ_NEUB01000400.1 GCF_002910825.1 Streptomyces sp. SM1 | reverse complement strand
TCCTCCACGCCGCGTCGCCCGCCAGGGCCAGGTCGCAGTGGGGTCCCGGGTCCCGGTGGTTCCACTGGAGGGCCGCCTTGACCCCCTCCAGCCTCTTCAGCACCCGTGGCACGTCCGCGTACCACTCGGCCTGCCGATCCGGGCGGGCCGAGTCGACCGCCGTCCCGAACTCGGACAGCATCAGCGGCTTGTCGCCGGAGATGTTCTCGCGTATCCACTCGTGGGTGGCCGTCTGGGTCTGGGCGAAGCTCAGCCAGCCGGTCCGGTGACAGCGGTAGTAGTTGTACTGGTTGTAGCCGATCCAGTCGACGTACTCGTCCCCCGGATACATCCGTTCCATCAGGTCGGCGTGGTTCAGGTAGCCGGTGACGATCCAGGTCCACACCACGTTGTCGACGCCCAGCCTCTCGAACCGGTCGTGGATGTGCCGGTGCGCCCGCACGTACTCGGCCGGTGTGCCGTTGTCCGGGGTGCGGGTGTCCATCTCCAGGTCGAAGGAGAGGAAGACCTTCTTCCCGGTGCGTTCGCCGTACTCCTTGATCCGCCGGGCCTGGACGTCGATGACGGTCTCGTCCAGCTCACCGACCGCGATCTCCTTCCACGTCGGCTGCTGCGCCTCCGTACCGCCCCACCACTTGCTCTCCCAGGACAGCAGCAGCATGCGGTCCTCCCCCGCACGCTGTTCCTCCCTGCTGAGCAACTGCCCCTCCCTGCGGGCGCCTTCGGGCAGGGACATGTCGTGGTACGTGTAGACGATGTCGAGGGTGCGGCCCACGCGCTTCTCGTAGGCCCGCACCTTGTCCTCCAGGTTGTCCCGGTCGTGCGGCACGAAGGCCCCGAACCATGCCCCGCAGGGGGGTTCGAGCAGCTCGGTGGGCTCGCACTTCCCGTCCCCCGCGGAGGGCTCGGGTCCGGTGCCGGACGGCCCCGACGCGTTACGGAGGGCGAGCACGGCGACGAGGACGGCGCTGACGACCGTGGCCGAGGTGAGCAGCAGTCTGCGGCGCTGCGACACCGGTTCACGGTCCGGCATCGGTCCACGCGCCGTCCGCGGCCTGCGGCGCCGGCCGCCGGCGGTGCGCGTGCCGCGGTCACGGTTGTCGCGGTCACGGTTGTCGCGGTCACGGTCGCTGCCGCGGTCGCTGCCGCGGCGAAAGGGACGGTTGAACGTCACAGAGCGGAACCCTTCCGTGTCTTCGAAGCCCCCGGTGCCCGCGGAGAGGCACGCAGCCGCGGGCAGAACGCGGCGAGCGTGGTCAGGAGCACCGACGCGAGCAGCACCCGCTGTGCGTTGAAGGTGTGGGTGGCGATCAGCACCGTCGCGACGATCATCACGACGCCGATGCTGAGGAAGACGACCAGCATCAGCCGTTCCAGCCGATCGCAGTCACGGGCGAAGTCGGGGTCGCCCGACGCGACGGGTTCCCGTGCCGGCCGGGCCCACAGCGCCGGCCCGCACACGCCGACCAGGGCCGCGCCGGGGCCGGCCGCCAGGAACACCGCGACCACCGCACCGCGCAACGGCGATCCGCCGGGCAGGGCGAGCGCGGCGAGGGCCAGCCAGCCGGCGAACGGCGGCACCATCCGCCTCACGACATCCTGCGGCGTCATCGGCCCGCTCCCCCTTCCGCGCTGCCTGCGCCATCCGCGCCTGCCGCGCCTGCTCTGCCCGCCGCCGCTGTTGGCGCCGGTGCCCCTGCCGCCGCCTCGCGCCTCAGCTCGTAGAACGCGCCCGCGCGGTTCTCCGCCACGAGCCGGAACCGCGGAGAGGCGGAGACGGACTCCCGGACCCGGTTCAACTGGGCTTCCGTGAGTTGGCCGTTCATCTCGGAGTTCGCGAGCTGCCCGTGGGTGAGGAGGAGGTAGGCCCGGCCCGGACGCTCCACCCCGGTCATGTCGCGGGCGAGGGCGGCCTCCGGGTCCCTCACGATCTCGTCGACGTGCCGCCGTTCGTCCTCGAGGAACCAGTAGTGGTCGATCGTCCCGTACGACGCGTAGGCGAGCGGGTAGTTGCGGTTGGCGGCCACGACCGTCGAGCCTTCGGGCGCCTCGTCGAAGAGCTGCCTGACCAGGGCCACCTCCTCCGGTGGGAAGTAGTTGATCCGGTCCTTGCCCGAGTAGCTCGGGACGAACGCCAGGGTCCCGGCGAGGAGCACGAGCAGCGGGCCCGCCAGGCCGATACCGCGTCGCCGGACACCCGGCCGCGGTGCCGGCCCGCGGGTGTCCGCCTCGGCCTCGGCGGCCAGGGGGCGAACCCCGGGGAGCAGTGCGGCGGCGGCGAAGAAGGCGACGCCGGGCAGCATGAACATCAGCACCCTGAAGATCATTTCGCTTCCGTAGCTGCTCGCCGCGAACATCGGCAGCGGCGCCGCCGCCATCAGCAGCAGCGGCATCGCCCGGTGTCTCAGCACCCGCTGCCGCCATATGCCGGTCACCGCCAGCAGCAGCACGGTGCCGGACAGCAGCCGGGCCGCCCACGAGGTCGCCACCGCGCCGGTACCGGTCGGTGTGGCGCCGTACCCGGTGGCGACATTGCCGCCGACGTCGCCCACGGAACGGATCATGTCGGGCAGCGCGGCGGACAGGAACGGCAGCGCGGCCGTCAGGCACCAGGCCAGGAAGAGCACGACCGTGGTGACCGCCGGAACCCAGTCACGGGACCGGCGGACCAGGCACAACGCGAGCAGCGAGACGATCAGCATGGCGGGGGTGAGCTGGTGCGAGATGACGATCGTCACCACCAGCACGCTGAGCACGACCGTCCAGACGGCCTGCCCCCGCCGCCCGCGCGCCCCACCCGGCCGGCCGTACCGGCGCAGGACGACGGCGAGCACACCGAGGTGCAGCGCGAAGGCCACGGACTGGGGGGAGAAGTAGTCCTGGCCCACCCAGTCGGCGACGAGGAAGAGCCAGACGCCGGTCCAGATCAGCCGCCGGTCCTCGGTGAACGTGCGGTAGATCAGCAGCAGCGGAAGCAGCAGCATCAGACTGGAGACCAGCGGCCACCAGGCCATGTACATGGCCGCCGACTCGACGCCCAGCAGCCGCACCAGCGCCGCCTGAGCGGCGAAGAAGCCGGGCCACTGGTCGTAGACGGCCATGTCACCGACCTCGTCGGCGCTCTGGAGTCCACCGGCCGTCAGCAGGTGGTCGACGACGCCGTCGTGCTTCCACGCCCAGGCGTAGAGCGGGGTCGGGTAGACCACGGCCTGGGTGGCCCGTTGCATCAGCAGCAGGCCGAGCACATAGGCCGCCGCCCAGCCGCCCGGCCGCCGCGGATCGCGGACCGTGAACCAGAAGCCGGCGGTGAGCACGGCCAGGCCGGCCCAGAAGACGGGGTGGAGGGCGGTGACGAGTCCGAAGTCGTCGAGCCGCGACACATCGGTGTGCCGTACCGCGTACACCCACAGGGCGAGTGCGGTGAGCAGCGGCACGGCGGGCCGGAGCGCGGCGGGGCCACGCCCGCCGGTCCGGCCGGCCGGAAGATCGGAACGATCCGTCACGGGCTCGTGGCCGGGACTCGACGACTCCGACGACTCCGACGACTCCGACGAGGACGGTCCCCTCGACTCGGACGTGCGCCGCACCGCGGCTTCGTCGTGGGTGTCCGGCGCCGGGACACCCTGCCGCGCCGGCTCGGGCGCGGATCTCTCTCGTGGAGTGGCTGGCGGACGCACGGTGGTTCCCCCCTGACGGTTCGGCTTTGAGGCGTGATCAGTCCTTGGATCGGCCGTTCGGCTGTCCCGGCTGTCGCCGCTGTCCCGGGTGTCGCGGGTGTCGCGGGTGTCTTGGCTGTCTCTGCCCTCACACCCCGCGACCCGGGAACGCTCTGGCCGACCGCAGGGCCGAACGGCCGGTCCGGGCAC
>NZ_NEUB01000399.1 GCF_002910825.1 Streptomyces sp. SM1 | reverse complement strand
GGTGCACTCCGCGCCCAGCGCCGCCACCCTGCGGCGCAGCTCGCGGTCGGCCGTGACGACCAGGACCGCACGGTCTCCGGCCGCGGCCACCAGCGCGACCATGTGGTCGTCACCGCTGCCCGGCGCGGACTCCACACGGACCCCCGGCACCGACTCCACCCCGCGGGCCGCGCCCTCGACCACCAGGACGATCTCCACCGGACCGGTACGGCCGGGCAGGCCGTCCGCGGCCAGCCGGTCGCGCAGCCGCTCGGCGGCGCCCCGGCGGTCCCGCCACCATCCGTCGGGCACCGACCCGACGACGTTCGCGGCGTCGACGATCACAAGCAGGACGGCGGTGTCGTTCATGGTGCCAGCGTCCCACGGGGGACCGGCCCCGCCCGCACGCGGTGAACCGTTGTGCCTAAGGTGAAGCGGTGAACGGAGACTGGCTCCTCCGCGGCCGCGACGGCCGCCTCACCGCTTACCTGACGTCGGACGACGCCGTCCTGTGCCGGGCGGAACTCGCCCCCGGCGGCCCCTGGGAGGCGTCCCGCAGGATCGGCGGCGAGCAGAGACTGCGCCCGGGGCCGGCCGTCGGCCAGGGCGCCGACCGCTACGCCCATCTGGTCGCCTGGCGGCCCACGGCGGACGGCGGGTCCGTCCTGGTGCACTCCACCCACTTCCGCCCCCGGCTCGCCCCGCTGGACTTCAGCCCGCTCGGTCACCCCAACCGCACGGGCGACCGCACCGGAACACCGGCCGTGGCCGTCGACGAGCGGGGCCGTGCGTTCGTCTTCGTCCGCAACGGGGGCGGAGGCGTGAGCATGCTCGTGCAGAAGGAGAAGGGCGGCTGGTACCCGTGGGTGGACCTCGGGGGACGGCGCGTCCACGAGCAGCTCACGGCCGCGGCAGGGGCGCTGGGAAGGATCGGGCTGTTCGCCGCGGCCCCGGACGGGATCCTGCACTGGCGTCAGGAGGACCCCAACAGGCGGCCCGTACGGGCGGAGGGCCTCGACGTGTCCCCGGAACCGGGCACCCTGCGCGCCCTGGCCACCTCCGCCGAGCACACCACCCTCTACTTCACCGACCGGCGGGGCGAGTTGTGCGCCTGGCGCCCGGGAGCGGCACCGGTGCCGCTCATCACCGCGGCCGGTCCCGGCCCGGTGTCCGCCGTGCGCTGCGTGATAGAGGGCAGCGACCGCACCGTGCTCGCCCAGCGCGCCGCGAGCGGCCGGATCGCGTTCGCCGCGTACCCCACCGAACAGGAGCGGGCCGGGGCCTGGTGGACCGAGTCCGGACCCCAACTGCCCGCGGACGCCACGGTGTCCCTCGCCGTCGACGAGCACGGCGAGCTCGTCGCGGCCGCCCACACCCCGTCCACCGGCAGCCTCCTGCTCACCCGCCGCGAGGACGAACCGGGACTGGCCGTGCGAGCCTGGCAGCAGGTGTGAGGGCGCGGCACGGGATGGCGCCGGACGATGGGAAAGGGCCTCCGCCCTGACGGCGGAGGCCCTTCTCCCGTGTGCGGTGCGGCCGTTACGCCGGAACCGACGCCACGCCCGGCTCCAGGAACCGCTTGCCGTTGACCCGCTCGGAGACGCCCTCACGGTCCAGGTACGGCGTGATGCCACCCAGGTGGAACGGCCAGCCGGCGCCGGTGATCAGGCACAGGTCGATGTCCTGCGCCTCGGCGACGACGCCCTCGTCGAGCATGAGCCCGATCTCCTGCGCCACCGCGTCCAGCACCCGCGCCCGCACCTGCTCCTCGCTGAGGACGGTGTCGCCCTGCTCGAGCAGCGCGGCGACCTCCGGGTCCAGCTCGGGCTTGCCGCTGTCGTAGACGTAGAAGCCGCGCTTGCCCGCCCCGACGACCTTCTTGAGGTTCGGGGAGACCGTGAAGCGGTCCGGGAACGCCTTGTTGAGGGTCTCGGAGACGTGCAGACCGATCGCCGGACCGACCAGCTCGAGCAACACCAGCGGCGACATCGGCAGACCGAGCGGCTCGACGGCCTTCTCGGCGACCTCGACGGGGGTGCCCTCGTCGATGACGTTCTGGATCTCGCCCATGAAGCGGGTCAGGATGCGGTTCACCACGAACGCGGGGGCGTCCTTGGTGAGCACCGCGGTCTTCTTCAGCTTCTTGGCGACACCGAACGCCGTGGCCAGCGAGGCGTCGTCGGTCTGCTCACCGCGGACGATCTCCAGAAGCGGGAGGATCGCGACCGGGTTGAAGAAGTGGAAGCCCACGACCCGCTCGGGGTGCTTCAGCTTCGAGGCCATCTCGGAGACCGACAGCGAGGAGGTGTTGGTGGCGAGGATCGCGTGCGCCGGGGCGACCGCCTCGACCTCCGCGAACACCTGCTGCTTGACGCCCATCTCCTCGAAGACGGCCTCGATGACGAAGTCGGCGTCCGCGAAGCCCTCGGCCTTGTCCAGCACACCGGAGACCAGCGCCTTGAGGCGGTTGGCCTTGTCCTGGTTGATCCGGCCCTTGCCGAGCAGCTTGTCGATCTCGGCGTGGACGTAGCCCACACCCTTGTCGACGCGCTCCTGGTCGATGTCGGTCAGCACGACCGGCACCTCGAGACGGCGCAGGAACAGCAGCGCGAGCTGGGAGGCCATCAGACCGGCGCCGACGACACCGACCTTGGTGACCGGGCGGGCCAGCGACTTGTCCGGGGCGCCCGCGGGACGCTTGCCGCGCTTCTGCACGAGGTTGAACGCGTAGATGCCGGAGCGCAGTTCGCCGCCCATGATGAGGTCGGCGAGCGCCTGATCCTCGGCGTCGTAGCCCTGCTGGAGGTCGCCGTTCCTGGCGTCGGCGATGATGTCCAGCGCGCGGTAGGCGGCCGGGGCGGCGCCGTGCACCTTGGAGTCGGCGATGAAGCGGCCCTTGGCGACGGCCTGGTCCCAGGCCTCACTGCGGTCGATCACCGGACGCTCGACGACGATCTCGCCCTTGAGGACGGACGCGGTCCAGATCAGCGACTGCTCCAGGAAGTCCGCGCCCTCGAAGATCGCGTCCGCGATACCGAGTTCGTAGACCTGGTGGCCCTTGAGCTGCTTGTTCTGGTTGAGGCTGTTCTCGATGATGACCGAGACGGCCTTCTCGGCGCCGATCAGGTTCGGCAGCAGCGTGCAGCCGCCCCAGCCGGGGACCAGACCGAGGAAGACCTCGGGGAGCGAGAAGGCGGGGAGGGCGGACGACACCGTGCGGTAGGCGCAGTGCAGACCGACCTCGACGCCACCGCCCATGGCGGCGCCGTTGTAGTACGCGAAGGTCGGCACGGCCAGCTGCGACAGCCGCTTGAAGACGTCGTGGCCGCCCTTGCCGATGGCCAGCGCGTCCTCGTGCCGCTTCAGCAGCTCGACGCCCTTGAGGTCGGCGCCGACCGCGAAGACGAACGGCTTGCCGGTGACGCCGACGCCGACGATCTCACCGGCCGCGGCCTCCTTCTCGACCCGGTCGATCGCGGCGTCGATGTTCGCCAGCGACTGCGGGCCGAGGGTGGTCGGCTTGGTGTGGTCGTGACCGTTGTCGAGGGTGATGAGCGCGAAGCGCCCGGCACCCAGCGGCAGGTCGAAGTGGCGCACGTGCGCGCTGGTGACGACCTCGCCGGGGAACAGCTCGGCCGCACCCTTCAGAAGCTCTGCGGTGGTGCTCACTTGTCCCCCTCGAAGTGCGGGTTCTCCCAGATGACCGTGGCGCCCATGCCGAAGCCGACGCACATGGTGGTGAGGCCGTAACGGACCTCGGGCTGCTCCTCGAACTGGCGGGCCAGCTGCGTCATCAGACGGACGCCGGAGGAGGCGAGCGGGTGGCCGAAGGCGATGGCGCCGCCGTACTGGTTGACGCGGGCGTCGTCGTCGGCGATGCCGTAGTGCTCCAGGAAGGCGAGGACCTGGACGGCGAAGGCCTCGTTGATCTCGAACAGGCCGATGTCGGAGATGGACAGGCCCGCCTGGGCGAGCGCCTTCTCCGTGGCCGGGATCGGGCCGTAGCCCATGACCTCGGGCTCCACGCCCGCGAAGGAGTACGCGACGAGGCGCATCTTGACCGGGAGGTCGTTCTCGCGGGCGAATTCCTCGCTCGCGATGAGGGAGGCGGTGGCGCCGTCGTTCAGACCGGCCGCGTTGCCGGCGGTGACCCGGCCGTGGACGCGGAAGGGGGTCTTCAGACCGGCCAGGTTCTCCAGGGTGGTGCCCGGACGCATCGGCTCGTCGGCGGTGACCAGGCCCCAGCCCGTCTCACCGGCCGACCCCGCGGCGGAGCCGCTGTCGGGCACAGTGGTGCGACGCACCGAGACCGGCACCAGGTCGGCCTGGATCTTGCCGTTGGCGTACGCCTTGGCGGCCTTCTCCTGCGAGCGCACGGCGTACTCGTCGGCGCGCTGCTTGGTGATGGTCGGGTAGCGGTCGTGCAGGTTCTCCGCGGTCATGCCCATGAACAGGGCGGACTCGTCGACCAGCTTCTCGCTCACGAAGCGCGGGTTGGGGTCGACGCCCTCGCCCATCGGGTGGCGGCCCATGTGCTCGACACCGCCCGCGATGGCGACGTCGTACGCGCCGAAGGCGACGGAGCCGGCCACCGAGGTGACGGCGGTCAGGGCGCCGGCGCACATGCGGTCGATGGAGTAGCCCGGGACCGAGGTGGGCAAGCCCGCGAGGATGCCGGCGGTGCGGCCGATGGTCAGGCCCTGGTCGCCGATCTGCGTGGTCGCGGCGACGGCGACCTCGTCGATCTTCTTCGGGTCGAGACCGGGGTTGCGGCGCAGCAGCTCCCGGATCGCCTTCACGACGAGGTCGTCGGCGCGGGTCTCGTGGTAGATGCCCTTCGGGCCCGCCTTGCCGAACGGGGTGCGGACGCCGTCGACGAAGACGACGTCCCTGACGGTACGAGGCACGATGGCTCTCCTCCAGTACGGGATGCTGAGCGCTTGCTTACGGGCCATGCTACTTATGAGTAACGTGACTGCCCAGTCCCGGCCCCCGGAGCGGCGAACATCACACGACCGGCGGCGCCCGGTAAGACGTCTTCCGCCCTCGTAGCCCCGCTCCTCAGACGCCGGAGAGGCCGGAAGTCAGCCTCTCCGGCGTCTGAGGAGCGGGGTCCGGGGCGGAGCCCCGGGTTCGGGACGGGAAGGGGCGGCGGGGGCGAGGGAA
The DNA here is from genome assembly GCF_002910825.1 of Streptomyces sp. SM1. Taxonomy (GTDB): domain Bacteria; phylum Actinomycetota; class Actinomycetes; order Streptomycetales; family Streptomycetaceae; genus Streptomyces; species Streptomyces okerensis. Next base: position 887 of record NZ_NEUB01000399.1, on the reverse strand, counting down.
CGCTCACGGCGGAGCAGTGGAGCCCCGCGGGGTCAGGACCGGGGTCGGTACCGGATGCGACCCGGCTCCTCCCCGGTGATGACACCGAACAGCGTCCGCGCCACCTCCGCCCCGAACCCGTGCACATCATGACTCATCGCCGACAGTGTCGGATGAGTCAGCCGGCACAGCTGCGAGTCGTCCGACGCCGGCAGCGACACGTCCTCCGGCGCCCGCAGCCCCATCTCCGCCGCCACCGACAACCCCGCCACCGCCATGATGTCGTTGTCAACGGCTTCGGCATGTCCGACAGCCTGTGGGTGCCGATCGCCCTCTACATGGGCACGGACATCGTCTCGATCCACATCTTCCTGCAGTTCATCCGCTCGATCCCGGTCTCCCTGGACGAGGCGGCCCGCCTGGACGGCGCGGGCGCCTTCGCCGTCTACCGCAAGGTGATCTTCCCGCTGCTCAAGCCGGCGATCGCGGCGGTGGTCATCGTGAAGGGGGGCAACGTCTACAACGACTTCTCCATCCCCTTCCTCTACATGCCCTCCGAGGACCTTGGCGTGATCTCGACGTCCCTGTTCCGCTTCAAGGGCCCCTTCGGAGCGCACTGGGAAACCATCTCGGCGGGCGCCGTCCTGGTCATCCTCCCCACCCTGACCGTCTTCCTCCTCCTCCAGCGCTTCATCTGCAACGGCTTCATGAGGGGAGCGACGAAGCAGGAGCGGGCCGCACCCGCCGTACGGCGACTATGCGGAGAGTGCCGCGACAAGAACCGGCGTGACCTGCTCGACCTGCCAGGCACGAGCTCCGTGGGCGGCCAGCGCCGCCGCGACCGACTGCCCGTCGCCGGGCACGGGCGGCTCCCAGCACACCCTCCGCACCGTATCCGGTGTGATCAG
>NZ_NEUB01000398.1 GCF_002910825.1 Streptomyces sp. SM1 | reverse complement strand
GGCGGCGCCAGCGGTTTCGGCGGCGCCAGCGGTTTCGGCGGCGCCAGCGGCTCCCGCTGCTCCGCGGGCTGCTCCGGCCCGCCCTCCGTCGGGTCGGGAGCGAGGGCCTGCTGCTGCTCGGTCATACGGCCTTCCCCGGTTCTTCGATACGGTCGAGCTGCTGACCGAGCAGCACGGCGACACTCTTGGTGTCGAGCGGCTTCCCGCCCTCCGCGGTGAGGGAGACCAGGACGTTCCCGACGCGGGCCGAGCAGTGCATGCTGTCGATTTCCGACTCCTCGTCCTCGGGCGGCAGGAAGCAGCGGGCGTTCTTGTGCCCCTTGATCTTCGGTCCCTCGCGGAAGACGTCGAGGGCGTCGAGGAACCCGCTCTCGAACCGCGCGATGTCCCGCACGGCCTCCCGGTCCTCCATCCGGGTGAGCACGATGCCCACGGAGAAGATCTCGTCCACCGCGTAGGAGCGACTCGTCTCGCTGACGTAACTGCGCATCGCCATTCCCTCGATGCGCCAGCTGTCGATCTGCTTCTCCAGCCGCTTGCGCCGGGAGCGCGGCACATCCCGCAGGGTCTCCTTCTGCAGCGCCGTGGCCCTGGCTCCGTCGAGCTGCGTGTCCGCCCCGAACTCACCGAGGTCCGGGCCCGGGATCCAGGTGTGCTCCCCGTACGGCACGAGCATCCCGGCCAGCCCCCGCGCCTCGGGCGCCTCCTCCTCCTCGGCGGCGGCCTTGGGCAGCTTCCATACGGGCGCGCCGGCGTCGCGGTCCGCGTCCTGCACGGTCACGACGGTGTAGCCCCCGCCGGCGACGAGGGCCCCGGCCACCACCACGGACCCGACGACGGCCGCGACGCGCCCCCACCGCACGGACCGCTTCCTGACGGTCCCGGGGGCGGCGACCGGGAGTTCGGCCGCGTCCGGGGGCCCGGCGGCGAGCGGGGTTCCGGCGGTGGTCGCGGGTTCCTCCGGCGGGGTCTGCCCGGACGGCTCCGGCGGCCGCTTCTCGCTCTCGCTCACAGCCGCTCCATCTGCCGCTCGACCAGCTTCATGATCATCTTCTTCTCGATGGGCTCGCTCCCGAACACCAGGACCTGCACCGTGATGTCCCCGCGCCACGCATGCGCCTCGGCGCTGTAGACGGGCTCGTAGCCGGGCTCCGTCTCGGGACGCCTGTGCACGTACACCCGGCCGTCCTCGGTACCGGGCACCAGCCAGCTGTCCGTGTCGCCGGCGTCGTCCGCCCAGTACTGACCGTCCTCCGCGAGCGCGGCGGCCGCCAGGGTCTCCTCCTGGTGGAACTGGATCAGCCGGACCTCCACGCCGTGGTCGTCATCGAGCCAGCCGGTGGCGACCGCCCGCCGGAACTTCTCCGTCGTCAAGTGCCCGAACATGTAGCCGGGTTCCTTGTAGGTCCCGGCGAACTCGGCGAGGTCCATCCAGCCGTCGTCCGGCAGCCAATCGTTCTTCTCGGCCGAGCGTGGCTTCTCGATCAGCAATTCCCGCAGGTCACCGTCGGTCTTCACGCTGCGGTCCCGGGCGGCCGACAGGGGCTCGGGCCCCTCGCCCTTCGCCTGCGCGAGCACCGGCTGGGACAGCGGTGGCAGCTTGGTCGGCTCACGGTCGGCCTGTACGAGATAGCCGGTGCAGGTACCGGCGACCAGCCCCAGCACCAGAGCGGCACCGATCAGCGCGGTGGTCCGCCCCCTTCGCCGGGGCTTGCGGACCGCGACCGGCGGCACGACGGCGAAACCCCCGGCGACCGGAACGGACGGGGTCACGACAGCCGCGACGGACGGAGCCTCCGGCGCCGGGCCGGCCCCCGCCGCGTCCACCGATCCCGCCGCGTCCGCCGATCCCGGCACGTCCACAGGTCCCGGGCCGTCCGCAGGTCCCGGCTCATCCACCGATCCCGGCACATCCGGGGCGCCGGCTGCTTCTTCGGGTTGTTCCAAGACGTCCCCCCACAAAAGGTGAAGCGCGCATTCCGAGTCCGCGCGCACAGGAGACCCACAGCCGACGACCGAAGTTGCAACGATCATGATTACGATTCGGTCATGGCCAAGAAGCTTGTGATCAAGGTGACCGCGGGAACCGACGCACCCGAACGCTGCTCGCAGGCGTTCACGGTGGCGGCGGTGGCCGCGGCCAGTGGTGTCGAGGTCTCCCTGTGGCTCACCGGGGAGTCCGCGTGGTTCGCCCTGCCGGACCGTGCCGCCGAGTTCGAGCTGCCGCACTCCGCCCCGCTGCCCGACCTGCTGGACTCGATCCTGGCGGGCGGCCGGGTGACCCTGTGCACCCAGTGCGCGGCCCGCCGCGACATCACGGAGAAGGACGTCCTCGAGGGCGTACGCATCGCCGGCGCGCAGGTCTTCGTCCAGGAGGCCATGACGGACGGCACCCAGGCGCTCGTCTACTGAGAGGTCCGCAGCCACAGACAGAACGGGTGCCCGGAGAGGTCGAACAGCACCCGGACGTCGGCCTGCGGTTGATGACCGGCGAGCGTCGCACCCTCCGCCACCGCGTGGGCCGTCTCGGCCTTGAGATCGTCGACCTCGACGTCGAGGTGGAGCATCATCTGCTGATCGCCGGCATTCCGCGTGGGCCAGACCGGCGGGACGTACGCGGGCTCGGTCTCGAAGGCGAGCGCCGTGCCCGCGGCCCCGTCCGACGGTCCGATGAGCACCCGGTGGGGTTCTTCGGCGCGCACCTCGTAGCCGAGGAGCCGCGCGTAGAAGTGAGCTCGTGCGCGTCACGCGCGTCGAGCACCACGGTGGACAGTCTTGCCGACGGCGGCACGGACGCTGAGGACATGCCCCCTTCCTAACGGGGGCGCTTCTTGCCGTCCAGTTCGTCCCACCACTCGTCGGACTCCGGGTCGCCGGAGGGGTCGTCCCACCAGCGGTCCTCGGGGCCGCGCCGGTTGGCGACCACCGCAGCGAGCGGCGGGATGACCATCGCGACCAGGCACATCGCCACGGCGGCCGGCACCGACCAGAGCCGCACCACACCCCACGCCAGGACGAACAGCCCGATACAGGTGCCCATCATGACGAAATAGGCATGCCGCCTGCGCGCGTACACAGGTCCAGCGTAGGTCCGGGCACGGGGAAGGGCCGCATCCCGGGCGTCCGACCCGTGGGATGCGGCCCTTGCGCCGTACTCGTTCTCAGACCGCGATCGCGACCTCGGCCAGACCGCCCTGCTGGGCGACGACCGTGCGGTCGGCGGTGCCGCCGGGCACCAGGGCACGGACGGTCCAGGTGCCCTCCGCCGCGTAGAAGCGGAACTGTCCGGTCGCGGAGGTCGGGACCTCCGCCGTGAACTCGCCGGTCGAGTCCAGCAGACGGACGTAGCCCGTCACCGGCTCGCCGTCGCGGGTCACCGAACCCTGGATGGTGGTCTCACCGGGCTTGATCGTCGAGGCGTCCGGGCCGCCGGCCTTCGCACCGCACATGTCGTACTCCTGAGGGGATCTGGAAAGGTCGGTGGTGAGGGGTTACTTGGCCGGACCGAGCTCGATCGGCACGCCCACGAGGGAGCCGTACTCGGTCCAGGAGCCGTCGTAGTTCTTGACGTTCTGCACGCCGAGCAGCTCGTGCAGCACGAACCAGGTCAGCGCGGAACGCTCACCGATGCGGCACAGGGCGATGGTGTCCTTGCCCAGGTCGACCTGCTCGTCCTCGTAGAGCGCCTTGAGTTCGTCGTCGGACTTGAAGGTGCCGTCGTCGTTGGCGTTCTTGGACCACGGGATGTTGCGGGAGCTCGGCACGTGGCCGGGACGCTGCGACTGCTCCTGCGGCAGGTGGGCCGGGGCGAGCAGCTTGCCGGAGAACTCGTCGGGGGAACGCACGTCGACGATGTTCTGCGAGCCGATCGCGGCCACGACGTCGTCGCGGAAGGCGCGGATGGACGCGTCCTGCGGCTTGGCCCGGTAGTCGGTCTTCGGGCGCTCCGGCACCTCGTCGCCGGGGACCAGTTCGCGGGCGTCCAGCTCCCACTTCTTGCGGCCGCCGTCGAGCAGCTTGACGCCCTCGTGGCCGTACAGCTTGAAGTACCAGTAGGCGTACGACGCGAACCAGTTGTTGTTGCCGCCGTAGAGAACGACCGTGTGCTCGTTGCCGATGCCCTTGTCCGACAGGAGCTTCTCGAAGCCCGCCTGGTCGACGAAGTCACGGCGGACCGGGTCCTGGAGGTCCTTCGTCCAGTCGATCCGGATGGCGTTCTTGATGTGGTTCTTCTCGTAGGCGGACGTGTCCTCGTCCACCTCGACGATGGCGATGGTCGGGTCGTCCAGGTGCTCCTGGAGCCAGTCTGCGTCGACCAGGACGTCGCTGCGGCTCATGCTTTTCTCCTCCGGGGCAGTTACGGCGGGGCGTGCGAGCGAGAGGTGTGCGCGGCCTGGGCGGGCCGGCGCACGGATGCCCTCAGTGGGGCGGGGTGAGGATGCGGACGTCGGCGCGTCCGCTCAGAAAGTGCGACAGAGCATGGCGGCGACACGGCACAGGTCCACTGCCCGCCGCTTCGTGAGATCCGCCCGTCCCCGCGACTGGGGGGCGCTTGTCTGCCGCTGCATGGGGTCGATCGTAAGGACGACAGGGCCGGTGTGTCACCGGCGTGTCGCATGGTGAGACGAGATCGTCCGCCATCCGGGATCCCTGCCCCGGGAAGTCACCCTCCGTCCGCCCCGGGCTCCCGCCCTCCCGCCGTCTGCCCGCCCTCACATCTGCTCTACGGACACGCGCGTCTCGCCTGACGGACGCGCCTCCCGCCAAACCGTCCCTTACCCGACCAGACGGACGTCGGAACCGTTCACCGTGATGTCCACGCCGTTCCCGGCGGCCTCGACCTTGTCCAGGCGGATCCCGCCGGGCAGTCCGTCGATCGTCTGCTCGAAGTCCGTGATCCGCCGCACCCGCGACTCGGCCAGCGCGACCCCTCCGAACTCCGGCAGCGCGTCCGCCTCGACCCGCACGGTGTTGCCGTCCACGACCGTCACCGAGCTGAGCACGGAGACCGGCTCGGGCAGCTTGTTGCCGAGCACGGTGGCCTCGACGGCGACCTTGATCTTCCCGTTGCCTCCGTCGGAGAGGCCGACGACCTCGGCGGTGACACCGGGAGCCAGCTGGGTGGGCTCGGACCTGGCCGTCTTCAGCAGCTCGTCGTAGGCGACGGTCGCGGTGCCGGTGGCGCTGTCCGCGACGGCGGAGCTGAAGTCGCTGGAGAACTCGACGCCCGTCATGTCGGCACGCAGATCGCCGATGCGGAGCTTCTCGGCGCCGTCACCGGTGCTCGCCTCGTAGCCCTCGATACCGACCTCGACCTCGTCGAGGGTGCCGCCGATCACCTGGGTGAGGAAGGGGAAGCCCTTGATGGACACGTCCGGGGTCGACGCGAGGTTCTCGTTCGCCTTCAGGCGGTCCGCCGCCTCGCCCTCCGCGAGATTGACCGCGACACGGTCCACGATCACGAAGATTCCGCCCACGATCACGAGGACGATGAGCAGTATTCGCAGTGCGCGCATGCGATGTTTCCCCACCTGGGCTGTTACGACGGCGTTCCCCGACGACCGGTCGGCCGTCCTGCGCGAGGGTAACGCGCGACCGTGCGGCCTCCGGCGAATTGTGGATCACCTGTGACAGGCAGGCAGCGGGGGGAGGGGACGAGCCGGCCGCGTACGGCGGGAAGGCGACGGGGCAGGGGCGGCCGTCCGCAGCGACCGGCGCGTCCGCGCCCTCGGCCCACCGAGTCACCGATTCCGTGCCGGTCCGAGGACGGACGCCCCCGCCGCGGCTCCGCCCCATCCACCCGCCGCAGGCGCTACGGCGCCCCCCGCCGGAGGGACAGTGGCGCCGCGGGCACACGGCCCGAAACCCGCAGGCGGGAACCCGACCGTCAGCCGATCACGCGGCCCAGCACGTACACCGCGGGCCCCGCCGCCGCCAGCGGCAGGGCGACGCCCGCCGTGAAGTGCACGAACCGCGAGGGATAGTCGTAGCTCGCGACCCGGTGACCGATCAGCGCGCAGACCGCCGCGCCCGCGCCGAGACCCGCTCCCGGGGCTTCCATCCCCGAGACCGCGAACCCGGCTCCCGCCGCGACCGCCACCGCGACCGCCACGGACGCCGCGGTCGGCAGCGGCAACGCCCGCGCCACCACCGCCGCCGCCACGGCGATCGCACCCACGGTCACCGCATCCGCGTCCGCCGCCAGATATCCGCCCGCCGCGATCGCCAGCGCGAACGCGACGACCGTCGCCATCAGCCCGTACATCCGCTCGTCGGGATCCGCGTGCGACCGCAGCTGCATCACCAGCGCCAGCAGGACCCACACGCCGAGCGTCCCGAGGATCGCCGCGGGCGACCGGTCCGACGCCAGCAGCGCCGCGTCGGCGACCAGCGCGCCCAGGAATCCCAGCGCGATCCCCTGCCGGGCCGGCCACATCCCGTTCAGCCGGAACCAGCCCGCCGCCGTGACCCCCTGCAGCACCACCAGCGGCACGAGCAGCGCGTACGTACCCAGCGCCGCCCCGCCCGCGAGCAGCAGCCCGAGCGCGGCGGTGAGCGCGGCGGGCTGCATCCCGGGCTCGATGACCGGCGAACGGCCCTCCG
>NZ_NEUB01000397.1 GCF_002910825.1 Streptomyces sp. SM1 | reverse complement strand
GGCACCGTGGCGCTCTTCCCGCCGTCGCCGCCACGCGGCAGACCCGCGTCGTCGAGCCCGCGGTTGCGCCGCGAGTCCTTGGGCTCCAGGGGTATCGGAGATCCCCTGAGCGGTTCGTCCGCGGTCCGGGGCAGCGTCAGCCGGAACTGCGAGCCGCCGCCCGGCTCGCCCCACGCCTGGAGCCAGCCGCCGTGCAGCCGCGCGTCCTCCAGGGCGATGGACAGCCCCAGCCCCGTACCGCCGGTGGTGCGCGCGCGGGCCGGGTCGGCCCGCCAGAAGCGGCTGAAGACCCGGGTCGCCTCACCGGGCTTGAGTCCCACCCCGTAGTCGCGCACCGCCACCGCCACCGCGCCGCCGGCCGCGGCCAGCCTGACGACGACGTCCCTGCCCTCGCCGTGCTCCACCGCGTTGACGACGAGGTTGCGCAGTACCCGCTCCACGCGCCGCGCGTCGGCCTCGGCGACGACGGGCTGCTGGTCGCCGGTGATCCGGATCAGGCCGCCCTTGCGCTCGGCGAGCGGCTCGGCCCCGCCGACCACCCGCCGTACGACCTCGCGCAGGTCTATCGGCTCCGCCTCCAGCGCCGCCGCGCCCGCGTCGAAGCGGCTGATCTCGAGGAGGTCCGCGAGCAGCGACTCGAACCGGTCCAGCTGGTCGGCGAGCAGTTCCGCCGACCGCGCGGTGACCGGGTCGAAGTCCACCCGCGCCTCGTGGATGACGTCCGCCGCCATCCGTACGGTCGTCAGCGGGGTGCGCAGTTCGTGCGACACGTCCGACACGAACCGGCGCTGCATCCGCGACAGGTCCTCCAGCTGGCTGATCTTCAGCTGGAGGTTCTGGGCCATCTTGTTGAAGGCCTCGCCGAGCCGCGCGATGTCGTCCTCGCCGGTGACCTTCATCCGCTCCTGGAGCCGACCGGCGGACAGCCGCTCGGCGATCCCGGCCGCCATCCGCACCGGGGTGACGACCTGGCGCACGACGAGCCAGGCGATCGCGCCGAGGAGTACGACGACGAACAGTCCGGCGGTCGCCAGCGTGCCCTTGACCAGGCTCAGCGACTTCTCCTCCTGGGTGAGCGGGAAGAGGTAGTACAGCTGGTACGGGTCACCGTTGGGGTCGTTGACCTGCTTGCCGATGACCAGGGCGGGCTGGGACTCCTTGTCGGAGTCGTAGACGACGCGCGTGTAGCTCTGCGCCGCCGCCCCACTGCTGTCGATCTTCTCGCGCAGCACCGCGGGCACACTGTCCGTCGGATTGACCTGGCCGGAGGCGCGCGGTCCGCGCCCGCTGCCGCTGTCGTCGCCGGCGGGCAGGGTCACCACGTCGAAGGCGCCCTGACCACCGCTGGAGAGCGACTCCACGAGGTCGCTCATCCACTGGATGACGCTCTGCGAGGGCCGGCCGTCGGCCGCGGTCTCCTCGTCGCCCGTGACGCTCACGGCCTCCTCGGCCTGCTGTCTGGCGACCGCGAACCCGCCGGTGGCCTGGCTCTGGGAGGCCTTCACCTTGGCGTCCAGCAGACCGTTGCGCACCTGGCCGATGACGACGAAGCCCAGCAGCAGGACCACGCCCAGCGACATCAGCAGCGTGGTGACGACGACCTTGAGCTGGATGTTGCGCCGCCACAGCCGCATGACGGGCAGCAGCGGCCGGCGCACCCAGCGCATGAGGAGCCGGATGACCGGGCTGCCCTGGACCCCGCCCTGCAGCAGACCGCCCTCGAGGAGGCGCGTCCAGCGGGATCCCGCGTTCTTCCGGCCGACAGGCCGCTCCGGACGGCCCCCGGACCGGCCGGGCGCCGAAGCGGCACTGTCACCGGACATGTCAGCTCGGTCCTGCCTTGTATCCGACACCACGGACGGTCACCACGATCTCCGGCTTCTCCGGGTCCTTCTCGACCTTGGAGCGCAGCCGCTGTACGTGCACGTTCACCAGCCGGGTGTCCGCCGCGTGACGGTAGCCCCAGACCTGCTCCAGCAGCACCTCACGCGTGAACACCTGCCACGGCTTGCGGGCGAGCGCGACCAGCAGATCGAACTCCAGCGGCGTGAGCGCGATGGACTGCCCGTCCCGCTTCACGGAGTGCCCGGCCACGTCGATCACCAGATCGCCTATGGCGAGCTGTTCCGGCGCGGGCTCCTCCGACCTGCGCAGCCTCGCCCGGATCCGGGCCACCAGCTCCTTCGGCTTGAACGGCTTGACGATGTAGTCGTCGGCCCCGGACTCCAGGCCCACCACCACGTCGACGGTGTCGCTCTTCGCCGTGAGCATCACGATCGGCACCCCGGACTCCGCCCTGATCAGGCGGCACACCTCGATGCCGTCCCGGCCGGGCAGCATCAGGTCCAGCAGTACAAGATCGGGTTTGGTCTCGCGAAAGGCGGCCAGCGCCTTGTCGCCGTCGGCTACGAAAGACGGCTCAAAACCTTCACCGCGCAGCACGATGCCGAGCATCTCGGCCAGTGCGCTGTCGTCGTCGACGACAAGGACTCGTCCCTTCATAAACGACATCATCCCATTAGCTAATAGTTTCCTGGCGCGGCCCGGCGCACAGAGCGGCCAGAGCCTCGTTCGTCACGGGCGAGACAACGCCATCCTCGGTCACGATCGCCGTCACCAGCTCCGGCGGTGTCACGTCGAACGCCGGGTTGTACGCCTGGGTCCCCAGGGGTGCCACCGGAATCCCGCCTCCCGCTTCCGTCCCGGCCACCGGCACCTGCGGTGCTGTGACCTCTGTCACTTCATGGCCGGGGCGCTGCTCCACCTCGATGGACGCCCCGTCCGGCGTCGTCAGGTCCACTGTCGTCACCGGTGCCACCACGATGAACGGCACATGGTGATACCGCGCGAGCACCGCGAGCGGATAGCTCCCCACCTTGTTCGCCACCGAACCGTCGGCCGCGATGCGGTCCGCACCGATGAGCACCGCGTCCACCTCACCCGCCGCGAACAGCGATCCCGCCGCGTTGTCGGTGAGCAAGGTGTACGCCATGCCGCTGCGGGCCGCCTCGTATGCCGTCAGGCGAGCACCTTGCAGCAACGGACGCGTTTCGTCCACCCAGAGGCGCGTCAGCCGCCCCACGCGGTGCGCCGCCAGAGCCACCGCGAACGCCGTTCCCTCACCGCCCGAGACCAGCGAACCCGTGTTGCAGTGCGTGAGGATCCGGTGCCCGCCGCCGGGCAGCAGCTCGTCGAGCAGTGCCAGCCCGCGCTCGGCCATCCGGGCGCTGGCCTCGGCGTCCT
>NZ_NEUB01000396.1 GCF_002910825.1 Streptomyces sp. SM1 | reverse complement strand
TCAAGCCCTCACCCACCGAACCGCCCGACGGCCCGTCAGCCCGTCAGCCCGACGGCCCGTCAGCCCGTCAGCCCGTCAGCCGAAGACGGCCAGACTCCTGGCCTTCCCCCGCTGTTCCTCGACGAGCGCCAGGAACCGGCTCCCGGGGCCGAACACGGCCACGGCGCCGGAGCCGGCGTACTCCTCGGGCATGTCCAGCCGCACCCCGTTGGTGAGCAGCCTGGCCCGCCGCTCGTCGACGTCCCAGCGCGGGAACGCGGCGGTGGCGGCCTCGGCGACCGGCATCACGGTCAGGTCCTGCTGGAGCTGGTCCAGCGTCCTGGCGGAGTCCAGCTTGTACGGACCGACGCGGGTGCGGCGCAGCGCGGTGAGGTGGCCGCCGACGCCCAGGCCCGCGCCCAGGTCCCGGGCGAGGGCACGGATGTAGGTGCCGGAGGAGCAGACGACGGAGACCACCAGGTCCAGCACGGGGGTGCCGTCCCCGGCGACGGCCTCACGGACGTCGTACACGGAGAACGAGGAGACGGTGACCGGACGGGCGGGGATGTCGAACTCCTCGCCCTCGCGCGCGCGCTTGTAGGAACGCACCCCGTTGATCTTGATGGCGCTGACCTTGGACGGCACCTGCATGATGTCGCCGGTCAGCTTGGCGACACCGGCGTCGACGGCCTCCCGGGGGATCCCGGAGGCGTCGGTGGAGGAGGTGATGTCCCCCTCGGCGTCGTCGGTGAGCGTGTTCTGCCCGAGCCGGACGGTGCCGACGTACTCCTTCTCGGTCAGCGCCAGGTGGCCGAGGAGTTTGGTGGCCCGTTCGACGCCGAGGACGAGGACTCCCGTCGCCATCGGGTCGAGGGTGCCGGCGTGGCCGACGCGCCGGGTGCGCGCGATGCCGCGCATCTTGGCGACGACGTCGTGCGAAGTGAAGCCCGACGGCTTGTCGACGATGACAAGGCCGTCGGGCGTGGTGTGCTTCTGGGTCATTCGGCCGTGTCGTCCGTCTCGTCGTCTTCCGGCTTGCGGTACGGGTCGGCCTCGCCGGCGTACGTGGCGCCCGCGGACGCCTGGCGCACCTCGGCGTCGGACTGGCGCGCCTTGTCGAGGAGGTCCTCGATGGCGCGTGCGGTGTCCGGCAGCGCGTCCATGACGAAGGTCAGGCTCGGTGTGAACTTCACCCCCGCCGCGCGGCCCACCTCGGAGCGCAGGACGCCCTTGGCGCTCTCCAGGCCCGCCGCGGCGGCCTTGCGCTCCTCGTCGTCCCCGTACACGGTGTAGAAGACGGTCGCCTCCCTGAGGTCACCCGTGACCCGGGTGTCCGTGATGGTGACGTGTGTGCCGAGCCGCGGGTCCTTGATCCCGCGCTGCAGCTTCTGGGCCACCACCTCTCGGATGAGGTCCGCCAGCCTGTTAGCCCGCGCGTTGTCGGCCACTGGTCCGTCTCCCGTTCTTTCCTGTCTGCGTGTCTCTGCGGCTGTGGTCGTCAGTCGTCGTCTTCACCGTGGAGGCGCCGCCTGACGGACAGCAGCTCCACTTCGGGGCGCCCGGCGACCAGCCGCTCGCACCGGTCCAGTACGTCTCTCAGGTGCCCCGTGTCGCCGGACACCATGGCCAGGCCGATGACCGCCCTGCGATGGAGGTCCATGTGATCCACCTCGGCCGCGCTCACCGCGTACTTGCGCTGGAGCTCGGCGACGATCGGGCGGACGACGGAGCGCTTCTCCTTCAGCGAATGTACGTCGCCGAGGAGGAGGTCGAAGGACAGCGTCCCCACATACATGTGTGTAACCGGTTCACCCGCCGGCACGGGATCGATGGCCCCGCCATCCGTAGTGGCAGGGACGTCAGAACCGTACATCGAAGGGGGCCCGACGATCGACGGATATTGCGCGCCCGGGGCCACCCGCGCACCGCTCCCGGGCCGCCCGCGCGTTCCGCGGACCTCCCGGAAAGCCCGGTGAGCTGCCCGGAGCGCGCCACCCGGCGGACACACGAGCCGGCGGGACCGAGGTCCCGCCGGCCGGTACTCACCGTGGGGTGTTACACCCGCGGCTTCTCGCGCATCTCGTACGTCGCGATGACGTCGTCGACCTTGATGTCGTTGAAGTTTCCGAGGTTGATACCGCCCTCGAAGCCTTCGCGGATCTCGGTGACGTCGTCCTTGAAGCGACGCAGGCCCACGATGTTGAGGTTCTCCGCGATGACCTTGCCGTCACGGAGCAAGCGCGCCTTGGTGTTGCGCTTGACCTCGCCGGAGCGGATGAGAACACCCGCGATGTTGCCCAGCTTGGAGGAACGGAAGACCTCGCGGATCTCCGCCGTACCGAGCTCGACTTCCTCGTACTCCGGCTTGAGCATGCCCTTGAGGGCCGCCTCGATCTCCTCGATCGCCTGGTAGATGACCGAGTAGTACCGGACGTCCACACCCTCGCGCTCGGCCATCTGCGCGGCACGCCCGGCGGCGCGCACGTTGAAGCCGATCACGATGGCGTCGGAGCCCATCGCCAGGTCGATGTCGGACTCCGTGACCGCACCGACGCCGCGGTGCAGGACGCGGATGTCGACCTCTTCGCCGACGTCCAGCTGGAGCAGCGAGGACTCGAGGGCCTCGACCGATCCGGACGCGTCACCCTTGATGATCAGGTTCAGCTGCTGGACCTCGCCGGCCTTGAGCACCTTGTCCAGGTCCTCCAGCGACACGCGGCGCGTGCGCTTGGCGAACGCGGCGTTGCGCTCACGGGCGGCGCGCTTCTCGGCGATCTGACGGGCCGTACGGTCCTCGTCGACGACGATGAAGTTGTCGCCCGCACCCGGGACGTTGGTCAGGCCCAGGACCTGGACCGGCGTCGACGGGCCCGCCTCGGCGACGTTGTTGCCGTTGTCGTCGAGCATGGCGCGCACGCGGCCGTAGGCGTCGCCCACCACCATCGTGTCGCCGACCCGCAGCGTGCCTCGCTGGACGAGGACCGTTGCGACGGCACCGCGGCCGCGGTCGAGCCGGGACTCGATCGAGATGCCCTGCGCGTCCTGCGTGGGGTTGGCCCGCAGGTCGAGCGAGGCGTCCGCGGTGAGGACGACGGCCTCCAGGAGGCTGTCGATGTGCAGACCCTGCTTGGCGGAGATGTCGACGAACATGGTGTCGCCGCCGAACTCCTCGGCCACCAGGCCGTACTCGGTCAGCTGACCGCGCACCTTGGTCGGGTCGGCGCCCTCGACGTCGATCTTGTTGACCGCGACGACGATCGGGACGTCGGCCGCCTTGGCGTGGTTGAGCGCCTCGACCGTCTGCGGCATGACGCCGTCGTTGGCCGCGACGACCAGGATCGCGATGTCCGTCGACCGCGCACCACGGGCACGCATGGCGGTGAACGCCTCGTGACCCGGGGTGTCGATGAAGGTGATCCTGCGCTCTTCCTCGTTGACCTCGGTCGCGACCTGGTAGGCACCGATGTGCTGGGTGATGCCGCCGGCCTCGCCCGCGATGACGTTCGTCTTGCGGATGGCGTCGAGGAGGCGGGTCTTGCCGTGGTCGACGTGACCCATGACGGTGACCACCGGCGGGCGGACGACCAGGTCCTCCTCGGACCCCTCGTCCTCGCCGAACTCCAGGTCGAAGGACTCGAGCAGCTCGCGGTCCTCCTCCTCCGGGCTGACGATCTGAACGGTGTAGTTCATCTCGCCCGCGAGGAGCTGGAGCGTCTCGTCGGAGACGGACTGGGTCGCGGTGACCATCTCGCCGAGGTTCATCATGACCGCGACGAGCGACGCCGGGTTGGCGTTGATCTTCTCCGCGAAGTCGGTGAGCGAGGCACCGCGCGACAGGCGAATGGCTTCGCCGTTGCCGCGGGGCAGCATCACACCGCCGACCGACGGGGCCTGCATGGCCTCGTACTCCTGGCGCCTCTGCCGCTTCGACTTGCGGCCGCGACGCGCGGGACCGCCGGGACGGCCGAAGGCACCCTGCGTGCCACCACGGCCACCGGGACCGCCGGGACGGCCACCGAAGCCGGGACGGCCGCCGCCGCCACCGAAGCCACCGCCGCCGGGACG
>NZ_NEUB01000395.1 GCF_002910825.1 Streptomyces sp. SM1 | reverse complement strand
AACGGGGCGGACCGCGCCGAACCAGTGCGCGACGCCGGGGCGGAAGCGGACGGCGGCACCGTCGTGGGCCAGCGCGAAGTACGCCGCGTCGAACAGGGCGCCCGTGTGGCACAGTTCCAGCGCGCCGGTGGTGAGGCGTCCGCTGTCCACGAGCTGGCGGCCGACGCGGTGCACGGCACCCGCCCGCTCGACCGCCTCCCACCAACCGGCCGGCGCGAGGGCGCCGCTGCGGGTGAGCAGGTCGCCGAGGGCGGGGCTGTGGGCGGATTCGACGTGGACGACGTGGCCCGCCGAGAGGTAGAAGACCCCGGACTCCGTGGAGAGCGCGCCGGTGGCGTGGTCGGCCGCGAGGGTGCCGAGCAGCTCGGGGGCGGATCCGCCGGTGCAGGGCACTGTGGTCATCCGAGCACCAGCCGGTCCGCCATGTGGGAGAGCCGGATACGGGCCAGGGCGAGGTTGCCGTCGGCGCGGTCGAGCCACAGGTAGAGGAACACCGTGCTGTCGAACGTCGTGACGACGAATCTCAGCAGGTGGTAGGCGTCCGCGCTGGTGAGGATCAGGTCCTCGACGGGCGGTGCCTTGACGGTCACCCCCGTCCCGTGGCCGTCGGCCGGGGCGAGGGTGCCGCTCTCCATGGCCTGGCGGGCGAGTTCCGCGGTCTCCGCGGCCGTGGCCTCCGCGTCGCCGCCCGGGGCCTCGCCCACCGCGCCCAGAGCGAGCCCGCTGATCCAGTCGACCACCAGCGCGCCTCGCGCGCCGGGCAGTCGCATGGCTTCCAGCAGGCTCTCATCGATTCCGGGCACGCCGGATCCCCCTCCCTCGCACGGCTGTACCGCGAACGTGACGTCGACGCTACGGTGTGTGCTCGATCGAGGTGGGAGCTTTGGTGTTTTCCCGGGGAATATGCGACGGGTGTGACGAGCCGCTGGTAGGGTCCGGGCCTTTGCCCTCACGACGGGGGCGGTCGTCCGGTTCGTGGTGCGGGCAGGGCCGGCCCCGATGCGGATGGTGGGCCGGCCCTGCTCACGGGACCATTGTGGTGATGGTCGTACCGCGGGACCACGGGTGAACCGCGGTCGTCGGGTGTGCGCCGCGCACACCCCGCGCGCGACACGCCGTGCGCGCATCTCACATGAGGGCCGTACGGGGCGGGTAGGCGGCGACAGGGCCCGCCGTCCGGCGGCCCCCGCGTCATGCCGCCGGCCTGCGGCGGCGATACTGGCAGGAGCACGTGCCCCCGCTCACCACTGGACCCATGCCGAACTCCCCCACAGCCCACGCCACGATCCCGCCCACGGTCTGGCTGGCCCGCGGCCGCCATAGCGGTGGCCGGGCGGACGAGACGCTCCGGCGCACCCTGCGCCGGCTCAAGGACAGCCGGGACATCGACGACTTCCTGGAGCTTCCGGCCTCCGCCACCGCCCCTGACCTGGTGTTCGAATCGCGGAGGCGGGTCGCCGGGGAGGTCACCGTGCGCGCCCGGCTGAGTCTCGCGCCCGGCACGGCCGAGGGCCGGGACTGGACGCTGGTCGCGGAGGCGGAGCAGCCCTGGGACCAGGCCTGGCCGTCCCCGGCCGGGATGTTCTGGGAGCGGGAGCAGGACGCCGACTGGAACCGCGACGCGGCGACCGGACTGCGCGCCGGGGAGATCAACCCCCTCCCGGAGGACGACAAGGCCGTACGACGGCTGCTGCGCGACTGCGCGCGCGACGCGTGGCACGTCCATGTCGTCGTCCACGAGGCGATGACCACGGACGAACGGGGCCGGGTGCCGCTCGCTCACTGGCTGCCCCCGGGGCTGAGGCACCGGGTCGTGGAGCACCGGGCCACCCCCCAGCAGTCGCGGGTCGCGAACTGGGCCCTGCGGGAGTTCGGCGCGCAGGTTCCCCGAGGGGGTGCCGTGGTGCTGCCGGGCCCTCAGGTCCCGAAGGGGTACGACGCCGACGCCTTCGCCGTACGGGCGGTGTTCCTGGACGGCACGGAGCCGGCCGGACTCGTCGACGCGGTGACCCGCTTCGACGCGATTGCGCGCGCGCTGCCGGACGGGGCGCGGGACTCCCTGACCGCGCTGCGGGAGGACTGGCACCTGCTGACCCTCGCGGAGGAACTCGACCGCGAGCGCGCGCTGGTGGCCATGTACGCCGAGGCCCTGGAGGCCATGACGAAGTCCCGGGACCTGTACCGCGAGGCCGCCGAATCCGCCCACGAGGCACTGGCTTCCTACCAGGAGGCCGCCTCGGGCACCCAGGCCGCCCGGCAGCCGCCCGTGCCGGCGGCGGTCCCCTCCTCACCCCTCCAGCATCTGACCCGCACCCTGGAACGCCTGAAGCCCGCCACCGCCAGGTCCCGGCGCGCCGCACCCCGAGGGCCCGGAGACCCGGCGCCGGAACGGCAGCCGACGACGTCCGACCACTAGCGACGCCCTTCGGCGTCGTGCCGGGGGTGGGGCCACGTCCGTACGGTCATGACGGTGCCCGGGACTCCCGGGCGCCGGGTCGGCGGTCGGTCCGGCACCCGGTCTCCCGGGATCCGGGGCACACCGCCCGGGCCGGGGCGGTACGGGCGATGCGCGGGCGGGTGTCCCGCCGCCCGGGTCCTGGGAGGACGGGGCGGTCATGCCTCGGCGGG
>NZ_NEUB01000394.1 GCF_002910825.1 Streptomyces sp. SM1 | reverse complement strand
GGCCGGGTCCATCGCCGTGCAGACGCATCAGAAGATCGTCGGCGTGGTGGTCCACGGGTCGGCGGGGTGGCCCCCGCGACTCCAGCCGGGCGGAGCCCGACGGTGTGCGTCAGAACACCACCAGCGCCCGGCCCCCCTTGCCCGCGAGCATGTTGTCGAAGGCGGCCGGGATGCCGTCCAGGGCGATCCGTTCGGTGACGAGGGCGCCCGGGTCGAGGCGGCCGGCCCGGATGTGCTCGGCGAGGACCGGGAGGTCGCGGGCCGGGGCGGAGTTGCCGTAGACGCAGCCGGAGAGGGTCCGGCCCCAGTGGAAGATCTCCAGGGCGTTGAAGGTGACCTGCTGGTCCTTGCCGCCGATGCCGACGACCGTGGTGCGGCCGCCGCGCCGGGTGGATTCCCAGGCCGTACGGATGGTGGCAGCCCGGCCGGCGCACTCCACGGACACGTCCACGCCCTCCTTTCCGGTGAGGGCGCGGATCTGCCGGGCGGTGGTGTCCGAGGCGACGAGGTACTCGGTGGCGCCGGCGGACCGGGCCAGCTCCTCCTTCTCCGGGGAGACGTCGACCGCGACGATCGTGGAGGCGCCCGCGATCCTGGCGGACTGGAGGGCCGCCAGGCCCACTCCCCCGACGCCGAACACCGCGACGCTCTCGCCGGGGCGCACCTTGGCGGAGTGGTGGACGGCGCCGTAGCCGGTGAGCACCGCGCAGCCCAGCAGGGCGGCGTCGGTGAGCGGGACGCCGTCCGGGGCTGGCAGCACGCAGGAGGCGGGCACCACCGTCTCCTCGGCGAACGCGGCGACGTTCAGCCCGGGGTACAGGTCGGTGCCGTCGTCGGCGCGGCGGGCGTGCACCTCGGCGGCGCCGGACAGGGCGTTCGCGCAGAGCCACACCTCGTCGCGGGCGCAGGCGGGGCAGGCGCCGCAGGACGGTGCCCAGTTGAGGACCACGTCGTCACCCGGCGCGACATGGGTGACGCCCTCACCGACGGCGACGACCGTGCCGGAGCCCTCGTGGCCGAGGACGGCCGGGACCGGCAGGCGCATGGTCCCGTTGGACAGTGACAGGTCGGAGTGGCAGACGCCGGCGGCGGCGAGCCGGATGCGGACCCGGCCGGGCCCGGGCGCGGGCAGGTCGATCCCGGTGATCTCCAGCGGGGCGTCGACGGCGGGCAGAACAGCGGCGCGTACGGCCATGATGGTGACGACTCCCCTAGAACTGGAGGGACTTGGTCTGCAGGTACTCGGTCAGGCCGTGCGCGCCGAGTTCACGGCCCACGCCGGACCGCTTGTAACCGCCGAAGGGCGCGAGCGGGTTGAAGCGGCCGCCGTTGATGTCGACCTGGCCGGTGTCCATGCGGCGGGCGAAGGCCACCGCCTCCGCCTCGTCCCCGGCCCAGACGGCGCCGGCGAGGCCGTAGACCGTGCCGTTGGCGATGCGCAGGGCGTCGTCCACGTCGTCGTAGCGCAGGACGGACAGGACGGGGCCGAAGATCTCCTCCTGGGCGATGGTCATCCCGGGGGTGACGTCGGCGAAGACGGTGGGGCTGACGTAGTAGCCGGTTCCGCGCGGGCTCTCGGGGCCGCCCGCGACGATCCGGGCGCCCTCGGCGACGCCCTTCTCGATGTAGCCGCGCACCCGGTCCCGCTGCCCGGCGTTGACGACGGGGCCGATGCGGTCGCCGTACTTGGCGGCGGCGGCCGCGGCGAGTTCCACGGCCTCGTCGTACTGCTCGCGGTGGACCAGCATGCGGGTCCAGGCGCTGCACGTCTGGCCGGAGTTGGTCATCACGTTGGCGACGCCGGCGTTGACCGCGCGGGCCAGGTCGGCGCTCGGCAGGATGACGTTGGCGGACTTGCCGCCGAGTTCGAGGGCGACCCTCTTCACCATGCCGGTGGCGAGCGCGCCGATGCGGCGGCCGACGGCGGTGGAACCGGTGAAGGAGACCAGGTCGACGTCCGGGTGCTCGGCGAGGGCCTGGCCGGCCACCGGGCCGAGGCCGGTGACGAGGTTGAACACACCGGCCGGGATGCCGGCCTCGTGCACGGCCTCGGCGAAGAGCCGGGCGACCAGCGGGGTGTCCTCGGCGGGCTTGGCCACGAGGGTGCAGCCGGCCGTGAGGGCGGGGGCGGTCTTGGCGACGATCTGGTGGAGGGGGTAGTTCCAGGGGGTGATCGCGCCGACCACACCGACGGGTTCGTGGAGGACCGTCGAGTTGCCCACCCGCTCCTCGAAGGCGTACGTCGCCGCCAGCTCGGCGTACGAGCCCGCGACCGCGACCGGTACGGCGG
>NZ_NEUB01000393.1 GCF_002910825.1 Streptomyces sp. SM1 | reverse complement strand
GGCACTCCCGCACCCGGCAGCCCGCCCCCGCGCACCGGCGGGCGACCGTCGTTCAGATTCCCGGAACGCCCATCCCCTCCATCAGCCCCGTGACCTCCGTGCCGGACGGGGTCAGCAGGAAGACGTTGCGGTCCACCCGGTGCATCCCGCTGGCCAGGCCGAAGACGACGCCCGTACTGAAGTCCAGGACGCGTTTGGCCACGTCGGGTTCCGCGCTGGTCAGATCGAGCAGCACCGGTATCCCGGACATCAGGGTCTCGGCGACGTCGCGGGCGTCCGCGAACACGTTGACGCGCAGGACGACGAAGCGGCGCCGTGCCTCCGTCTCGGCCTCGGGCAGGGCGCGATGGCCCACCGCGGACGGCCACGCGTCGCGGCCCCGCAGCGGAACGACCTGGGCGAGCCCCTCCCACTGTTCGTCGGTGACATCGTGGCTGCTCACCGGCATGCTCCGTCCCCTGTCGCGCTGGCTGTCTGCATCGGCCAATTCTTACTCATGGTCACCCGTTCGGCCCAATAACGACACGCTCCGCCATCGCACGGCAGGGCACGTTCTCCCCCGGCGCCTGCCCCGTGCGCCCGTCGGGGAACGCGATCGGTCCCGGCCGGTGGACCCCGGCCGGCAGACGGCCGGGAGCGCTGCCGCACCGGGCGGCTCGTGGGTCGGAGCGGTGTCGGCGGGCACAGCCGGCGCGGCCTCCGCGGACGGGCGGGCCGCCCGACTCCCGGGCGGGGCTTCCGCGTTGACCCGGGTCACTCGGACGGGTTGCATGGGCGTATGACTGGCGAGGCGGGCGGTGTGGTGGGGCCGGTGCGTGCCTTCGGGACGCGGGCGGACTGGGAGACGTGGCTGGAGGAGCATCACGAGGACGTCGGCGGGGTCTGGGTGAGGATTCCGCGCAAGGGCTCCGGGATCGTCGGGATCGATTGCTCCACCGCACTGGAATCCGCGCGGTGCTACGGCTGGATCGACGGGCACAAGAAGGGGCTGGACGAGACGTGCCGGCTCCAGCGTTTCACTCCCCGGCGGCCACGCGGCAGATGGCCCGCGGTCAACCGGGAGAAGGCCCTCGCCCTCATCGGGCAGGGGCGGATGCGGTCGCCCGGTCTGCGGGAGGTGGAGAAGGCGCGCGCGGACGGCCGCTGGGAGGCGGCATACGCGAGCCAGAGCACGTCGGCCGTCCCCGACGCTCTGCGGGCCGCGCTGGACGCGGCACCCGGCGCCCGCGACTTCTTCGACACCCTCGACAGCCGCAACCGCTACGCGGTCCTCCACCGGATCGAGGAGGCGAAGCGGCCGGCGACCCGTGCGTCCCGCATCGAGAAGTTCGTCGCCATGCTCGCCGAGGGAAAGAAGATCCACCCGTGACGATCCGCCCCTGAGC
>NZ_NEUB01000392.1 GCF_002910825.1 Streptomyces sp. SM1 | reverse complement strand
GGCCTGGCCGGCCTGTGCCGGGAGGGGGCCGCGGAGGGCCTGTCGCCGCTCCTCGCCGCCGAACTGCGCCGTCAGATCACCGTCCTGGAGCTCCTGGCCGCCCATGGCCCGGCAGGGCTGCGCGGCGCGCTGGAGGTGTCGACGGAGGGCCGGCGGGTGCTCCGCGCCGCGGTCTCCCGCCGCAGCCGCCGGGACGGCTGGGACGGCTGAGGGACCGAAGGGCGGGGACGGCTCGCGGGAATCGCTCGGCAGCCGGTGATGAAACGGTTCGCCGTAGCGCTCTTCAGTGTGTGACGATTTCGACGACTGACGCGACAGCGACGACTGCGGCGACTGCGGCGACACAGCAGCGGACCAGGCCCTCGGCCGCGACGAAACCGGTCCGCTGGGCGGCGGACACGGTGGCGGCGATGCGCGAGGGGGCACGGCTGCGCCTCGACTACTCGGCGCGCAGTCTGTGGAGCGTCGACCGGATGATCGAGGAGATACGCCGGGAGGCGGCCCCGTACGCCGCCGTGGAACCGGTGCTGCGCGGATTCGGTGCCTACGCCGGTGAGGTGATCGCCCGTCATGCCGGAGGCGAGTGGTGGGCCTCCGGCAGCGACCACTGGGTCCGCACTCCCGACGGCCGCCTCTGGGACCCGTTCGACGAGGCCCGCCGCTGCTACACGGGGGAGGGCTCGCTGCGCCTGCTGTGCCGGGACGCGTCCGGCGGGGGGCCGCGCCGGTAGCCCCGCACCTCACGGACGTACGGGGGGCCGAAAGGTTGTACGGGGGAGGTGAGTCCGCCGTGTGCTGATCAACACGTCACCGCCCCGTGACGATCCTGATCGTCGCCCACTCTGTCAGCGGGGGACCGGCCGGGGAGCCGGGCCTCCGTTCGGTGAACGGACAGAGCGATACGAGGGGATTTCCGTCGTGGGCCATCGGGGCGGGCGTGGGGCAGCGCGCGAACGGGGGACGCGGCACGGCCGAGGGCGGAGGCGGGTAGCCGC
>NZ_NEUB01000391.1 GCF_002910825.1 Streptomyces sp. SM1 | reverse complement strand
GCGGAGGGCGCGCCGGGGTCCGTCGCCCCGCGCTCGGCCATACGGCTGTGGGTGCGGCTGTAGAGGAAGTACACGACGATGCCGATCGCCATCCAGATTCCGAAGCGGACCCAGGTCTCGGCGGGCAGGTTGAGCATCAGCCACAGGGAGGCGGCGACCGACACGATCGGCAGCACGGGCACCCAGGGGGCGCGGAAGGCCCGGTGCAGGTCGGGCCGGGTCCTGCGGAGGATGAGTACGCTGATCGCGACGATGACGAAGGCGAACAGGGTGCCGATGTTCACCAGGGCGGCGAGCTCGTTCAGCGGGGTGAAGCCCGCGAGGACTGCGATGAGGACACCGAGCAGGATGGTCGGCCGGTGCGGCGTCCTGAACCGGGGGTGCACCCGGGAGAAGAACCTCGGCAGCAGTCCGTCGCGGCTCATCGCGAAGAAGACACGGGTCTGGCCGAGCAGCAGGATCATGCAGACGGTCGTCAGGCCGACGGCGGCCCCGAAGCTGATGAACCCCGCGAACCAGGGGTGCCCCGTGGCCTTGAAGGCGTCCGCCAGCGGGGCGTCCACGGACAGGTCCCGGTAGTTCTGCATGCCCGTGACGACGATCGACACCAGCACGTACAGCACGGTGCAGATGAGCAGGGAGCCGAGGATGCCGCGGGGCATGTCGCGCTGCGGGTTCTTGGTCTCCTCGGCGGCCGTGGCGACGATGTCGAAGCCGATGAAGGCGAAGAACACCACCGAGGCGGCCGTGAAGATGCCCATCACGCCGAAGTTGGACGGGGCCCAGCCGAACATCAGCTGGATGAGCGGGGAGTCGAGGCTGTCACCGGCCGGCACGGGCACGGCGTCCGGGATGAACGGGTCGTAGTTGTCGGCGGTGATGAAGAACGCGCCCGCGATGATCACGACGAGGACCACGGTCACCTTGATGGCGACGACGATCGAGGTGACGCGGGCGGACAGTTTCATGCCGAGGACGAGGATGCCGGTGAGCACCAGCACCAGGGCGGCGGCGAGGATGTCGAACCCGAAGACGTCGGAGCCCTCGCGGCTGCCCAGGACCGCCGGCATCTGCCAGCCCGCGTTGTCCATGAGCGACTGGATGTAGCCGGACCAGCCGACGGCCACCACCGCCGTGCCGAGCGCGAACTCCAGGACCAGGTCCCAGCCGAT
The DNA here is from genome assembly GCF_002910825.1 of Streptomyces sp. SM1. Taxonomy (GTDB): domain Bacteria; phylum Actinomycetota; class Actinomycetes; order Streptomycetales; family Streptomycetaceae; genus Streptomyces; species Streptomyces okerensis. The sequence goes on along the minus strand of NZ_NEUB01000391.1, from coordinate 15,748 downwards.
GATCCAGGCCGGCAGCTCGCCCAGGGAGGCGTACGAGAACGTGTAGGCGGAGCCCGCGACCGGCACGGTGGAGGCGAACTCGGCGTAGCAGAGCGCGGCGAGCGCGCAGACGACACCGGCCACGACGAAGGCCAGGGCCGTGGCCGGCCCGGCGTTGTCCTTGGCGACCGTACCGGTGAGGACGAAGATGCCGGTGCCGATGATGACACCGACGCCGAAGACGGTCAGATCGAGCGCGGACAGGGATTTCTTGAGCGCGTGCTCAGGTTCCTCCGTGTCGCGGATGGACTGCTCTACCTTCTTCGTCCGGAAGAGGGGGCTTGTCACGGGTTCCTCCCACGCTTGTCGTCCTCGACATGATCGAGAGAGGGCAGTGCTCGTATGCCCCGGCGCGGGCGTTCTCACGCGAATGGGCCGCGCGCGCCACTCTTCACGGTGGCGCGTGCGGCCCATCCGGGCGACACGTGGACGGTGGGTCAGTCGCGGGCCGGCTGCACCGAGTCGACGGAGTCCTCGGACGGGCGTTCGTACCCGCCGTCGAGCTTCGCCACCAGGCCGGTGACCTGACGGGCGATGTCGGGGGCGGTCAGCCCGATCTCCGCCAGGACCTCGGCGCGCGAGGCGTGGTCGAGGAAGCGCGGCGGGATGCCGAAGTCGCGCAGGGGGACGTCGACACCGGCGTCGCGCAGGGCCTGGGCGATCGTCGAGCCGACGCCGCCGACGCGGGAGTTGTCCTCGACGGTGACGACGACCCGGTGCTTCTCGGCGAGCGGCGCCATCGCCTCGTCGACGGGCTTGACCCAGCGCGGGTCGACGACGGTGGTGGAGATGCCCTGCCGGTCCAGCAGCCCGGCGATCTCCAGGCACATCGGTGCGAGCGCTCCCACCGAGACCAGCAGCACGTCGGGCGCGTCGGTGCCGGGCTCGCGCAGGACGTCCATGCCGCCCACCCGGCCCACGGCGGGCACGGCGGGGCCGACGGCGCCCTTGGAGAAACGGACCACGGTGGGGGCGTCCTCGACGGCGGTGGCCTCGCGCAGCTGGGCGCGGACCTGGTCGGCGTCCCGCGGGGCGGCGAGCCGCAGGCCGGGGACGACCTGGAGGATCGACATGTCCCACATGCCGTTGTGGGAGGCGCCGTCGGTGCCGGTGACTCCGGCCCGGTCGAGCACGAAGGTAACGCCGCACTTGTGCAGGGCCACGTCCATGAGCACCTGGTCGAAGGCGCGGTTGAGGAAGGTGGCGTACACGGCGAAGACGGGGTGCACCCCGGCGTGGGCGAGGCCGGCCGCGGAGACGGCGCCGTGCTGCTCGGCGATGCCGACGTCGTAGACCCGGTCGGGGAAGCGCTTGGCGAACTTGTCGAGGCCGACCGGCTGGAGCATGGCGGCGGTGATGGCGACGATGTCGTCGCGCTCCTCGCCGAGCCTCACCATCTCCTCGCCGAAGACACTCGTCCAGTCGGCGCCGGAGCTGGCGATCGGCAGGCCCGTGTCGGGGTGGATCTTGCCGACGGCGTGGAAGCGGTCGGCCTCGTCCTGGAGGGCGGGCTGGTAGCCGCGGCCCTTCTCGGTGAGGCAGTGCACGATCACCGGGCCGCCGAAGCGCTTGGCGCGGGTCAGGGCGGACTCCAGGGCCTCGATGTCGTGGCCGTCGATGGGGCCGACGTACTTCAGACCGAGGTCCTCGAACATGCCCTGCGGGGCGATGAAGTCCTTGAGGCCCTTCTTGGCGCCGTGCAGCGTGTCGAAGAGGGGCTTGCCGACGACCGGGGTGCGCTCCAGGAGGTCCTTGGTGCGGGTCAGGAAGCGCTCGTAACCGTCGGTGGTGCGCAGGGTCGCCAGGTGGTTGGCGAGGCCGCCGATGGTGGGCGAGTAGGAGCGCTCGTTGTCGTTGACGACGATGACGAGCGGGCGGTCCCTGGCGTCGGCGATGTTGTTCAGCGCCTCCCAGGCCATGCCGCCGGTGAGTGCGCCGTCGCCGATGACCGCGACGACGTGGCTGTCGCGCTTCCTGATCTGGTTGGCCTTGGCGATGCCGTCGGCCCAGCCGAGGACCGTGGAGGCGTGGCTGTTCTCGATGACGTCGTGCTCGGACTCCTCCTGCGAGGGGTATCCGGACAGGCCGCCCTTCATCTTCAGCCGGGAGAAGTCCTGCCGGCCGGTCAGCAGCTTGTGGACGTAGGACTGGTGGCCGGTGTCCCAGAGCACCTTGTCCCTGGGCGACTCGAAGACGCGGTGCAGGGCGAGGGTGAGCTCCACCACGCCGAGGTTCGGGCCGAGGTGGCCGCCGGTCTTGGAGACCGCGTCGACGAGGAAGGTCCGGATCTCCGCGGCCAGCCGGTCGAGCTCCTCCAGGCTGAGCCGGTCCAGATCGCGCGGTCCCCTGATGCGGGTCAGCAGCGGCACCCGTGCCTCCTTGCAGTAAGAGCTGATCGAGCTGTTGCCGGGCGGGTCGAGTCTAATGTTCCGCTCAACCGATCGGTTCCCGGGCCGTGCGTCGTACGTCACCCGATCAGCAGTACCCCGGATGTCCCCGCCCTACGACACGACTGCGCCCGGCACCCATGAAGGCACCGGGCACAGCCACACCCCTAGGGGCGCGGGGAACTGCGCGACCAGCCACAACCGGCCCGCACGGGACGTACTACGCGCGCCCCGCGGTCTTCTGCGTCTTCCGGGTGACCGCGTCGATGACGACGGTCGCCAGCAGCACGCCACCGGTGATCATGTACTGCACCGGGGAGGCGATGCCCTCCAGCGCCAGACCGTACGTGATCGAGATGATGACCATCACACCGAGCAGCGCGTCCCACGTGCGGCCACGGCCACCGAAGAGCGACGTACCACCGATGACGGCCGCGGCGATGACGTTCATCAGGAACTCACCGGTGCCCGCGCCCTGGTTGGCGGAGGCGATCTTCGAGGCGACGAACAGACCGCCGATCGCGGCGAAGGTACCGGCGATCGCGAAGACCGAGATCCGGACCATCTCCACGTTGATGCCCGCGCGGCGGGACGCCTCGACGCTGCCGCCGAGCGCGAAGACCTTGCGGCCGTAGGCGGTGCGGCGCAGCACGAAGTCCGTGAGGACCAGGAAGGCCAGGAAGATCACCACGGCCAGCGGCAGGCCCTTGTACTGGTTGAAGACGATCGCGGCGGCGAACGCCAGGACCGCGAGCAGCACGGTCCGCACGATGATCTCGTTCAGCGGGCGGGACGGCACCCCGGCGGCCTCGCGGCGGCGGTTGTCGAAGAAGGCGGCGAGGAAGTACCCCGCGGTCACGACGACCGCCAGGCCGTAGGCGGCGGCCACGTCCGAGAAGTAGTAGCTGGTCAGCTTGACGACCAGGCCCTCGGAGTCGAGGTTGATGGTGCCGTTGCTGCCGAGGGTCTGCAGCATGAAGCCCTGCCAGAACAGCAGTCCGGCCAGGGTCACGGCGAACGCCGGGACGCCGATACGGGCGAAGATGAAGCCGTGGATGGCGCCGGCCACCGTGCCGGTGAGGATCGCCAGCACCAGGGCCAGGATCTCGTTCATCCCGTGGGTGACGCTCATGACCGCGAAGGCCGCGCCCGCGACACCGCTGACCGAGCCGACCGACAGGTCGATCTCACCGAGCAGCAGGACGAAGACGATACCGACGGCGATCATGCCCGTGCCGACCATGGCGACGGACATGTCGGAGAAGTTGCCGGCGGTGAGGAAGTTGGAGTTCAGGCTGGTGAAGATGGCCCAGATGATCAGCAGGCCGGCCACGACGGGGATGGAGCCGAGGTCACCGGCCTTCATCTTCCGCTTGAACTCGTCGGCGTAGCCCGCGAACCCCTGTTCGCGGACCAGCAGCCGGGGGTCGACCACGGTGACCGCGGCGGCGGCCGCCTCGGGGTTCTCCACGGCGTGGTCCTCGACGGGGGCGGAGGTCTTGTCGGTGCTCACTTCGTGATCTCCCCATTGGTGCGCGCCGCACGACGGGTCACGGCGTTGTCCGTGGCGCCCGTGATGGCGGAGATGATCTCTTCCTGCGAGGTCGACTTGACCTCGAAGACGCCGTTGTTGCGCCCGAGGCGCAGGACGGCGACCTTGTCCGCCACGGCCTTCACATCGGCCATGTTGTGGCTGATGAGGATGACCGCGTGACCGCGCTCGCGCAGCCGCTCGACCAGGTCGAGGACCTGCGCGGTCTGCTCGACGCCGAGGGCGGCGGTGGGCTCGTCGAGGATCACCAGCTTGGGCTCGCCGAGCATGGAGCGCGCGATGGCCACGACCTGGCGCTGGCCTCCGGAGAGGGAGGCGATCGGGATCCGGACGCTGGGAATGCGGATCGAGAGCGTGTCGAGGAGCTCGCGGGAGCGGCGCTCCATCTCCACCTCGTCCAGGACGCCGCGCCTGCGGACTTCCCGGCCCAGGTAGAGGTTGCCGACGACGTCGATGTTGTCGCACAGCGCGAGGTCCTGGTAGACCGTCGCGATGCCCAGGTTCTGGGCGTCGTGCGGGCGGTTGATCTGGACGCCCTTTCCGTCCCACTCGATGACGCCCTCATCGATGGGGTGGACGCCGGCAATCGTCTTGACCAGCGTGGACTTTCCGGCACCGTTGTCGCCCACCAGGGCGACCACCTCACCGGCGTGGACCTCAAGCTCGACGTCGGTGAGCGCCTGGACGGCACCGAACCGCTTGGAGACCCCGCGCAACGCCAGCACGGGCGTAGCGGACACGTGAACCATCTCCTTCGCCGCCTGACCCGGCGGGAGGTTGTGCAGAGAATTTGGGGGGTGTTTCCGTCCGGCGCCCCGCTTAGCTTGCGGGGCTGTTGTGTGCGGGGCACCGGCGGAAGCGTGTGGCAGTCGGTCCCGGGAGGAAGTCCGGATCGCGGGCTCCCTCATGTGTCACGGGACCAGGGGACTGCTTACTTGAGGCCGATCTTGTCGCAGGCGGCCTTGTACTTGTCCGTGCAGATCTCCTGGACGGTGTAGATGCCGTCCTTGATCACCGTGTCGTTGATGTTCTCCTGGGTCAGCGAGACGACCGGGACGAGGACGGACGGGACAGCCTTGGTGGTGGGGCTGTCGACCTTGTCCTTGGCGATGGAGTCCAGCGACTTGCCCTGGGCGAGCAGGACGGCCAGCTCCGCGGCGACGTTCGCCTCCTGCGGGAACGGCTTGTAGACGCTCATGAACTGCTCACCGGTGACGATGCGCTGCACGCCCGCGAGCTCGGCGTCCTGACCGGTGACCGGGACATCGGAGATGCCGGCGGCCTTCAGGGCGGTGATAATGCCGCCTGCCATGCCGTCGTTGGCGGAGTAGACGCCGACGATCTTGTCCTTGCCGAGGGCGGAGATGGCGCCCTCCATGTTGGCGTTGGCGTTCTCCGGCTTCCACTCCTTGGTGTCGTACTCGCGGCCGATCTTCACCTTGCCGTCGAGGGCGGAGTGCGCGCCCTCCTTGAACAGGGCGGCGTTCGGGTCGGTGGAGGACCCGTTCATCATGACGATCTGGCCGTCCTTGGCCTTGTCGCCCAGGGCCTCGAGGAGCGCCTCGCCCTGGGTCTTGCCGACGGTCACGTTGTCGAACGAGGTGTAGGCGTCGATCGGACCCTCGGCCAGGCGGTCGAAGGCGACGATCGGGATGCCGGCGTCCTTGGCCTTCTTCACCGAGCCGGCGATGGCCTTGGCGTCGACGGCGTCCACGATGAGGACGTCCACCTTGTTGGTGATCATCGTGTCGACCTGCTGGTTCTGCAGGCTGGCGTCCTGCTTGGCGTTGGCGTAGACGACCTCGCCCTTGTTGTTCGTGAGCTCCTTGACCTTCTTCTCGATCAAGGGCTTGTCGAACTTCTCGTACCGCGCGGTCTGGTTCTCCGGCAGGAGCAGACCGACCTTGATGTCGTCACCCTTGGCGGTGGAGTCACCGCTGTCCTTCTTGTCGCCGGACTCGGCGGCGCTGCCACAAGCGGCGAGCGAGACGGCCATCGCACCTGCGGCAACGGCAAAGGCAACGCGACGCATACGCGTGTTCATTCAGAAACCTCCCTGACGAGGCCGCGTCCTTGCGGCCGAGGTGGCTGGAAGTCAACTCGGCCACACGTGCGACGTCAAGAAGTAAATCCTTAACGAGATGGCAACGGTGCCATCCGTTCTCTAAGTGAAGGCAGGGCTCGAGGCGGCGAGTGACCCCGTCGCAGTACCGTCCAGAAGGGTCGAATCGCCCATTTCGCTCAGCGCGAGAGCGAGCGCTCCGAGCACCTCCGCACGGCCCCCAAGTGCCCCGGGGAGAACGGACAGTTGACGTGCCGCACTGGGGATCGCGTAGCGGCTCACGGACTCCCGGATCGGCCCGAGTACGAGCTCGCCGGCCTCGGCGAGATCACCACCGAGGACGACCCGGCTCGGGTTCAGCAGGTTGCAGAGATTGGCGACTCCACTGCCGATGTGACGGCCGACGTCGGCGATCACGCGACGACAGCCCGGGTCTCCGTCCCGCGCCAGCCTGACGACGCCTTCCATCGTCAGGTCGGTGCCGTGACCCGGCTGGAGCAGCGGAAGCACATAACGCGCGGCCGTGAACGTCTCCAGACAGCCGCGGTTGCCGCAGCGGCACACGGGGCCGGATTCATCGAGTGTAATGTGTCCGATCTCACCCGCGGTGCCGCCCGGGCCGCGGTAGATCTTGCCGCTGATCACCAGGCCCGCGCCGACACCGCTCGCGACCTTGATGTAGGCCAGGTCCTGCACGCCCCGGCCGCTGCCCCAGACCATCTCCCCGAGGGCGCCGAGGTTGGCGTCGTTGTCCACGTGCACCGGCACGCCGAGCCGCCCCCGCAGCTCCTCGGCGGGCTTGGTGCCGGTCCAGCCGGGCAGGATCGCGGTCGAGCCCAGGGTGCCGGACTCCACGTCGATCGGGCCGGGCACGCCCAGGCCCACTCCCGCGACCTTGGACCGGTCCACCCCGGTCGCCTCGATCAGCCGGCTGACCAGCTGTTCCGCCCGGTCGAAGCCCTGGGTCGAGGAGGCGTCCACGTCCAGCGGTTCTGACTCCTCGGCCAGCACCTGGTGGGCCAGGTTCCCGACCGCGACCCGAAGGTGGGTGTGCCCGAAATCGACCCCGATCACGATGCCGGCGTCCCCGCTCAGCGAGACCGCGCGGGCCCGGCGGCCGCCCGAAGAGGTGGGGGTGACCTCCACCGTTCCGCGGTCCTTCAGCTCCCGGACGATATTGGAGACCGTGGCCGCGGACAGGCCGGTCGTCCTCGCGATCTCGGCCTGGGTGAGGGAACCCGCAAGACGTACTGCCCGGACGACCCGCTCCAGGTTGGCTCGGTGCAGCGACGACTGCGACCCCGGAGTCTCCACGACGACCTCCCGCGCGCGGGGGCCGCATCGGTGAGGCCCCTCTCTGTCCAACTAGTGAACTCTAAGATGAGCCGTTCGGGTTGCCTCCCGTCAAGAGGTTGAACCGTTTCCGGGTGCATGGACACACGCCGACACGCCGCTCCCCGGGAGGGGAGCGGCGTGTGAACGGTGGATTCCGTAGCGTTACTTCAAGGTTGCGGAGGTGAGGCCGGCCTGCACCTGGCGCTGGAAGGAGAGATAGACCACCAGCATGGGCACCATGGCGATGGTCACACCGGCGAAGAGCACGGGAAGGTCGGAGGCGTATCCCTGCTGCTGCTGGAGCTGGATCAGCCCCTGGGTCAGCACATAGCGTTCCGGATCGTCACCGCTCTGCGGCTGCATCAGCACGGTCGGCAGGATGTACTGGTTCCACTGGCCCAGCGTGTTGAAGATGCCGACGCTCAGCAGACCGGGCTTGGCCATCGGCATCATCACCTGGAAGAAGGTCCGGGTGTGCGAGGCCCCGTCGAGGACCGCCGCCTCGAAGACCGCCGTGGGCAGGGTCCGGAAGAACGCGTGCATGAAGAACACCGTGAACGGCAGCGAGTAGGCCACGTACACCAGGGCCAGGCCGTGGTAGGTGTTCAGCATGTCCAGCCGCTTGACCATGAAGAACAGCGGCACCAGGGCCAGGAAGACGGGGAACATCGCGCCCGCGACGAAGAAGTAGTACAGCAGGCGGTTGCCCCGGAACTCGTAGCGGGCCAGTACGTAGGCCGCCATGGAGCCGAACAGCATCGTCAGCGGCACGGAGATGACGAGCACGATGACGGTGCTGGTGAAGTAGTCGCCGATGCCCTTCTCCCAGGCGCGGGAGAAGACGCCCAGGTCCCAGTTCTGCGGCCAGCCGAAGGCCGATCCGCCGATCTGCGCGTCGGTCCGGAAGGAGCTGAGCACCAGCCACAGCAGCGGCAGCACGATCAGCACCGCCCACACGGCGAGGAAGCCGTGCGAGAAGACGTTCAGCACGACGCCCTCGCCGCGCTGGTCGCCCGGGCGGACGGTGCCCCTGCTCACCGGCGGCGAGGGCGGGGTGGGGCCCCCGGTGGGGGCGGATTCCTTGAGAGGTGCGCTCATCGTCGTTGCTCCGCCTCAGAACTCGATGCGCTCGCGACGGGTGGCGCGCAGCATGACCACGGACACGATCAGGGTGAGGAGCAGCATGACCACGCCCATGGCGCAGGCATAGCCGCTCCGGCCGTACAGCAGGAAGTTGCGCATCATCACGGTCGACATGACCTCGCTGTGGTGGTCGGGGCCACCGCCGTAGTCGCCGGCGGTCATGGTGGAGACCAGGATGAACATGTCCATCGCCGCGATGCCGAGATAGACCCAGGCGGTCTGCACGGAGTCCCACAGCAGCGGCAGGGTGATGCGGAAGAAGGACTGGGTGCGGCTCGCTCCGTCGATCAGGGCGGCCTCGTAGATGTCACGCGGAATGGACTGCATGGCGGCGGAGAAGAGCACCAGATAGAAACCGACGCCGTGCCAGACGACCACCGCCATGAGGGCCCACAGCACGAAGTTCGGCTCGTTGAGCCATTCCACGGGATTCTGGCTGTCGACCAGTCCGAATTCGATCAGGGCGCCGTTGAGCATACCGCCGCCGTCGCTGCGGTAGACCGCCCCGAACAGCACGGCCAGGATGGCCAGCGACAGGACCTGCGGGAAGAAGTAGATGACGCGGTAGTACTTCGATCCGGTGACCCCAAAGACCCCTCCGGAACGTCCGCGTCCGCCCGCGTTCAGCATGAAGGCGAAGAACAGCGCGAGCAGAATGGTGATCACCGGGATGAACACCAGGAACAGGATGTTGTGCCAGATGGCACCCATGAAGATGTCGTCCTTGAACAACGCCGTGTAGTTGTCCAGGCCGACGAACTCGAAGCTCTGCGACTGCCCCTTCCAGTCGGTCAGTGAATAACCGAACGTCTGGATGTACGGCCAGATCACGAAGATCACATAGAGCGCCACGGGAAAGAGGAGAAATCCCGCGACGAACCGGTGCTGCCCTTTGCGCATGGCGTTCCTGCCCCTGGGTGTGGCCGCCGCGGGCCGGGATTCCTCCCGGCCCGCGGCGGTCGTCGGTCGAGCGAGATCAGTCGCGGCGGTTCTTCTTCGACGCCGGGTCCTTGGCCTGCTTGTCGACCGCCGCCTGGGCGCGCTTGAGCCATTCCCTGGGCTGGATGCGCTTGGCCATCAGCTCGTTGGACGCGTTCTCGATGGCGGTGCCCATCTCGCTGTACCACTCGGTGTACAGGAAGCGGAAGGTGTTGTCGCCGGCCGCCGCGGAGGCCTCGACGGTGGACTGGGTGCCCGGCCGCAGCTGCACGCCCCGGTCGACACCGTCCTTGAGGATGGTCAGCGAGTTCGCCTCCTTGGCGAAGATGGTCGACCACTCCTTGGAGAGCATCATCCGCATGAACTCCTTGGCCGCGGGGAGGTTCTTGGCCTTGGACGGGATGATGAAGGGCTCGCCGGAGCCGGCCCGGATCGCCTCGAAGGGCAGCGCGCTGTCGGCGAGCACCGGCATCGGCAGGAACTTCATGTCGAAGTCGTCCGGTGTCGTCTTGAGCTGCTCGTTCTCGAGCCAGGAGCCGCTGGTGATGAAGGCGGCCTTGTACTGGTTCCAGCGGGTCTGCGACTCGGTGTGGGTCAGGCCGTTCGTGCCGGGCATCAAGTAGCCCTTCTCGACGACCTCGTACACGGCCTCGATGGCCTCCGTGGCGGCGTCGGAGCCGACGAACGCCTTGGGGTCGAGGTTGTCGATCGCCTTCATGGCGTCCAGGCCGCCCTTCTTGGCGATCAGGTCCATGATGGCGACGTTGATGTAGTACGGGAACTTGCCCTGGTGCGCGAGGCCGCCGATGCCCTGGGCCTTGGCGTCCTTGCAGATGGCGAGGAAGTCGTCCCAGGTCTTGGGCGCCTCCCAGCCCTTCTCCTTGAACAGCTTGCCGGAGTACCACAGACCCCACACCGTGTAGATGTAGTTGAGGGCGACGAGCTTGCCCTCCTGCATGCCGGCGTCGAGCGTGCCGGGGATCAGGGTGTCGCGGACCTTCACGTCCGGGTCGTCGGCCGAGGGGGCGTCCAGCACCTCGGCGAGGTCGAGGAGCTGGCCGTTCTTGTGCAGTACGTCGATCGGGATCTGCTGGGCGCCGGAGTCGTCGACGATGTCCGGCGGATTGCCGGCGTTGAACCGCGGCTGGAGTTTGCCCGTGATCTCCTGGGTGCCGGTGTGGACGGAGGTGACGCCCCTCTTCTTCTTGAAGTCGGCCTCCCACGCCTTGGCGTAGTCGTCGCCGTAGCCGCCCTTGAAGATGACGACGTCGAGTTTGCTGCCTTCCTTGACGCCGAACGGGTTGGATTCGGACGTCTTGCCCTCGTTGTCGCCGGAATTGCCGTCCCCGCCCCCGCTGGCGCACGCGGACAGGAAGCTCATCGCCGGTACGGAAACCAGGCCGAGTGCGGCGGACCGCTTGATCAGTGCGCGGCGTCCCACGCCGGTCGTGCTGTTGTCACCGGTGCCGTTGTTCTCGGCGGAAGTGGATCCCATGCTCAAGTCCTCGCCTTCTCCAGGACTCAGGCGGTGAACCGGATCCTTCCCGGCACCGCGTTCGGGTCAAGCTGGGTCGTGCAGGAAGTGCGGCCGTGCAGGGTCGGGTGCGGTGAAGACGCCCCGGAGTGCCGACAGGTATAGTCCACTTCACGCCGACGGAGCAAGATCGAATGCAAGGTTCCCCTCCGGTCTTTTCCGAGTTGAGACCTCGCGGAAAGATGAGCCTCCGGCGCGTTGTGCTGCGGAGAAATCCTTGCCACCACCCCCGAATGCCACATTCAACCCCCTTGACATCGCGGGCCACTTGACCCACTACTGGTCCTTGCGCATCTCGATTGACAACGTTGTCCAGCGCAGGGAGGGTGCTCGCGCATGCAACCAGGGGTTCGGCACAGATGGGGAACGGCGGTCGTCGCGACGACCGCCTTTGCTTTGGCCGCGGGCTCACAGGGCGTCGCGGTCGCCCTGCCCACGGCGCCGGAGAAGGCAGACCGGGAGTTCGCTTCGTCCTTCGAGGCCGGCCAGCCGGCACCGGACTGGCTGAACACCGTGGACACCACCCGGGACGGCGCCAAGCGCGCCTCGGGCGTGGACGGCGGCTTCACGTCCGGCATCCCGGGCAATGTCACCGACCACGTCACGGACGTCCGGGCCAGCGGGGAGAACACCGGCGGCAAGGAGGTGAAGGGAAACCTCTTCGACGGTGAGTCCGCCACCAAGTGGCTGACCTTCGCGCCGACCGGCTGGATCGAGTTCGACCTGGACGAGCCGACGAGGATCGTGAAGTACGCCCTCACCTCGGCCAACGACCACGACGAGCGCGACCCGGTGGACTGGACGCTGAAGGGCTCGACGGACGGCGAGGACTGGAAGACCCTCGACACCCGCTCCGGGGAGTCCTTCCCGGAACGCTTCGAGACCAGGACGTACGACCTCGCCGAGCCGGCCGGGTTCCGGCACTGGCGGGTGGAGTTCACCAAGAACAAGGGATCGGACGACGCCCTCCAGCTCGCCGAGATCCAGCTGTCCACCGGCATCGCCGACCCCATACCGGAGGACATGCTCTCGCTCGTCGACCGCGGCCCGGCCGGCTCGCCGACCGCGAAGGCGGACGCCGGCTTCACCGGCAAGCGCGCCCTCAGATACGCCGGCCGGCACACCACGGAGGGCCGGGCCCACTCGTACAACAAGGTCTTCGACGTCCATGTGAAGGTCGAGCGCCGTACGGAGCTGTCGTACAAGATCTTCCCGTCGATGGCGGACCGGGACCTCGACTACGACGCCACGAACGTCTCCGTCGACCTGGCCTTCACCGACGGCACCCATCTGAGCGAACTGAGGGCGACGGACCAGCACGGCTTCCCGCTGACGCCGCGCGGCCAGGGCGACTCCAAGGTGCTGTACGTCAACCAGTGGAACAGCGTGCGCTCCGCGATCGGCTCGGTGGCGGCCGGCAAGACCGTCGACCGGATCCTGGTCGCCTACGACTCCCCCAAGGGCCCGGCGAAGTTCCGGGGCTGGCTGGACGACGTGGCGCTGAAGCGGGTGCGGCCCGAGCGGCCGAAGGCCCATCTGTCCGACTACGCGCTGACCACCCGGGGCACCAACTCCAGCGGCGGCTTCTCCCGCGGCAACACCTTCCCGGCCGCGGCCGTGCCGCACGGGTTCAACTTCTGGACCCCGGTCACCAACGCCCGTTCGACGAGCTGGCTGTACGACTACGCGAGCGGCAACAACGACGACAACCTCCCGACCATCCAGGCCTTCAGCGCGAGCCACGAGCCCAGCCCCTGGATGGGTGACCGGCAGACCTTCCAGGTGATGCCGTCGGTCGCCCCCGGGACCCCGGACCTCGGCCGTGAGGCTCGCGAGCTGGCCTTCCGGCACGAGAACGAGACCGCGCGGCCGTACTACTACGGGGTGCGGTTCGAGAACGGCGTGAAGGCCGAGATGGCGCCGACGGACCACGCCGCGATGATGCGCTTCACCTTCCCCGGTGACGACGCGAGCGTGCTGTTCGACAACGCCGGCGACGAGAACGACGCGGACCGGGCCGGACTCACCCTCGACGAGAAGAACGGCACCTTCACCGGTTGGTCCGACGTCAAGTCCGGGCTGTCCACGGGCGCGACCCGGATGTTCGTGTACGGCGAGTTCGACAAGAAGGTCACCGACGGCGGCGCCGAGGGCGTCAAGGGGCATCTGCGCTTCGACGCGGGCAAGAACCGCACGGTCACCCTGCGCATGGCCACGTCCCTGATCAGCGTCGACCAGGCGAAGGACAACCTGCGCCAGGAGATCGGCGAGCGCACCTCGTTCGACAGGGTCAAGCGGGACGCACAGCGGCAGTGGGACAGGATCCTCGGTAACGTCGAGGTGGAGGGAGCCACACCGGACCAGCTGACCACGCTCTACTCCAGCCTCTACCGCCTGTACCTGTACCCGAACGCGGGCCACGAGAAGGTCGACGGAGAGTACAAGTACGCCTCGCCCTTCTCCAGGATGGAGCGGCAGGACACCCCGACGCACACCGGCGCGAAGATCGTGGACGGCAAGGTGTACGTCAACAACGGTTTCTGGGACACGTACCGGACCACCTGGCCGGCGTACTCATTTCTGACGCCGTCCAAGGCCGGTGAGCTGGTCGACGGGTTCGTGCAGCACTACAAGGACGGCGGCTGGACCTCCCGCTGGTCCTCCCCCGGCTACGCCGACCTGATGACCGGCACCTCCTCGGACGTCGCGTTCGCGGACGCGTACGTCAAGGGTGTCGACTTCGACGCGGAGGCCGCCTACGACGCGGCGCTGAAGAACGCCTCCGTCGTGCCGCCGTCCTCGGGCGTGGGCCGCAAGGGCATGGCGACCTCTCCGTTCCTCGGCTACACCAGCACCGAGACGCACGAGGGTCTGTCGTGGGCGCTCGAGGGGTATCTCAACGACTACGGCATCGCGAACATGGGCGAGGCCCTCTACCGGAAGACGGGCGAGAAGCGCTACCGGGACGACGCCGCGTACTTCATGGACCGCGCGCAGGACTACGTCAATCTCTTCGACTCCGAGGCCGGGTTCTTCCAGGGCCGCGACCTCAAGGGTGACTGGCGGGTGAAGTCCTCCGAGTACGACCCGCGGATCTGGGGATACGACTACACCGAGACCAACGGCTGGGGCTACGCCTTCACCGCCGCGCAGGACAGCCGCGGTCTGGCCAACCTGTACGGCGGCCGCGACGGCCTCGGCGACAAGCTCGACGAGTACCTGTCCACCCCGGAGACGGCCGCCCCGGAGCTCAAGGGCTCCTACGGCGGTGTCATCCACGAGATGATCGAGGCACGGGACGTCCGGATGGGCATGTACGGCCACTCCAACCAGGTCGCCCACCACGCGCTGTACATGTACGACGCGGCCGGGCAGCCCTGGAAGACGCAGGCGAACGTCCGCGAGGTGCTGGCCCGCCTCTACACGGGCAGCGAGATCGGCCAGGGCTACCACGGCGACGAGGACAACGGCGAGCAGTCCGCCTGGTACCTGTTCTCCTCGCTCGGCTTCTACCCGCTGGTCATGGGCAGCGGCGAATACGCCATCGGCTCCCCGCTGTTCAAGAAGATGACCGTGCACCTGGAGAACGGCCGCGAACTGGTCGTCAAGGCCCCGAAGAACAGCGCGAAGAACGTGTACGTGCAAGGGCTGAAGGTCAACGGCAAGCGCTGGAACTCCACTTCGCTGCCGCACTCGGTGATCGCCCGGGGCGGTGTCCTGGAGTTCGACATGGGCTCGCGTCCGTCGTCGTGGGGCACGGGCAAGAACGCGGCGCCGGTGTCGATCACCCGGGACGACGAGGTGCCCACGCCCCGCGCGGACGCCCTGAAGGGCGCGGGCGCACTGTTCGACAACACGTCGGCGACCGGCGCCACGGTGTCCACCGTGGAGCTTCCCGTCACCGGTGACACCGAGGCGGTGCAGTACACGCTGACCTCCTCGGACCACGCCGACGCGCCCACGGGCTGGACACTGCAGGGCTCGGCCGACGGCGAGACGTGGACGGACCTGGACAGGCGCACGGACGAGACCTTCCGCTGGGACCGCCAGACCCGCGCGTTCTCGGTGGACCGTCCGAAGAGCTACGGCCACTACCGGCTGGTGCTGACCGGTGAGGCAGTGCTGACGGAGGTGGAACTGCTGAGCTGACCGCAGCGCACGGGGCGGGTCCGGCACGTCCCGGGCCCGCCTCGTGGTGCCGGACGACCGAGGAGGCGGGCGGTCCCGATGACGGCCGGACAGGCCATCGGGGCCGCCCGCGCGGGCGGTTCAGCCGGCACGGCAGGGCAGGGACGTCACGCCGTCACCGCCGGAGCCGGAGAGCACGTGGGCGGAACGGCGCGCTTCCCCGGGGATCCGGGGAGCGGTCGTGGTCCACGCCGCTCGGGGCCGTCACGTCCCGGACTCCGAAGGAGGCCGCCCCGCTCCACAGGGTGCCGGTCCCCGCTCCGTGGCACAGGAAGGTGCGACTGCCCGGGTTCATGGGTGTGCCGCGGGATTCCGCCTCGGTGCCCGCCGTCAGGGCCAGGCCGATGGCCGGGATCGTGGCGAGCAGGGAGACCAGGAAGAGGAACAGGGCTGTGCTGCGGGCGGGGAGCGCGGGCCGGGAAGCGGTCGCACTCCCCCAGTCTGCCGTCGTCATGACACACCTGTCCGCGACTGTGGGGTGGACGGGCCGTGCGGCGTGCGGGCGGACGAGGTGGCAGTCCCCGACGGCGGGTTCCGGTCCACCGAAGTTATGGGAGCGCTCCCACCTC
>NZ_NEUB01000390.1 GCF_002910825.1 Streptomyces sp. SM1 | reverse complement strand
GTCCGCCGACGGCGCGGGGTCGGGCGACACGTACTGGACGGCGCTGTGGGCCGCGCCGCTGACCCCGGGCGGCCTGGACCGCACGGCCGGCGAGGTGGTCGACCTCACCAACCGGGAGCGTGCCCGGGCCGGGCTGCCGCCGCTGTCCCGTGATGCCCGGCTGACCGCGGCCGCCCAGGCACACAGCGCCGACATGGTGGCCCGCGACTTCTACTCCCACACCGCTCCCGACGGGAGCCGGCCCTGGGACCGGGCCGCCGCCGCGGGCTCCGCGCGGCGGACGGTCGGCGAGAACATAGCCTGCGGGCAGCGCTCGGCCGCCGAGGTCGTGGAGGGGTGGATGAACAGCCCCGGCCACCGCGCCAACATCCTGAAGGCCGACTTCACCCATATCGGCGTCGGTTTCGCGGGAGGGGGCCGGGCGGGCACGTACTGGACCCAGCTCTTCGGAGCCTGAGGGCGGCCCCGCCCGCCGTGCCGTCCGGACGGAATCCTGGCGGAGGGCGCGCGTCCGGGCGAGGATGCCCCCATGAAGGGTGACCTGTTTTCCAGTCGGCACATGGTGCAGCCGGCCACGGCTCCGGGCATGACGGTCGAGAACGCCAAGTGCCTCCGCTACACGGTCGACGGCGAGATGCTCGCCCGTCAGGGCGCGATGGTCGCCCACCGCGGCAGCCTGCGGTTCGAGCGCAGGGGCCAGGGGGTGGGGGGCATGCTCAAGCGCGCGGTGACCGGCGAGGGGCTGCCGCTGATGGCCGTGCGCGGTCAGGGCGAGGCCTGGTTCGCCCACGAGGCGCAGAACTGTTTCATCGTCGAGGTCGACCCCGGAGACGAGTTCACCGTCAACGGCCGCAACGTCCTGTGCTTCGACTCCTCGCTGTCGTACCGGATCGCGACCGTGAAGGGCGCCGGCATCACCGGCGGCGGCCTGTTCAACAGCGTGTTCACCGGGCACGGCCTGCTGGGACTGGTGTGTGACGGAAACCCGCTGGTCATCCCGGTGTCGCCGGGTTGGCCCGTGTTCGTGGACACGGACGCGATCGTGGGCTGGACGGCGGGGCTCGCCACCTCGCTGCACCGTTCGCAGTCGGTGGGGTCGATGCTGCGCGGCGGGTCGGGCGAGGCGGTGCAGCTGAAGCTGGAGGGCGAGGGGTATGCCGTGGTGCGGCCCAGCGAGGCGACCCCGCACCGGGCCCAGCAGCACTGAACGTTGTTGACCTCGGCCTCCGCGCGGTTCAGGGTGGGCACGGCGCGGATCACCAGCCCCCGCGCCGGAGAGGATGAGCGTCGTGATCGGGATCGCCGACATCGAGACCGCGGCCGAGCGGATCGCCGGGCACGTGGTGCGGACCCCGACGGTGCCGAGCCCCGGGCTGTCGGCGCTGCTGGGCGTGCCGGTCACGGCGAAGCTGGAGCTGCTGCAGCGCACCGGTTCGTTCAAGGTGCGCGGCGCGGCGGCGAAGCTGCTGGCGCTGAGCGAGGCCGAACGGGCCGCCGGGGTCGTGGCGGTGAGCGGCGGCAACCACGGGATCGCCCTCGCGGTGATGGCCGCCGCCCTCGACGTGAAGGCCACCGTGGTGATGCCGCGTTCGGCGCCCGCCCGGGCCGTGGAGATCGCTGAGTCCGCGGGCGCCTCGGTACGGGTGACCGACGACATGGACGGCGCGTTCGCGCTGATGGGACGGCTTCAGGAGGAGGGGCTGACCCTGGTCCACCCGTTCGACGACCCGGAGGTGATCGCCGGTCAGGGCACCGTGGGGCTGGAGTTCGCCGCGGACGCGGGTGACCTCACGGACGTGCTGGTGAGCATCGGGGGCGGCGGGCTGATCGCCGGTGTCGCGGCGGCGCTGCGGGCACTGCGGCCCGGGGTGCGGGTGTGGGGCGTGGAGACCGAGGGCGCGCAGGCGATGTCCGAGGCGCTGGCGGCGGGCCGTCCGGTGCCGGTGGAGCTGACGTCGATCGTCTCCACGCTCAGCGCCCCGGCCGTTTCGCAGCTGACGTACGCGCATGTGTCGGAGCTGGTCACCGAGGTGCTGGTGGTGCCGGACCGGGAGGCGGTCCAGGGGTCCCTCGATCTCGCGGACCACGCCAAGGTGTGGGCCGAGCCGGCCGCCGGCTGTCTGCTGCCCGCCGCGCGGCGGGTGCTGGAGCGGGTCGGCGAGGATGCCCGGCTCGGTCTCGTGGTGTGCGGCGGCAACGCCACCACCGGTGACATGATCGCCTGGACGGAACACTTCGAGCTTCGCTGAGCCCCTCTTTGAACGGACCCCGCCCGCTCTCCCGTACCACTGGGGACAGCGGGATCCAGCGGTTCGACGAGGGATGGCCATGGGCAGGGCGCACGTCACCGGGGACCGGCCGGTCGCCGGCCGGTACCGGCTGGTCGAGGTCACGCACCGGGAGACCAATCGCGTCGGCTGGTACGCCGACGACCTCCATACGGGCCGTCCGTGCCTGGTCACCCTGACCGAGCTGCCCCGGGACGCCGGTGAGACGGCCCGGCGCGCTCCCTCCCGCGTCCTGCGGGCCACCGAGAGCGTGAGCCGGCTGTGCCCGGGCCGGATCGCCACGGCTCTCGACGCCGTCGACGAGAACGGCTCCCTGTGGACCGTCACCGCCTGGATCGACGGCACGCCCCTCGACGAGGTCCTCGCCCGGCAGGGCACGTTCGGCCACGCACGGGCCGCACGGATCGCGCTGGAACTGCTCGACGTCCTGGACGCGGCGCACGCCGAGGCCGTCACGCACGGCGAGCTCAGCCCCGGCCAGGTGTTCCTGCGGGAGGAGGGCCCGGTCGTCGTCACCGGGTACGGCCTGGCGGGCACCACGTCGGCGCCCCGGCTCACGGCACCGTCGTACGCCTCTCCGGAGCAGGCCCGCGACCAGCGGATCGGTCCGGCCGCGGACCTCTGGGCGCTGGGCGCGATCCTCTACACGATGCTCGAGGGGCGCCCGCCGTTCCGGGACCGCGGACGGCCGGAGGCCACGCTGAGGGGGGTGGACCGGCTGCCGCTGCGCGCTCCGGTACGGTCCGGCCCGCTCACCCAGGTGGTCCAGGGGCTGCTGCGCAAGGACGCGCGGGAGCGGCTGAACCGCCAGGCGGTCCGCGAGGCGCTCACCCGT
>NZ_NEUB01000389.1 GCF_002910825.1 Streptomyces sp. SM1 | reverse complement strand
GTCCGCGGGCGTGCCCCGCACGGCCACCCCGGGCTGCCCGCCGCCCGGGGAGACGGTCTCCGTGGAGTCGTCCTCCGGATGTGGCCGGGCCTGCTCGGGGATGCCGTCGATACCGTCCGGCACACGCTCGGCCGGCAGCTCCCGTGTGCCGCGCTCTTCGTCCCGCACCGGCCCGTCCTCGCTCCTCACGCCGGCCCGGGTCCCGCGCCGCGCTGTTTGTAGAGGCTGATCGAAACGGTCTTGTCCTCGTCCACGGCCGACGACACCTTGCCCGCGAGCGCGGACAGCACGGTCCAGGCGAAGGTGTCCCGCGAAGGGGCGTGACCATCCGTGGTCGGTGCCGACACGGTCACCTCGAGCGAGTCGTCGACGAGCCGGAAGACACAGCTGAGCACCGACCCCGGCACGGCCTGCTGAAGCAGGATCGCGCAGGCCTCGTCGACCGCGATGCGCAGGTCCTCGATCTCGTCGAGGGTGAAGTCCAAACGGGCCGCGAGGCCGGCCGTAGCCGTACGCAGCACCGACAGGTAGGCCCCCGCGGCCGGCAGCCGGACTTCCACGAAGTCCTGGGTCGCGGGCTCGCCTGCGATCTGGGACACCCTCACCTCCAAGGTGGTACAAGCGTTTCAGGGCCGGATCGCCCCCGGGTAACGCGTCAGGTGGTTCAGCGGTGACGCTATCGCGCTCTCAGGGCTCCTGTCCCGGGACCCCGGCCCGTTGCCGTCACTCATAGTAAAGCTACGGATACGCTCCGTGGCTAGGGGTCTGCGGCTCCCAAATGGGAAGAGCGCGCGCCGCATTGACGTACCCAGACGTCACCTGGTCGAACCGTCCGCCGCCGTGGTCACCTCCGGTCACAGCAGTACGTGGTCGACGAAACACCAGCGCCACTTCTCACCCGGTTCATGGGTCCGTATCACCGGGTGGCCGGTTCTGCGGTGGTGCTCCGTGGCGTGCCGGTTCGGCGAGGAGTCGCAGCACCCGACATGACCGCAGGTGAGGCAGAGACGCAGCTGCACCGGATCGGTGCCGTCCCGCAGGCACTCCGGACAGGTCTCACCCAGCGGGGCGGGTTCCGGGTCCGGCAGCGCGTCGGCGTGCGTGCACTGTTTCATGATTGCCACATTACGACGCGCGCGCGGGCTGCCGCGCCGGACAACGAGGGTGGCCGGACATGGATGTGATGCCCCTGCTGTTGCTGGTGGCGGGCAGCGCCGCGATCGCCGCGGCAGCCCGGCGCACCCCGGTGCCGGCACCACTGCTGCTGGTCGCGGCCGGCCTGGCGGTCAGCTACCTGCCCGGGGTGCCCGACTACACGCTCGACCCGCACATCGTGCTGCCCCTCATCCTGCCCCCGCTGCTGTACACGGCGGCCACCGAGAGCTCCTACCTCGATCTGCGGGCGCAGTTACGGCCGGTGGCGCTGCTGTCCGTGGGATACGTGCTCTTCGCGACGTTCGCCGTCGGCTGGGTCCTGTACCTGCTCGTGCCGGCCCTGCCGTTCACCGCGGCCCTCGTCTTCGGCGCCGTGGTGGCCCCGCCGGACGCGGTCGCGGCGACGGCGGTGGCACGCCGGGTCGGCCTGCCCTCGCGCATCACCACGATCCTCCAGGGCGAGTCCCTGCTGAACGACGCCACCGCGATCACCGCGTTCCGGGTCGCCCTCGCGGCGGCCGTCGGCGAGGGCGCCACCTGGGCCGGCGGAATCGGCGAGTTCCTGATCGCGGCGGTCGGCGGAGTGGCCTTCGGTCTGGTGCTGATGGTCCCGCTGCACTGGCTGCGCACCCACGTGAAGGAGGCGCTGATGCAGAACACGCTTTCCCTCCTGATCCCGTTCGCCGCGTACGCCGCCGCCGAGCAGGTGCACGCCTCCGGCGTCATCGCCGTCGTGGTCGTCGCGCTCTACCTGGGGCACCGCGCGTGGGAGGTCGACTTCGCCACCCGGCTCCAGGAGGAGGCGGTGTGGAAGATGGTGGCGTTCATCCTGGAGTCCGCCGTCTTCGCCCTCATCGGACTGCAGCTGTCCGTCGTCGTCAGGGGGCTCGGCGAGCACGAGGGCCTCGACTCCGCCTGGTACGCGCTGGTCGTCTTCGCGGTGGTCGTCGCCGTACGGTTCCTCTGGGTGTACCCGGCGACCTGGCTGCCGCCCCTGCTGTCGGCACGGATCCGGGAACGCGAGGGCAGACCCGGCTGGAAGGGCCCGTTCGTGGTCGCCTGGGCCGGGATGCGGGGCGTGGTCTCGCTGGCCATCGCGTTCTCGATCCCGCTCACCGCGGAGAACGAGGAGTTCCCGCACCGCAATCTGCTGCTCTTCCTGACCTTCACGACCGTCATCGGCACCCTGGTCGTCCAGGGCCTGACGCTGCCCCCGCTGATCCGATTGCTGAAGCTCCCCGGGCGCGACGCGCGGGCCGAGACCCTGGCGGAGGCCAACGCCCAGGCACAGGCGTCCAGGACGGCGGAGCAGCGCCTCGAGGAACTCCTCACCGACGAGCGCAACGCCCTGCCCGCGCCGCTCGCCGAGCGGCTGCGCAGCGTCCTGGAACGCCGCCGCAACGCCGTCTGGGAACGGCTCGGGCAGGTCAATCCCGTCACCGGCGAGTCGGTGGACGACACCTACCGACGGCTGTCCCGGGAAGTGATCAGCGCCGAGCGCGCGGTGTTCGTCAAGCTGCGCGACGGCCGCTTCATCGACGACGAGATGCTGCGGACCCTGCTGCGACGGCTGGACCTGGAGGAGGCGGCGGCCCACCGCGAGACGG
>NZ_NEUB01000388.1 GCF_002910825.1 Streptomyces sp. SM1 | reverse complement strand
TCCGGCAGTAGCGGCACTCCACCAGGTGCTGCCGGACGTCCGGCAGCAGCGCCCCGCCCCGGCGGATGGGGACATCGAGGAGGCGGTTGTAGAACCCGCAGTCCTTCGTCGGTGCCAGTTCCTGATGGGCAAGGACAAGACCCTGACGGAATTTGTCCCGTGCCTGTTCGAGTGCGCCCGACGCGATGTCCGGATCCATGCCCAGCAGACCGGCGGGTACGGAAATCGGCTCGGCCTCGACCTCGGCATGCCAGAGCAAACAGCGCGCGAGTGCGGGCAGGGACCGGAATGCCCGTTGAGCGAGTGAGCGGTTTTCCGGCGTCATGGTCGTCGCCGCGCGCATGCCACGTCCGCCGGCCGGTTTCTGCAGCTCCGGCAGAACCCCGGCTATTCGGTCGTCCGCCGCCCACTCCCGGACCGTGTCCCGCACTCCGACCAGCAGAACCGGCCGCAGCGCGACGGCTGATTCGCCGACGGCCACGCGGTCGAGGACGCGATGCAGGGCGGCCGCGGTGACCATGGCGGCCGTCTGTCCCGACGAGGCGAGGCAGACCGCCGCGTAGTCCTGCATCGGCCGCCAGTGCCGGGCCGTCAGCAGTGCGACGGAGTGAGCGGCCTCACCCGCCGGGCGGCCCCGCGACCGCGCGGCGAGGGCCTCGTCGGATTCCCCGGGGTCCCCGCCCGGCGGCGGATAGGGAGGTCGAGGGGGGTGGGGGGTGTGCACTGAGATGGTTCCTTCCCACAGCGCATGTGACATTCGAGCGTTCCGACGCCGAAAAAGGGAGTCCGATCGGTGGATACCTCTTTGGCGTGGCGCGGGGGGCGCGAATTCACCGGCGGCGAATCGGATCCGGTTCTTCAACTCGCGTGCGTCCCCGGCCTTTACCCCCTCGCGGGTGGCTCACTCTCGCACAACCGGCACGCGGCCAACAAGGCGGTCGGGCAACATCCGCCCATTGACAGAAAGTCAGAAGCCAAAGCGGTCCGCCGTTTCTCGCCCCGGCTTTTGACCTGGGGTTTTCCCGTGGTTCACATCCGGGGCGACAGAAGTGACGGCCGGCGCTCATCCGCGCGCCGGCCGGGGGCGTTCCGCCCCCCCGCGGGAAGACCGCGCTCCGCCGGGACCTCCGCGCACGCTCCCGGCGCGCGCCGGAGCGCAGTGACCCGGTCACGCCCCTTCTCGGAGGCCGGCACAGGGCCGGCGGCCCTCCCCCCGCGCACGGCCGCCGGCCCGGTCCTCCCTGCCGTCGGCCTGCGGCCCCGCGATGCCTGAGGCAGCCCGGACGGAGGCTGGGACGAGGGTCCGGGCAAGGGTCCGGGCAAGGGTCCGGCGTCCCGTGTGCTGTGTGCCGTGGGGCTCGGTCTCAGATCTGCCAGGAGCGCAGCCGGTCGGCCGCGGCGTAGACGTCGGCGTCGCCGGAGATCAGGTCACGGGCGAGGTCGACCAGGGCTCCGTAGGGCGGGTCGATGCCGACACCGCTGACGAACATGTACGCCACGGCGGTGGAGCAGGCGAAGCGGGCGTTGGCCGACGGCAGCGGCCGGAGCACGGCCAGGGTGTGCAGCAGGGCGGCCGCCCGCCAGGCCGCGTCGGAGTCCACGCCCAGCCGGGGCGGGTCCACACGGTGCCGGGCGACGGCCGCGACCAGGGCGGAGAAGTCGTTGACGACGGGCTGGTCCGGAAGGACCTCCTCATGCCTCTGGAGCAGCCAGGGCACGTCGATGTGCAGCACGGGTGCCATCGGTCAGGCGGCCCGTCCCTCACCCTTGGCGGGAGGTTCGTCGTCCGGGAAGGCCGCGGCGAACTCGTCCTTGTGGGAGGCGAAGAACCGCCGGAAGGCCTCCGCGCCCTCCTGCAGGGCGCGATGACGGGCTATGTCCGCCGCGGCCGCCTCCCGCACGAGCGCCTTCATGGACGTACCGCGTTCCTTGGCGATCTGCCGCAGGTCCTCGAGCTCGCGGTCGCTGAACTCCACGTTGAGAGCTGGCATGCCATCACGGTACCGCTCAGGTACTCAATCGTAAATACCCGCAGGTCAGGTCATACATAACGGGGTACCGCAGGACGGCGGCCCAGGGAGTGGCGGATCAGGTCGGCGGCCTCCTGCGGGCCGGCGACCGCGCGGTCGCCGGCCCGCAGGAACCGGTTCTCAGCCCTGATCGGCCACGAAGGAGGCCATCCGGGTCAGTGCCGCGTTCCAGTTGATCGTGTGCTCGTTGGTCGACCAGGACTGGATGTCGTCGATGAAGCAGAACTGACCGACGCAGCCCTGGAGTTTCGACTGGGCGAAGGGGTCCTGGATGCTGGAGTTCGGTCCGCCGGAGAGCGTGCCGGCCGGCGGGTTGGGCGAGGCGGCGTCGAGCTGACGGGCGTACCAGCGGCTGTGCTGGTTCTGTGCGTGGACCTCGCCGTAGCCGGTGACGTAGGACATGTTCAGGGCGTTGCGGCCCAGGATGTAGTCCATGCTCTGCAGCGCGCCGTCGCGGTACTTCGCGGCGCCGGTGAGGTCGTAGGCGGTGGCGAGCACGACCGCGTTGTTGAGCACCTGGTGACTGGAGCCCCAGTCGTAGACGTTGCCGGCCGGTGCGTAGGGCATGCCGTACGGGTGGGCCTTCAGCGTGGCCAGGTAGCGGTCGGCGCCCTGGATCACGGAGCGGCGGACCCTGTCCTTGCCGGGCAGCCGGTTCGGCACGGTCGCGAGGTCGAGCCGGCCGGCCGCGGCGGTGCGCGCCCAGTCGAAGCCGGTCGGGCCGAAGATGTCGGCGGTGTGCACCGGGGAGTTCAGCACGTACTCCCTGAACTGCCGCTCCCCCGTGGTGATGTACAGCTCCGCGGCCGCCCAGTAGAACTCGTCGGAGACGGTGTCGTCGGGGTAGGCGCCGCCGCCGATTCCGTCGTCCGGGTCGGCGAGCAGGTCCGGATGGGCGAGGGCCGCCGTCCAGGCCTCGCGCGCGGCCGCCAGTGTCGTGGCCGCGAACTCCTTGTCGTAGGAGCGGTACAGCCGTGCCGCCTGGGCGGCCGTGGCCGCGAGGTTGAGGGTGGCGGCGGTGGTCGGCGGGTGCAGTTCCCGCTTCTGCGGGTCGTCGCTGGGCAGCAGCGGCAGCCCGGTCCACTGCTCGTCGTGGATCTTGTGGTGGGCCATGCCGGCCAGCGGCTCACCCCCGGGGACCTGCATCTTCAGCAGGAACTCCAGTTCCCAGCGGGCCTCGTCGAGGATGTCCGGAACCTTGTTGCCGCTCTCCGGGATGTTCAGCGTGCCGTCGCCGAGCTTGTCCGCCTCACCGGTGCGGGTGTGCCGGGCGCGTTCGTAGGTGCTGAGCACCTCCCAGGTGCTGATGCCGCCGTTGACGACGTACTTGCCGTGGTCGCCGGCGTCGTACCAGCCGCCGGTGACGTCGAGGGTGTAGTCGCACACGCCCGGCTGACAGGGCACCGCGCCGTCACCCCGGTTGGGGGCCACGTCCACGTGGCCGGCCGGGCGGCCGTAACCGGGGCGCAGGTCGTCGCGGATCGCCGTGCCGCTGCGCTGGGTGTAGTAGTACTTCGCCGAGTCCAGCCGCAGCCGCTCGTACGCGCTCGCGCCGATGTCGAAGGGACGGCTGGCCTCGCCGTCCACGGCCAGGGTGTAGCCGGTCCCGCGGCCCCGGTAGGACCCGAAGTCGAGGGAGTGGACGTTCTGCCCGGAGGAGCCGTCCACGCCCCGGGGCACGGTCCAGCCCTTGCGGACCACCCGGCCGTCGTCGTCCTTCAGTTTCCAGGGCAGCCGCTCGGTGGCGTCGGTGACCAGGGTGGCGTTCTTGGGCCCGGAGGGCAGGTAGGCGACCTGGTTGACCCGGACGCGGGGGCCGGTGTCGGGCTCGTACGGTTCGGGGGCGACCCCGCCGAGCAGGGACACGTCGTCCACGCAGAACCGCCAGGGGTCCGCGCTGCCGCCGAGCTGGAAGCCGACCTGTCCCGTGCTGGTGTCGACGGGTGAGGTGAAGGTGTACGAGTAGGTGTCCCCGGAGACGCTGAGCTGCGGTGACACCTCGTAGTAGGTGTCGTAGGGCTCCACCTGCAGGCCGACGATCGCCCGCACGGCGTGCCCGGCGGGTGTGCCGTCCGCGCTGAAGGAGAAGCGGTACGACTCCCCCTGCACCAGGGTGATGTCGTTCTGGCCGACGGCCGCGTCCCAGCGGTTGGCGGTGCCGCCGGGGACGTCGGCGCACAGACGGCCCTCCGACGGGCCGGCGGTGACGTTGGCGGAGGCCCACCAGGAGTCGGTGCCGTCGTCGAAGGTTCCGTTGCGCACCTGCTCGACCTCGTCGGCCCCGGCCGGTGCGGCGGGCAGCGTGGTGAGGGCGGTCGCCAGCAGGCCGGTCAGGGACAGCAGGGCGGTTCTGCGTCTGTTCACGTCTGGGCTCCTCTGTGGGAGGTGCGGGACTTATGGGAGCGCTCCCATCTCCGTATGCGGACCATGGTTGTGGCAGGTGTGACGGTCCGTCAACGGTTGGGACAGGACTGGTGACGGTCGGCCCCGGGGGCGGGTTCGCGTTCGCGGGGCGCTCGGACCCACTAGTCTGGAACTCTGGCGGTACACCGGATCACGGTGAGTGTGCGCAATGGAGTGGCGACGATGAGGCCGGACGACCCGTTCGACGATGCCGTGACGGCCCGGGCCGTCATCGCCCCCGACGGCACGCTCACGCGGTGGAGCGAGGGCGCGCGCCTGCTGCTGGGGCACACCGCCGAGGAGGTGGTCGGGCGCCCGGCCGCCGACCTGCTGGCCCGCGGTGGCCCGCCCCGGCTCCCGGCGAACCGCTGGAGCGGCACCCTCACCCTGCGGCGCCGCGACGGCGGCATCGTCACCGTGTGGGTGCTCGCCCATCACCGGCAGCCGGAGGGCGGCCGCCCCGGCGACTGGCTCGCCGTCACCCCATTGGACACCTCGGCACACGACCTGCCCGACGATCCGCTGGTCAGGGCGGCCGTGTTCCAGTCGCCCTGCGCCACGATGGTCTTCGACGAGGCGCTGCGGCTGCGCGGGGTCAACGACGCCATGGCGCACCTCCTCGAACTGCCGGCCGACCAGCTGCGCGGGCTGCGGCCCACCGACGTCGGCGGCCGGCCGCAGCACAGCGAACTCGAGCGGCACCTCCACCAGGTGCTGAGCACCGGCCGGCCGTACGAGATGCAGACGTACATGAAGGCCACCGGCGAGAGCCGCGCGCACGCCTGGCTGGCCCGGCTCGCGCCGCTCACCGACCGGGCCCGCAGGGTCCGGGGCGTGTGCGTGACCGCCCACGACCTCACCGAGCAGAACCGGGCGCGGGAGCGGCTGCAACTGGTCAACGAGGCCAGTATGCGCATCGGCACCACCCTGGACGTCACCCGTACGGCGCAGGAGCTGGCAGAGGTCTGCGTGCCCGCGCTGGCCGACCTGGTCAGCGTGGACCTGCTGGAACCCGACGAGACCGGCGGTGAGCCCGCCGGTCCGCTGACCGCGCCGGTCTCGCTGCGCCGGGTCGCCCACCGGTCCCTCACGCCGGGCAGCCCGGAGTCCATCGCCGACGTGGGAGAGGTGGTCGTCTACCCGGCCACCGCGCCCCATGCCGACTCGCTGATCGCGGGACACAGCATCATGGCCTCCGTGGCCTCCGGCGACCTCGACCCCTGGCTCGCCATGGACGGGGTACGGGCCCGGCAGATCCGCGAGCACGGTGTGCACTCCCTACTGTCCGTCCCCCTCCAGGCGCGCGGCATCACGCTCGGCGTCGCCGCCTTCACCCGCTTCAGCAGGCCCGAGGCGTTCACCTACGACGACGTCCTGCTCGCCGAGGAGGTCACGGCGCGCGCCGCCGTCTGCATCGACAACGCCCGCCGCTACTCCCGCGAGCGTGAGACCACTCTGGCCCTCCAGCGCAGCCTGCTCCCCCGCACCCTGCCGCGCACGGCCGCCGTGGAGGCCGCCACCCGCTATCTGCCGGCCGCCCGCACCGGGGTGGGGGGCGACTGGTTCGACGTGATCCCGCTGTCCGGGATGCGGGTGGCCATGGTCATCGGGGACGTGGTGGGCCACGGCATCCAGGCATCCGCGACCATGGGCCGGCTGCGCACCGCGGTACGCACGCTCGCCGACATCGATCTGGCCCCCGACGAACTGCTCACCCACCTCGACGACCTGGTCCACCATCTGTCGCAGGAGTCGGGCGGCGACCCCGGTCACAGCGAGGTCGGCGCGACCTGCCTGTACGCCGTGTACGACCCGGTGTCGCGCCGCTGCACCCTGGCCCGGGCGGGGCACCCCGCGCCGGTGCTGATCCCGCCGGGCGGCGCGGCCCGGCACCTCGACCTGCCCTCGGGCCCACCGCTGGGCGTGGGCGGGCTGCCCTTCGAGTCGGCGGAGCTGGAACTGCCGGAGGAGGCGGTGCTGGCGTTCTACACCGACGGGCTGGTCGAGTCCCGCGAACGGGACACCGAGGCCGGGTACGTGCTGCTGCGCGAGGCGCTGTCCGACGCGTCCGGCCCGCTCGACGAGACCTGCGACCGGGTACTGCAGTCCGTCCTCTCGCCGGGCGGCGCCAGTGCCGACGTGGCGCTGCTGCTGACCCGTACTCACGGTCTGCCGTCCGCGCAGGTGGCCACCTGGGACATTCCCGCCGATCCGGCGCTGGTCGCCCCCATCCGCAAGCAGGCCGTCGACCAGCTGGCCGCCTGGGCGCTGACCGAGGCGTCGTTCACCGCGGAGCTGGTGGTGAGCGAGCTGGTCACCAACGCCATCCGCTACGGCGCCCCGCCCATCCGGCTCCGGCTGATCCACGACGCGTCGACGCTGATCTGCGAGGTGTCCGACACCAGCCACACGGCTCCGCATCTGCGCCGGGCCAGGACCTGGGACGAGGGCGGCCGGGGACTGCTGCTGGTCGCCCAGCTCACCCAGCGCTGGGGCACCAGACACACGGCCGACGGCAAGACCATCTGGTCGGAACTGTCCCTGGCGGACGAGGACATCTGACGCCGGGCCGGCCGCGGCCGCCGTGGCCGTGGCATCGGCCGTCCCCACCGCCCGGGACCCGGTGGCCCGCGCCCGGCGTCACCGCTCCTGCTCCTGCGGGCCATGGGCCGCTGGTGAGCGCGGATGGGCCGCCGGGGAGCCGGGAACCCGCCGAAGATCACGAGCGCGAGCCGCCGGTAGGGTCGGCCGGTATGACCGTCGCTCGTTCCGTCGCCCTGTTCGCCGTCGCCGCCCTCTTCGAGATCGGCGGCGCCTGGCTGGTCTGGCAGGGCGTCCGGGAGCACCGGGGCTGGATCTGGATCGGCGCCGGCGTCGTCGCGCTGGGCCTGTACGGGGTGGTGGCCACCTTCCAGTCCGACGACAACTTCGGACGCATCCTCGCCGCGTACGGCGGGATCTTCGTGGCCGGGTCGATCGCCTGGGGCATGGTCGCCGACGGTTACCGCCCCGACCGCTACGACGTCGTCGGCGCCCTGGTGTGCCTCGCGGGCATGGCCGTGATCATGTACGCGCCCCGCGGCCACTGACCAGCGGGCCGGCATCGGGCGAGGTGCGCGCGGCGGACCGGGGTGAGTGATACGCAGGGTGTCCCGCCGCCCGGGGCCGGCCCCGTCTCCTGCCCGTCACACGGCGTCACCGGCGCTCGCGCCGACCCGGTGCCCGTTCCGCGGGCAGTGGACCCGATGACGAGTGGGCCGCCGGTGGCGAACGCCTCACCCCGCGCGGCTCGGTGGAAACGCCGACGAGCTCGCCGCCGCTCCCTGGGACGCGCCCGGGCCCGACGAGGTGGCGCGGCCGGCCGAGCTGCTCGTGCCGCCGGTGCTCGGCATCGCCGGCGCGGGCCTTCTCCGGGCACGGAGTCGGTGTCGGCATGCAGTACGGCTACCAGTGAGCGGTCACCGGGTTCCGGTGTCTCCTGGGACCGGACCTGGGCGGCCTTGTCCCGGCACGCGTCCTGCCAGCAGGTCCAGTGCCCCGTCCCAGCCGAACTCCGGCCGCCCCCCGTCCGGTTCCGGCCCGCCCGCGTACGGATCACCGAAGCGCACGCCCATGTCGCGCAGCCGGACGAGGCTGTCCCGGTAGGCGGGATGGGCGGCCAGCGCGTCGGCGACGCACGGGAGCACGGCGATCGGCACCCCGAGGCCGACGGCCTCGCACAGGGTGCCCAGGGCGAGGGTGTCCGCGATACCGGCCGCCCACTTGTTGACGGTGTTGAAGGTGGCCGGCGCGACCACCACGGCGTCGGGGGCGGGGAAGGGGTTCGGCTCGCCCGGGGCACGCCAGGCCGACCTGATCGGGCGGCCGGTCTGCGCCCCGACGGCGGCGGTGTCGAAGAACCCGTTCATGGCGACCGGGGTCGCGACGACACCGACCTCCCAGTTCCGTTCCTGTGCGCGGCTGATCAGCCTGCTGACGTCCGCGGCGACACCGGCGGCGCAGACCACGACGTAGAGGAAGGGCTTGTCGGTCACCCGTAAACCCTAGTCGGCGGCGGAAACCCGATTGCCCGCCCCGGAGGGCGGCCGCCAGGATCCCGCCATGACTACCCGTTCACGTCCGCTGCCGCTGTCCGCCACCGCGTCCGACGCGGGCCGACAGCAGCGGTCCGGCCCCCGGGAAGGACCGACGCCGCCGCGCTCATGAAGGCCGCCCTGCTCGCGGGCGTACTCGCCGGCTACGGCATCGCGGTCCCCGTGGGTGCCGTCGGTACGTACCTCGTGTCGC
>NZ_NEUB01000387.1 GCF_002910825.1 Streptomyces sp. SM1 | reverse complement strand
CGTGGTGCTCGCCGTGCGCGACGTCGAGAAGGGCGAGCGGGCCGCGGCCCCGCTCCTCCCAGCCGGGCCCGTACGCGGTGCCCGCGATCGCCTCGAGTTCGGCGACGAACGCCTCCGCGTCGGCCGGCCGGTGCGACGCCTCCTTGGCCAGCCCGCGGCGGACCAGGGACCGTACCGCCTCGGGTACGTCCTCCGCCGGGACCGGCGCGTCGACATGACGCAGGGCGAGTTCGGCGATGTTGTCGCCCGGGTAGGGCTTGCGGCCGGTGAGGCACTCGAAGAAGGTGGCCGTGGCCGCGTACACGTCGGTGGCCGGGGAGGCGGGTTCGCCGCGCCACTGCTCGGGCGCCATGTAGGAGGGGGTGCCCGCCACACCGGCCCGCGCACGCGTGTCCACCGCGATCCCGAAGTCCACGAGCTTCGACGCGCCGTCCGGGGTGACCAGGACGTTCTCCGGCTTGTAGTCGCGGTGCACCACCCCGAGCCGGTGCGCGTCGGCGAGGCCCAGCAGCGACCCCTTCAGGATCAGCAGCGCGGCCTCGGGATCCAGCGGGCCCCGTCCGGCCAGCAGCGCCCGCAGGGACACCCCGTCCACCAGTTCCATCACGATGGCGGCCCCGTCCGGGCTCTCCACGTACTCGTACAGCCCTGCGACGTGAGGGCTGTCCAGCCCGCCGAGCAGCCGTGCCTCGGTGCGGAAGCCGTGTACGAAGCCCGGCCGGGTGTGCAGCGACTCGCTGAGGTACTTCACCGCGACCGGAACACCGGTCACCTCATGGACGGCGAGCACCACGCGCCCGCTGGCCCCCGCGCCGAGTTCCAGCGACTCGGCATATCCCGGAACGGTCCAGGCACTCATCGACACCCCCCGTGGCCGGCCTCCGTTCCCTGGAGTATGGCGCCACTCCGGGGATCCGGCCCTCGCGATGACAGACACTCTTTCGGCCGCCGCGGTTGCGGCGTCCCGCGGCGCCGCGGAGGCGTCTTTGTCCTGTGAGTGGAAAAAGTAGGGGTCAATTCCTGCGCGACTTCTTCCCACCTCCGGCAGGCGCTGCTACTTTCCCATCCGAAGGAAGCCACACACGTGGCCGGAATCCGGCGCACAGGCCGATGAGGCGGGGAGGGGCTCGTGAGACGTATGACCGCGCGACCCGCCAACTCCCATCAGGCGCGACTGCTCCGGCTGCTGCGTGATGGTGGCCCCAACTCCCGTGCCCAGCTGGGCGACCAGGTCGACCTCTCCCGGTCGAAACTGGCCGTGGAGGTGGACCGGCTGCTGGAGACGGAACTCGTCGTGGCCGACGGACTCGCCGCCTCGCGCGGCGGCCGGCGCTCCCACAACATCCGGCTCAACCCGCACTTGCGGTTCCTCGGCGTCGACATCGGCGCGACCTCGGTCGACGTCGCCGTCACCAACGCCGAACTGGAGATCCTCGGTCACATCAACCAGCCCATGGACGTACGCGAGGGACCGGTCGCGGTCTTCGAGCAAGTACTGGCCATGGCCGCGAAGTTGAAGGCTTCGGGGCTCGCGGAGGGGTTCGACGGCGCCGGTATCGGCGTCCCGGGCCCGGTCCGCTTTCCCGAGGGCATCCCGGTGGCTCCGCCGATCATGCCGGGCTGGGACGGCTTCCCCGTGCGGGAGGCGCTCAGCCAGGACCTCGGCTGTCCGGTCATGGTCGACAACGACGTGAACCTGATGGCCATGGGGGAGCAGCACGCGGGCGTCGCCCGCACCGTCGCCGACTTCCTCTGCGTCAAGATCGGTACCGGCATCGGCTGCGGCATCGTCGTCGGCGGTGAGGTCTACCGCGGTACGACGGGCAGCGCGGGCGACATCGGGCACATCCAGGCCGTGCCCGACGGCCGTCCGTGCGCCTGCGGAAACCGGGGCTGCCTGGAGGCGCACTTCTCCGGAGCGGCCCTCGCCCGGGACGCGACGGAGGCCGCCCAGCAGCGGCTCTCCGCCGAACTCGCCGGCCGACTGGAGTCGAACGGCACGCTCAGCGCCGTCGATGTCGCCGCCGCGGCCGCGGCCGGTGACGCCACCGCCCTCGATCTGATCCGTGAGGGCGGCAACCGCACCGGCCAGGTCATCGCAGGCCTGGTCAGCTTCTTCAACCCCGGCCTGGTGGTGATCGGCGGCGGGGTGACCGGCCTCGGCCACACCCTGCTCGCCGCGATCCGCACCCAAGTGTACCGCGGCTCGCTTCCCCTGGCCACCGGCAACCTGCCCATCGTCCTCGGGGAGTTGGGTCCCGCCGCCGGCGTCATCGGCGGAGCCCGGCTGATCAGCGACCACCTGTTCTCACCCGCGTAAGCAGCCCCACCCCGCGTCACCCTGTTCCACCGCAGCACGGAACAGCTCCGCACCGCGTCATCCTGCTCCACCGCAAGGAACGGCCCAACTCCGCGTCACCCGGCTTCACCGCAAGGAAACGGCCCCGCACCGCGTCACCCCGCTTCACCGCAGAATCCGCGCCGCACACCGCGTCACCGGCTCCGCCCGCGTCACCGCGAACAACAGCCCTCCGCCACCGCTCTGCTCCGCCCTGCCCGAAAACGCCTGCCCCGCAAGGGGACCGCCCTGGCACCGGCCCCGCACGACCGCCGAGGGGAATCCGCATGGCACCACAACCACCGCTGCTCAGCATGTCCGGCATCACCAAGTCGTTCCCCGGAGTCCGGGCCCTGGACGGCGTCGACCTCGACGTCCAGGCCGGCGAGGTGCACTGCCTGCTCGGCCAGAACGGCGCCGGCAAGTCCACCCTGATCAAGGTGCTGGCCGGCGCCCACCAGCCCGACTCCGGCACCATCCGCTGGCGCGGCGACGACGTCACACTCCGCTCGCCCATCGCCGCCATGCGCCTCGGCATCGCCACCATCTACCAGGAACTCGACCTGGTGGAACACCTGTCGGTCGCCGAGAACGTCCACCTCGGCCACGAACCCACGGCCGCCGGATTCGTCGTACGGGGGAGGGCCGCCAGGTCGTCGACCGCCGAACTCCTCAAACGGCTCGGGCACCCCGAGGTGGACCCGGGCCGGCTGGTGGGGGATCTGTCGGCGGCCCAGCAGCAGATCGTGTCGATGGCGCGGGCCCTCTCCCACGACGTGCGGCTCATCGTCATGGACGAGCCGTCCGCCGCCCTCGACCCGGACGAGGTCGACAACCTCTTCCGCATCGTCGGCGATCTCACGGCCGACGGGGTGGCCGTCGTCTACATCTCGCACCGCCTCGAGGAGATCCGGCGCATCGGAGACCGGGTGACCGTGCTGAAGGACGGCCGGGCCGTGGCCGGCGGACTCCCCGCGAAGTCGACACCGACCAGTGAGGTGGTGGCGCTGATGACGGGACGCAACGTCGAGTACGTCTTCCCGCCCCGGCCCGCCGCCGCCCCGGAGCACGGCGAACCGGTACTGACCGTCGAAGGGCTCTCCCGCAAGGGGGAGTTCGCCCCGCTGGACCTCCAGGTGCGCCCCGGCGAGATCGTCGGACTGGCCGGCCTCGTCGGATCGGGACGCTCCGAGATCCTGGAGACGGTCTACGGCGCCCGCAAGCCCGACACCGGCCGTGTCCTCGTCGGAGGGCGGCCGTTGAGGCCGGGCAGCGTGCGGGCGGCCGTGCGCGCCGGGCTCGGACTCGCCCCCGAGGAGCGCAAGGCGCAGGCCCTGCTCATGCTGGAGTCCGTCACCCGCAACGTGTCGGTCTCCTCCATGTCCCGCTTCGCGCGGCTCGGCTGGATCGACCGCGGTGCCGAACTGGGGGCGGCACGCGCCGCGGTCCGCGAACTGTCCCTGCGCCCCGACAACACGAACGTGCCCGTGCGCACCCTGTCCGGCGGCAACCAGCAGAAGGCCGTGCTCGCCCGCTGGCTGCTGCGCGGCTGCCGGGTGCTGCTGCTCGACGAACCCACCCGCGGCGTCGACGTCGGCGCCCGCGCCGAGCTGTACGCGGTCGTCCGCCGGCTGGCGGACGAGGGACTCGCCGTACTGCTGGTCTCCAGCGAGGTGCCCGAGGTCCTCGGCCTCGCCGACCGCGTCCTGGTACTGCGCGAGGGCCGTGTCGTGCACACCGCGCCCGCCCGCGAGCTCGACGAACACCGTGTACTCGACCTGGTCATGGAAGGAAGCCCGGCGTCATGACGCAGAACGTCTCCCGGCCGCGGGACAGCACCGACAAGGTGCCGTCGGCCGCCGAAACGCCCGCCTGGCGCGCCGTGCTGTTCCGCGCCGACGTCCGCACACTGTCGCTGCTCGGTGTGCTCGCCGTACTGATCCTCATCGGCGGCATCACCAAACCGGACCAGTTCCTGGACACCCGCAACCTCCAGCTCATCCTCACCCTGGCCTCCGTCATCGGTGTCGTCACCGTCGGCATGACCTTCGTCATCATCTCCGGCGGCATCGACCTGTCGGTCGGCGCCATCGTCGCCCTCGCCTCGGTGTGGGCCACCACGGTCGCCACCCAGGAGTACGGCTTCGCCGGCATCCTCTTCACCGCCGTCCTCGTCGGCCTCGGCTGCGGGCTGGTCAACGGGGTGCTCATCGCGTACGGCGGGATGGTCCCGTTCATCGCCACGCTCGCCATGCTCGCCTCGGCCCGCGGACTCGCCCTGCAGATCACGGACGGGCGGACCCAGATCGTCACCGTCGACGGCGTCCTCGACCTCGGTGAGCGCGACTCCTACGTGCTCGGCATCCCGCCGCTGGTCCTGGTGTTCGCGGCGGTCACCGTCATCGGCTGGCTGGTCCTGAACCGGACCACCTTCGGCCGCCGCTCCGTCGCCGTCGGCGGCAACGCGGAGGCCGCCCGGCTGGCCGGCATCGACGTCCGCCGCCAGCGGCTCTACCTCTACCTGCTGTCCGGGCTGTGCTGCGGCATCGCCGCCTTCCTGCTGATCGTTCTGACCGGCTCCGGCCAGAACACCAACGGCAACCTCTACGAACTCGACGCCATCGCCGCCGCGATCATCGGCGGCACGCTCCTCACCGGGGGCCGCGGCACCATCGTCGGCTCCGTCCTCGGCGTCCTGATCTTCACCACCATCACCAACATCTTCGCCCTGAACAACCTGCAGAGCGACGTCCAGCAGATCGCCAAGGGCGCGATCATCGTCGCCGCCGTGCTGGTCCAGCGCCGTACCGCGAGCACGACCTGAGGAAAGGGTTCACCGCCATGCCAGAATCACCTTTCGCAAGCCGCAGAGGACTGCTCTTCGGAGCGGCCGCCGTGTCCGCCGGCGTGTTCGCCACCGGCTGCACGAGCAACGAGCCCAGCAAGAAGGACGAGTCCGCCGCGAAGGACCAGCCGGCCGCCGACGACAAGCCCGGCAAGCCGGTCACCATCGGCTTCGCCGGACCGCAGGCCGACCACGGCTGGCTCAACGCCATCAACGACAACGCCAAGAAGCGCGCGGAGAAATACTCCGACGTCACCCTGGAGATCACCGAGGGCTCCAACGACACCGCCCAGCAGATCGGCCAGATCGAGACCCTCATCAACAAGAAGGTCGACGTCCTGGTCATCCTGCCCGCCGACGGCAAGGCCCTGACCCAGGTCGGGCTCAAGGCGATGCGCGCCGGTATCCCCGTCGTCAACCTCGACCGCGTCTTCAACACCCCGCAGGCCTACCGCTGCTGGATCGGCGGCGACAACTACGGCATGGGCCTCAACGCCGGCCACTACATCGGCGAGAAGCTCAAGGACAAGCAGGGTGCCAAGGTCGTCGAACTGGCCGGCCTGGACAACCTGGAGCTGACCAAGCAGCGCACCCAGGGCT
The DNA here is from genome assembly GCF_002910825.1 of Streptomyces sp. SM1. Lineage (GTDB taxonomy): Bacteria > Actinomycetota > Actinomycetes > Streptomycetales > Streptomycetaceae > Streptomyces > Streptomyces okerensis. The sequence goes on along the minus strand of NZ_NEUB01000387.1, from coordinate 2,758 downwards.
TCGACGACGCGCTGAAGAACTACCCCAACATCAGCAAGGTGGCCCGCCAGGCCGCCGAGTTCACCGTCGAGTCCGGCCAGGCCAAGATGGCCCAGCTGCTCCAGGCACAGTCACGGATCGACGCGCTGTGGAACCACGACGACGACCAGGGCGTGGGCGCGCTGCGCGCCATCGAGCAGGCCGGGCGCGACGAGTTCCTGATGGTGGGAGGCGCGGGCGCGCTCGCCGCCTTCGAGGCCATCAAGGCCGACAACGGTGTCCTGAAGGCCACCGTCCTGTATCCGCCGACCATGGCCGCCTCCGCGATCGACCTCGCCCGGGCCCTCGGCCAGGGCAAGGGCGTCGGCGGCCTCGCCGAGTTCGAGATCCCCTCGTTGGTGACCTGCTACTCGGCCGTCGTCGACAAGGACAACGTGGACCAGTACATGTCCACCGGCTTCCAGTGAGGAGCCCCGCCCCACGGGCCTGACCAGCCCACCGGGCGGGGCCCACCCCCGCCCGCCACGACGACGAGGAGGACATCCGAATGGCACAGCCGCAAGCGTCCGAAGGGGATCGGGCGGGGAAGCCACCGCTGCGCGTCGGCATGGTCGGTTACGCCTTCATGGGCGCCGCCCACTCCCAGGGCTGGCGGACCGCGGGCCACGTCTTCGACCTGCCGCTCAGGCCCGAACTGGCCGTGATCTGCGGCCGGGACGCCGACGCCGTGCGGGCCGCGGCCGACCGGCACGGCTGGGCGGAGGCCGAGACGGACTGGCGCGCCCTGGTCGAGCGGGAGGACATCGACCTCGTCGACATCTGCACCCCCGGTGACAGACACGCCGAGATCGCGCTCGCCGCGCTCGCCGCGGGCAAACACGTGCTGTGCGAAAAGCCCCTCGCCAACACCGTGGCGGAGGCCGAGGCGATGGCCAGGGCCGCCGAAGAGGCCAGCGCGCGCGGTCAGTTGGCGATGGTCGGCTTCAACTACCGCCGCGTGCCCGCCACCGCGCTGGCCCGGCGCATGGTGGCCGAGGGCCGCATCGGCACCCTGCGGCACGTGCGGGCGGCGTACCTCCAGGACTGGCTGGTGGACCCCGGGTTCCCGCTGACCTGGCGGCTGCGCCGGGAACACGCCGGCTCCGGTTCGCTCGGCGACCTCGGCGCGCACATCGTCGACCTGGCCCAGTACCTGGCCGGGGAGCAGCTGGCCGGCGTCTCCGCGCTCACCGAGACCTTCGTACGGGAGCGGCCGCTGCCCAGCGCTCCCAGCAGCGGCCCGGCCGCCGTCTCCGCCGCCGGCACCGGACAGGTCACCGTGGACGACGCGGCCCTGTTCACCGGCCGCTTCGCCTCCGGCGCCCTCGCCGCCTTCGAGGCCACCCGGTACGCCACCGGCCGCAAGAACGCCCTGCGCATCGAACTCAACGGCGAGCGCGGCTCGCTCGCCTTCGACCTGGAGCGGCTCAACGAGCTGGAGTTCCACGACGGCACCGAGCCCGGTATCCACGCCGGGTTCCGCCGCATCCTCGTCACCGAACCCGACCACCCCTACCTCGAGGCATGGTGGCCGCCGGGCCACGGCCTCGGGTACGAGCACACCTTCGTGCACCAGGCCCGCGACCTGGTGCACGCGGTAGCCGAGGGCCGCGCCCCCGAACCCTCCTTCGCCGATGGGCTCCAGGTGCAGCGCGTCCTGGCGGCGGTGGAGGAGAGCGCCGAGAAGAACTCCGTCTACACACCGATCGCCGCCTGAGAGGACGGAAAAACGGATGCCGCGCAACTTCACGCTCTTCACCGGCCAGTGGGCGGACCTGCCATTGGAGGAGGTCTGCCGACTCGCCCGCGACTTCGGCTACGACGGCCTCGAACTCGCCTGCTGGGGCGATCACTTCGAGGTCGACAAGGCACTCGCCGACCCTTCCTATGTCGCCGGCCGCCACCAGCTCCTGGAGAAGTACGGCCTGAAGTGCTGGGCGATCTCCAACCATCTGGTGGGACAGGCGGTCTGCGACGCCATCATCGACGAACGCCACCAGGCCATCCTGCCCGCCCGCATCTGGGGCGACGGCGAGGCGGAGGGAGTACGGCAGCGGGCCGCCGCCGAGATCAAGGACACCGCGCGCGCCGCGGCCCTCCTCGGCGTCGACACCGTCATCGGCTTCACCGGCTCCGCCATCTGGCACCTGGTCGCCATGTTCCCGCCCGCCCCCGAGTCGATGATCGAGCGCGGTTACGAGGACTTCGCCGAGCGCTGGAACCCGATCCTGGACGTCTTCGACGCCGAGGGCGTGCGCTTCGCCCACGAGGTGCACCCCAGCGAGATCGCCTACGACTACTGGACGACCGTACGCGCCCTGGACGCGGTCGGCCGGCGGCCGGCCTTCGGTCTCAACTTCGACCCCTCGCACTTCGTGTGGCAGGACCTCGACCCGGTCGGATTCCTCCTGGACTTCCGGGACCGGATCTACCACGTCGACTGCAAGGAGGCCCGCAAGCGACTCGACGGCCGCAACGGCCGCCTCGGCTCGCATCTGCCCTGGGGCGACCCGCGGCGCGGCTGGGACTTCGTCTCCGCCGGCCATGGGGACGTCCCCTGGGAGGACGTCTTCCGCATGCTGCGCTCCATCGACTACCAGGGTCCCGTCTCCGTGGAGTGGGAGGACGCCGGTATGGACCGTCTCCAGGGCGCGCCGGAGGCGCTGGCCCGGCTGAAGGCGTTCGACTACGAGCCGCCCAGCGCGTCGTTCGACGCCGCGTTCAACAGCTGAGCAAGGCG
>NZ_NEUB01000036.1 GCF_002910825.1 Streptomyces sp. SM1 | reverse complement strand
CGACGGCCCACGGAGCGGGGCCGGCGGCGGATTCGGCGGGCGCCGCGGGAAGGCCGGGGGCGGCGAGCCGTTCCGCGAGGGACAGCGCCGGCGCCCACCAGGAGGGCGGGAGTCCGGCGTACCGGGGAGTCGGGGGGCTGGCGGTCTCAGTCACGAGGAAGACGGTCGCAGACCCCCCGTTGCCGCCACATGGGTAGGCGTCCCCCATATTCTGCGCGGCCGCCCCGCACCCGTCGCTCCGGATCACCCCCGGCCGCTGGAAGCCGCAGGTCAGCGGCTGGGGCACCGGGTCGGTGCACATGGGTAACGGGGCGCCGCGGGACAGCGCGGTTCTGCGCGTTCGGCCCTTGCGCCCGCCCCCGTCGCGTGCCCCGGGACCCCCGCCCCCGCTCCTCAGG
>NZ_NEUB01000386.1 GCF_002910825.1 Streptomyces sp. SM1 | reverse complement strand
GGTGGCGGGTGGCGTACACCGGCCACAGCCGGGCCGCCGCGATGTCGACGTCCGCGGAGATCCGGCGGGCCGGCGCCCCGCGTTCGGCCACGAACCGGCCGAGTGCCTCCCGCAGGTCCCCCACCCCCTCGCCGGTGAGCGCGGACAGCGCCAGCACGGTCGTGCCGGGTTCGCCGTACTCGCCGAGGACGATGCCGTCCTCGTCGAGCAGCCGCCGCAGATCGTCCAGGACCTGTTCGGCGGCCTCCCCGGGCAGCCGGTCGACCTGGTTGAGGACGATGAACATGACCTCCGCGTGGGCCGCCATGGGCCGCAGGTAGCGCTCGTGCAGCATGGCGTCGGCGTACTTCTCGGGGTCGACGACCCAGATGACCGCGTCGACCAGTCCCAGCACGCGGTCCACCTGCTCCCGGTGCTGCACGGCCGCCGAGTCGTGGTCGGGCAGATCGACCAGCACGAGCCCGCGCAGCCTGTCGTCCGCGTCCGCCGTCACCTGCAGGGGGCGCCGTCTGAGCCGGGGCGGGATGCCCAGGCGTTCGATGAGGCTCGCCGCGCCGTCGCTCCAGCTGCAGGCGATGGGCGCGGCGGTGGTCGGCCGCCGGACGCCGGTCTCGGAGATGGGCACTCCGGCCAGCGTGTTGAACAGCTGCGACTTGCCGCTGCCGGTGGCGCCCGCGAGGGCGACGACGGTGTGCTGCCCGGAGAGTCCGCGCCGCGCGGCGGCCTCGTCGAGGATCCGGCCCGCCTGGGCGAGGGTGCGGTTGTCCAGCCGGGTGCGGGAGAGTCCCACGAGCTCGCGCAGGGCGTCGAGCCGCGCCCCGAGATGGGGACCGTACGCCAGGGGGGTCACCTTCTGCGGTACGGACGCCCTCGGCTCCGTCACCCGGCACTGCTCCTCACCCGCACTGCCGTTCACGCGCCGCGCGATCAGCCCGTCGTCCCAGGGGCCCGCGGCATCCGGGCCGAGCGAGCCCTCGGCGTCACGCTCGGGACGCTCGGAGCACTCGGAACGCCCGGAACGCTCCGCGCACTCGGAACGCTCAGGGTGTTCCGGGTGTTCCGGGTGTTCCGGGTGCTCGGGATGCTCGGTGTGGTCCTGGTCAGTGACGGCGGTCACCGGTCACCTCTCCTTCTGCAGTACGGACAACGCGGCGATGAGTTCGGGCTGGGGTTCCGCGTGCACTTCGAGCGCGTCCAGCGGGGTGAGCCGGCGTTCGCGTTCGGTGTGCATGACCCGGTCCACGTGCTCGACGAGCAGCCGTCCGCCGCGGTCGCGCAGCCGCAGCGCGCCGTGCGCGCCGATCCGCTCGGCGAGTCCCTCCCCGGCGGTGCGGGCCCGGCGGCCGCCCAGCAGGACGGTGGCGACCAGCGCGGCGACCGTCTCGGGGTCGGGAGCCAGTCCGCGTTCCAGCTCCCGCACCTCGTCCTCGGCGTACTCCTCGAGTTCGCGCCGCCAGCGCCGTACGGCCAGTCCGATCCGGTGTTCGGCGCTCTCCGGGCCGCGTTCGCGGCCGTCGAGTTCGGGGGCGTCGGCGGCGGGTTCGCGCCGCCAGGCGTCCTCGACGCGCTCGTCGGCGGCGGCGACGGCGCACAGCAGCAGCGCGCCGAGGCTCTCCACCAGGGTGTCGAGGAGTTCGCCCGGGGTGCAGTCGAGGGGGAAGGCGCGCCACCGTTTCAGCGCGTCCCCGGCGAGTACGGCTCCGGCCTGGAGCCGGCCCCGCACGCGGGAGTGCTCGCTGTCGTACGCGCCCTCGATGGCGGCGGTGAGCCGCAGCGCGGCGGCGTACTGGGCCGCGGCGGCCCCGGCGAGGTGCGGCAGCCGGGAGCCCAGGGAGTCGAGGACTCCGTACGCGGTGCGGGCCACGACGTGCTGCCGGGCGGCGGGGTCGAGCGTCTGGTGGACGAGCCAGGTGCGCAGCGCCGCCACGGCGGTGCCGGGCAGCAGTCCGCCGCCCCAGGCCGACTCGGGCAGCTCGGGCACGGTGAAGCGGGGTACGTGGCCGAGTCCGGCCTTGGTGAGCAGGGCGCCGTACTGCCGCGACACTTCGGAGACCACCTGGTGGGGCACCCGGTCCAGCACGGTCACCAGGCTGACGTCGTACTCCTTGGCGGTGCGCAGCATGTGCCAGGGGACGGCATCGGCGTAGCGGGCGGCGGTGGTGACCATGATCCAGATGTCCGCGGCGCTGATGAGTTCGGCGGCGAGGACACGGTTGTCGGACACCAGGGAGTCGATGTCGGGTGCGTCGAGGAGGGCGAGGCCGGGGGGCAGGGTGTCGGCGGTCTCGACGCGCAGCACGCGTGCCGGGTTCTCGCCGGGCAGGAGCAGGTCGTCCGCCGGGTCCTGGTGGTGGGGCACCCACACGCGCGTCAGGTCGGGCAGGACCCGCATGCCGCTGAACCAGTGGTGATCCTCCGGATGGCAGACGAGCACCGGTGTGCGTGTCGTCGGCCGCAGCACGCCCGCCTCGCTGACGCGCCGGCCGACGAGGGAGTTCACCAGGGTCGACTTTCCCGCCCCGGTGGATCCTCCGACGACGGCCAGCAGGGGCGCTTCGGGATCTCTCAGCCGGGGCACCAGATAGTCGTCGAGCTGGGCGAGCAGTTCGTCGCGGTCGGCACGCGCGCGTGCGGCCCCCGCCAGGGGCAGCGGGAAGCGTGCGGCGGCGACACGGTCGCGCAGGGCGGAGAGTGCGTCGAGCAGCTGAGGCCGTACGTCCAAGGTCACCACATGTGAAGAATGCCCAATTTTAGGGGAATTCTGAAGCATATGAGCATGTCTGCGCGCCGACAGAACACAAGGGATGGAAGGGACGACTGCGACACGGACACAGCTCAGGCATAACGAGTGCACAACACCCGATGCGCGAGAGGCCAAAACCGGTGCACGATTCGTACCTGCCTGCGATTATCAGGACCGCTTCACCGAACCTCCACATCGAGCCACGGAGGCGAGGCGGCAGGGACAAGGACGCGGGAGCCCTATCCTTGTCTCCGGCAACGTCAGGAACAGGCCCCACCAGGGCCATCATGACGCCAGGCCACCACACCGGCCCCCGTAGCTCAGTGGATAGAGCAGGCGCCTTCTAAGCGCTTGGCCGCAGGTTCGAGTCCTGCCGGGGGCGCCCTACCTTCGCCGGGGCCGTTCAGGTCCGTTCCGGCCTTCTCGTGGAGCAGCGGGAACCCGGTGTCCGGCGTGACCATCGGGTCATCCGCCGATAGCTCTCCTCCTCCGTCCGGGCGCTCGCCAAATCCGTGGCGCACCTCCCGGGACACGGTCAGCCGTGAACACTTTTGACCGCATCGCCCATGATTGAGTGATTGCGCCTTAAATGGGCGATTTCTGGTAATCATGGAGCGGTTCCCGTCGTTGCGCCTTTCCCGGAGCCGCTCATGCGCACTGCCGTCATCGCCGCCCAGGACCCGCCCCGTACGGGGCGCTCCGGGCCCCTTCCCTCAGCGCCGGAGCAGGTGGAGGAACGGGGGATCGTCTTCGGGGGATTCGCGTACACGTGCCGGATCGTCCGCCAACGGGCGCCGCAGACCGCGCCGTTGCTGCTGCTCGGCGGCTCGTCGCAGAACCGGTACTCCTGGCAGAGCCACGAGAGGTGGCTGGCGCCGCTGTGCACGCTGATCACCGTGGACCTGCCCGGTTACGGCGGCTCGGACTTCCTCCCGGCGAGCTACGACATCGACTTCCTCGCCGACGCGGTCCAGCACATGCTGACGGTCATCGACGTGCCCGAGGTGAATCTGTTCGGCGGCTGCTTCGGCGAGGTCGTCGGCCTCCGCTTCGCACAGCGCCACCCGGAGTCCGTCCGGCGCGCCATCTTCGCGGCCGCGGCGATCCGGCTGCCCGAGCTCTACAGCGAGGCCGTGCCGCGGCTGTCGCAGACGCTCGCGCGGGGCGACATCGGACAGGCCGCCGACGGACTGGTGCGGCTGTTCATGTCCCACCCGGAGGCCGGCAAGGTCCGCAGGCACGCGGCCGTGTCCCGGCTGCTCCAGCACCAGTTCATGAACCAGACACCGGACGACATCCGCAAGGCGGTCGAGCACAACACCCGGCTGACGACGCACGGCTGCTACCGGCCGCTGCCGGTCCCCGCCGTGCCGTCGCTGGTGTTCACCGGCGAGTACGACACGCTGTGCACTCCGCCGATGGGCCGGGAACTCGCCGCGACGATGCCGGGGGCGCTGTTCACCACCGTCCGGGAGGCGGACCATCTGGTGACGGTCGAGCGCAGGGAGGAGTCGGCGGACCTGATCGCCCGGTTCTGCACGGACCGCCCCGTCGACGGTCTGCCGTACTGCAACCCCGTCGAGGTGCCCCGCCCCCGCCGCGCTCCCGCCCCGGCCTGACGCCGGTCATGGATGAGGGCCGGAACCCGAACCGGGTTCCGGCCCTCATCCATGACCGGCGAACAGGTCAGGAGCGACGCATCCGTCAGGACTTCTCGCCGGGAACGGCCAGGGTGGACACGCAGGACATTCCGTGTGACCCGGTGCAGTTCTGCGACGACTCATTGTCGATGCGCAGCTTTCCGTATTCGTCGGTGGTGACCTGGTACTCGTGGTGCTGCACGCAGCGCGTGTCGCCCTTGCCGTCACCGGCGCACTGGGCGGCGCTGCCGACAGCCACGGCCTGGACGGCGCCGGCGCCGATCAGGGCGAAGCCTCCCAGGATCCCGACGGCCGTCGCCACGAACTTCTTGGAATTGATCATTTACCTTTTCCTCACGGTCGACCCCGCGGTCGGAGCGAAGTCTTTCTGCGTCATATGGGGACAGGCCCGGGGCCCGGACATCGTGCATCCGGGCCCCGGGCCTGCCCGATCACCTGATGGTGATCACTCGCCGCCCAGCGCGAGGCCGTTGGTGCAGTTCACGGCGTCGGTGTCGGAGTCCTCAACGTTGTTGAGACCCAGGATGGCCAGCGCGAGGTTGAGGTCGTCGATGTTGATGAGACCCTGAGTCGTGTTCTTCTGCGAGCAGGCATTCGCCTGCTTGTTGTTGAGTTCAGCGCTCGGCTCGTCGCCGGCGTGGCTGATACCGGCACCGAGGAAGCTGACGCTGCCGAGCATGGCCATCACGACGGCGGCCTTCTGAAGCTTGCGCATTACCTCTCCATTTCTCGCGTTGACACAGTTCGTAATGAACCGGCCTCTGACAGTTGCCAAGATTAGGCGAATTCACTTCGTCAATCGGCAGGTGAAACGCCGAGTCGCGGAATTGCCTCGATTGGGCACGCGTGGCGCAATACCGCGCCTATTTGATCAGCGTAAAAGCTGACCATTCACGGTCGACTATCAGGACTTACCGCGGTCCGTGCTGACGCTGGTCTCGCAGGAAATGCTGCCGGCCGAGGCGGAGCAGGCCGGCTTGGAGCCGTTGGTGACGTGACGCACCGTCCCGTCCCGGTCGACCGTGAGCCGCTCCTCGGTCACCTGCACACAGCGGACGGTGCCCCTGCCGTCGTCGACGCACCCGCCGGGCCCTTCGGCGGCGGCCGGGCCGGCACCGGCACCGGTCAGGGCGAAGCCGGCGAGGATTCCTGCGGCCACGGAGGCGATACTTCTCGACTTGATCATCTGTCTTCTCCCAGGGTCGCCCCCGGCGCCTGCACGGCGGGCCGGTCGTGGGCGTGCGGAACGGTCATGAGCGTGCGGAACGGGCGTGGGCGTGCGGAACGGGCATGGAACGGACAGGCCCGGGGCCCGGACATGTGCGTCCGGGCCCCGGGACCTGACTCGATCAGCTGAGCAGCGGTCAGCCGTTGTGACCGATCGCAAGGCCGTTGGCGCAGCTCACGGCGTTCGTGGACGCGTCCTCGACGTTGTTGAGGCCCAGGAGCGCGGCGATCGGGAGGTTGACGTCGCTGACGTTGATCAGCCCCTGAACCGTGTTCTCCTGCGAGCAGGCGTTGGCCTGCTTGTTGTTGAGCTCGAACTCCGGCTCGCCACCCGCGAAGCTGGTGCCGGCGCCGAGGAAGCCGACGCTGCCGAGCATGGCCATGACGACGGCGGCCTTCTGGTACTTGCGCATTACCTCTCCGTTTCTCGAGCGGACACGATCCGTAAGGGATCGGTCACTGACAGGTGTCAACATAAGCGACTTTCGCGTCTTTCGACAGTCAAAACGCCCAATTGCGTAAATTTCCCGTGGAGATGCAGGTCGGCTCGCCAGGAGGCCGCATCAGACGGCGGTAGGACGATGCGGGTCTGGGTCAGCGTTCGCCACAAAGGTGGACCAAAGAGTGATCCCGTGACATACCCCGTGACCCGGGCCGGTGTTCCGCGTTGAGCGGGGAGTGCGGCCGCGCGTCATGCTGCCGCGTTTACCAGACCAGTAAGGAGAACGTGATGTCTCGCATCGCGAAGGCTGCCACCGTGGCTCTCGGAACGGGTGCCGTGGTGCTCAGCGGCGCCGGGATGGCTTCGGCTCACTCCGGTGCCGAGGGTGCGGCGGTCCACTCGCCCGGCGTCGTGTCCGGCAACGTGGTCCAGGTTCCGGTCCACGTGCCCGTCAATGTGTGCGGCAACACCGTGAACGTGGTCGGCTTCCTCAACCCGGCGGCCGGCAACGTCTGCGTGAACCACTGACACACCCCTGGGACTTACGGCTACGGACGTCCGTCGTAGTACCCCGGGAGCCCCGGCCGCCTCGTGCGCCGGGGCTCTTCCCATGCCCGCGGGTCACGGCCGTTACCCATGAGAACGACGAACGTGAGCGGCGAACAGAATTCGGCCCCCGGTGAAAACCGGGGGCCGAATTCCGCGGCATGGACTTCAGGCGCGCAGCCCCACATCACCGTGCACCGGCTTGGCCTCGTTCACGACGGCGGCCGCTTCCTTCGTGGTGCCGAGCAGCGAGTCCTGGTCGGAGTCGACGAGCGAGTCCGACTCGTACAGCGGCATGAGCTCGAAGGGGACCGCGGTGCGCAGGCCGGTGTCGAGGCCGGTGGACGCCAGGTCCGTGGAGTCCGCGGCGTACGCGGGGGCGGCGATACCGGCGGCGATCAGGGACCCGGCAAGAACGGCGGCAGCCTTGAGGGACTTCATCGTGTTCCTTTCTTCGGCAACGCGGGGCGCCGGAGGGGAATTCTGTCGCCGTGCTCAACGATTCCCGGCCGGAGCGGAAACCGGGAAGCCGAAGATTGCCGAGTCCTCATATGAGATCCAAGAACGATTGACGGGACGGCGGCTGGAACGATTGCCGGGGTGAATGCCGCTCCGTCACGCGGTTCAGGAGTTCGGCAGCAGGAGTGAGGTGAGTGAGGGGAGCACGGCCGGGCCGGTGCCGGCGGGCGCCGCGGGCACCGCTTCGGCCGGTGCGGGGAGAGTGGTCACCCCGGTGGACGTTCCGGTGGACTCCTCGGCCGACTCCTCGGCGGACGCCTCCGGGTCGGCGCCGAGGAGCGCGTCGAGGAGTTCGTCCACCCGGTCCAGCAGGTCGTCGGCCGCAGCGGGTTCCTGGCCGGCGGCGGTCCCGGACTCCTCGTCGGCTGCCGCCGTGGACTCCTCGTCAGTGGCGGCCGTGGAGTCCTGGCCGGTGGTGGTCGCGGAGTCCTGGCCGGTGGCCGTGGTGGCGTCCTTGGGCAGCAGCAGGTCGAGGACGCCGTCGAGGGCCTCCCGTACGGCGCCCAGCGCGTCGTCCGCGAGGCCGGTGGTCCCGGCCGCCGGCACGAGCAGACCGGCCGCCGGGTCCGTGACGGCCGGGGTGGCCGCGGGAGTGGCGGCCTGTGTGGTCGACGACGACGTGGCCGTGGTCACCGTG
>NZ_NEUB01000385.1 GCF_002910825.1 Streptomyces sp. SM1 | reverse complement strand
GGTACGTCTCCTTCGTTCGGGGCGGCGAAGCTGCCGAGGAGACTCAGGCCTTTCCCGGCGCGCCCGACGCGATGTCAGGACACGCCGGGGTTAGCGCTTTGGAGACACGTACGGACGCCAAGTGCAGTACGGGCGGACGACGGGAGGACACCCGGACGGGTCAGACGGGTGTCAGTCCGGGCGAGCCGGCCTCCGTGACGAAGGAGGCGGCCGTCGAGACCGGGGCGCCCGGCGTCGTCACGGCCGGGACGACCCGGAAGTCGGCGCGGGCGTGCGCCCGGTCCAGCTCGACGCGCACGTAGCCGCGCCGTCCGTCGTAGAACCTGAGGTGCGGGTTGGCCCGCAGGTAGGTGTCCCGGTTGGCCGGGTGCTCCGACCCGTTCATGCCGCTGGTGACGGAGGTGCAGGTCAGTTCCGTACCCAGGGTGGGGGAGCCGGGGTCGCCGAAGTCGTCCTTGATGTCGAAGGCGTACCCGACATGGACGTCACCGGTGAGGACCAGCCAGTTGTCGACACCGGCCGCCTTCGCGCCCGCGACGAGCCGGCCGCGGTTCGCGCGGTAACCGTCCCAGGCGTCCATCGACATCCTCGCCTCGGCGTTCAGGTCCAGCTTGCGCTGGGAGAAGGTGACCTGCTGGGGCATCACGTTCCACAGCGCCGTGGAGGTCCCCCATCCGTCGATCAGCCACCGCTCCTGGGCGTCCCCGGTGAGGCTGCGCGCGGGGTCGTCCGACTCGGGCCCGGGGACGTGCGCGGTGTCGCCGTAGGCCTGGTCGGAGCGGTACTGCCGGGTGTCGAGGATGTCGAACTGGGCGAGCGTGCCCCAGCGCAGCCGGCGGTACAGCCGCGCGTCGGGGCCCTCGGGCCGCTGGTCGGCGCGCAGCGGCTGGTTCTCCCAGTAGGCGCGGTAGGCGGCGGCCCTGCGGGTCAGGAACCGGGCCGGGTCGCTGCCGTTCTCGTCGACGTCGGCCGCGTAGTTGTTCTCGGTCTCGTGGTCGTCCCAGGTGACGACGAACGGGTGCGCGGCGTGCACGGCGCGCAGGTCGGGATCGCTCTTGTAGAGCGCGTACCGCATCCGGTAGTCCGCCAGGGTCGTCGCCTCGCGGTTGAACACGGACGGCAGTACGACGTCGGTGTGGGCGCGGGCGCCCCCGGCGGAGTCGACGGCGTACTCGTACAGGTAGTCGCCGAGGTGGAACACCACGTCGACGTCCTCCCGCGCGAGGTGCCCGTGCGCGGTGTAGTAGCCGTGGTGGTACGCCTGGCAGGCGACCGCGGCCAGCCGCAGGCGCGCGCTGCCGTCGCCGGCCGGGGGAGCGGTGCGGGTACGGCCGGCGGGGCTGATCCAGGTGCCCGTACGGAACCGGTAGTAGTAGTGGCTGCCCGCGTCCAGGCCCTTCACGTCGACGCGCACGCTGTGCGCGTACTCGGGATGGGCGAGGACGGTGCCCCGCCGCACCACCAGGACGAACGACTCGTCGAGGGCCACTTCCCAGGCGACCTCCACCTGCTCCTGCCCCAGGCCCCCGTCCGGGGTGAAGGGCTCCGGGGCGAGCCGGGTCCAGATGAGCACCGAGTCGGGCAGCGGGTCCCCGGAAGCAACGCCGAGCGTGAAGGGGTTCTCGGTGATCCGGGCCCCGTCGGACCGGGGCGCGGCGAAGGCGCCGCGTGCGGGCAGCTGGGTGGTGAAGGCGAGGGTGGCGGCCGCGGCGGAGACGGTGAGGAAGCGACGGCGGGCCAGATGCCGTGCGGCGGTGCGCAGTTCGGCGTCGTGCGGGGCGAGGGCGAGCGCGGACGATGGTCCGGGACGGCCCGGCAGCGCCATCTGGGGTCCTCTTCTACGGGGGCAGGCGGATGTGTTCGACGGGCGCGGGCCGGGTGGGCGGGATCGGGGCGTTCCCGACAGGGCCACGGGGCACGGAGCCTGAATGGTAAGCAGACAAGATTCATAAAAAGGGCGCGCCGCGCGAGGTGTTCACACGGGAGGCGTACGGGCACCCCGGACCCGGCGGCAACGAAGAGCGCCGCCGGTGCGTACCGGCGGCGCTGGGGCGGAAGGCGGACTTCAGGCGGCGGGCGCCCCGGCGTCGACGCGTTCGCGGACCGGCAGGTGGTAGACGTGGAAGGCGCGGCCGATGACCGGTTGGGCCACGTTGCGCACCTTGACCCCGCCCGTGGTCATACCGTGCTCGGTTCCGGCGTGCGCGTGCCCGTGCACGGCGAGGTCCGCGCCGGCCGTGTCGATCGCCTCGGCCAGCAGATAGCTGCCCAGGAACGGATAGATCTCCAGCGGCTCCCCGGCCAGCGTCTCCGGCACGGGGGAGTAGTGGGTGAGCGCGATCCGGACGTCGCAGCCCTCTTCGGCCAGCCGCTCCAGCGAAGCCCGCAGACCGTCGGCGCACCGCCGGGAGACCCGGACGAACTCCTTCATCACCGGCTCGCCGAACTCCCCGGCGCTGGCTCCGACGAATCCGCCGCCGAAGCCCTTGGTGCCGGCCACCCCGACCCGCGTGTCCCCGACCCCGACGACCGTCGACTCCCCCTCCAGGACGCGGGCCCCGGCGTCCCGCAGGAGGGCCGTGACCTCGTCCTGCCGGTCGTCGTGGTGGTCGTGGTTGCCGAGCACCACGACAACGGGGACGCCGAGGCCCCGGATCTCGTCGGCCACCACACGTGCCTCCTCGACGGTGCCGTGCCGGGTGAGGTCCCCCGCCAGCAGCAGGAGGTCGGCGCAGTCGGGCAGGGTGTCGAACGCGGGACGCAGTACGCCCCGCGTCTCGGGACTCATGTGGATGTCCCCGACGGCGGCGATCCGGATCATGACAGCTCCTCCGCGTGGTCGGGGGACGAGGGCTCACTGACCACGATGTCGCAGTGCACCTCCAGCCCCGCGAGTTCCTCCCGCACCGTGGTCAGCACCTCCTCGCGGCAACGGGCCGAGGGAACGGTCCCGGTGACCAGGACGGTCCCGCCGCGCACCTCGGTCCGCACGCCGAGTTCGCCGAGTTCGCCGGAGGCGAGCCGGTCCTGGAGGTGGGCGACGCGGTACTCCGGACCCCGCGCGGTGTGTGTGCCGGCTGCGGAACCGGCGTCATGGGTGCTCATGAGCGTTCCTTCCGCGGACGTTCAGATGACGTTCAGGCGTTCGAGGAGGAAGAAGAAGGCCGCGGGCATCGGCTCGTCCCCGCTCTCACGCCGTACCCGGTCCCAGTCGACCTTCTCGCGCAGGGCGCGCGCGATGGGCAGGACCGCCCCGAAGTCGCAGTGGTGCTCCGAGAAGGCGGCCACCAGGCCGGACAGCAGATCGGTGGGGGCCAGGACCGGCATGCGCACCGATTCCACCGGGAGCTCCAGCGCCCGCCGGAGCATCTCCGCGGAGACGGGCCGGTGCGCCAGCTCGAAGATGATGTCCACGTCCTGGCCGAAGCAGGTGGCCTTGATCAGCCAGTCCTCCGGCGGGGTGTAGACCGTCAGCCCGGCCTCCCGGAGTGTGGTGGCCACGGCCTCGGCGTCCTCCGGACGGACGCAGAAGTCGACGTCGTGCTGGAGGTTCCCGCTGCCGCCGTGGGCATGCACGGCGACACTGCCGGCCAGCGCGAAGAGATGCCCGCCCCGCTTCAGCACCGCACCGACCTGCTTGGCCGCCTCCAGGATGGCCTGATTGCGGTCCCGGGGCAGCTCCGGGCCGTCGTCCTCCACCTGGAGCGGTGCCTCGCCCCGCACGTCGAGCGGCGGCGCCGCCCCCGGGGCGTGGGAGGCCGGACGGAGGTCCGGGGCCGCCGAGCGCCGGGCGAGCGTGGTGTCCTCGCCGTTCTCCGTCATCACCGCTCCCTCCGCCGGCCGGTCCGTACGGCCGCTGTGCCCGGCCCCCCGCCCGGGACAGCTCTGCGTGCCGCACCCAGTACCCGGCGTGCCCGTTCCGACACGGACGCGGGTGCGGAAGGCGGCCGGTCCCGGACGGTGGGGGCAACCGGCTCGGGCGTACTGGGAGAGCGCTCCGGTCGGTAAAGGTCGAATATGGGACAGACGCCATCATTACCGATGGGTGCCCCGAGGGCTGTACCGGTGGAGGTCGACATGGAGCAGGACACGTCTCGTGCACCGGACCTTCCGCAGCCGCTGCGGGCCGTCGCCTCGGGACTGCGGCATCTGCCGGGTGCGGAGCAGGTGGGCAGGGTGGCCGGAGGAGCCCTGGACACGATCGGCGCGGTGTCCCCGCGCGGACGCC
>NZ_NEUB01000384.1 GCF_002910825.1 Streptomyces sp. SM1 | reverse complement strand
TGCCGGGCGGGAGGGGCAGGGCACGGCGGACGTACGGGGCCCAGGGGCCGGAAGGCGCTGCCGGCGCGGTCGCGCGGGCGCCCGGGAGGCGGTGAAGACGGACGCGGGCAGCTCATCACGCGCACGTACACGTCCCGTTCGTCGTCCGCGACCCGCTGCCTACGACACGCTGCCGTGGGGCCGGGCTCCGGGGGCTCAGCCCTCCGGCTGGTTGATGTTGACCATCCAGGGGATGCCGAAGCGGTCCGTGCACATCCCGAACAGGTCGCCCCACATCTGCTTCTCCAGCGGTACGGCCACCGAACCGCCACCGGACAGCTGTTCCCAGTAGCCGCGCAGTGCCGCCTCGTCCTCACCGCTGATGCTCACGGCGAAGGTGTTCCCCGGGGCGTACTCCGTGCCCGGCGGCATGTCGGCGCCCATCAGGGTGAAGCCGTCGGTGGTCGACAGCATGCCGTGCATGATCTTGTCCGAACTCTCGGCACCGGGATGCCCGGCGTCGCCGAAGGTGTTGAGGCGCAGCTCGCCTCCGAAGACCTCCTTGTAGAACTCCATCGCCTGGCGCGCGTTGCCGTCGAAACTCACGTACGGGTTGAGAAGTGACGCCATGATTACCTCCCCAAACGGTGCGAAACGTCGATCGCGCGCAGCGTAACGCCGGACGCGGGCCCCCGCGCGGCGGCCGGCCACCCGGAGGCCGGGCCGCCCGGCGTCCCTGATTCAGTGCCCCGCCTGCTGAATGCGTTCGCGTTCTTCTATTGGATTTCCGGCCGTCCCGAGACCAGGCAGGTGGTGCTTTCCACGATCGTCGAAGCGACAGCCGGAAGAGGTCACACAGACATGCACACCCGCCGCATCGGTGATGTCCGGGTCGGCTCCGTCGGGCTGGGCGCCATGCCCATGTCGATCGAGGGCCGTCCGGACGAGAGCCGCTCCCTGGCCACTCTGCACGCCGCCCTGGACGCGGGTGTCACGCTGATCGACACGGCGGACGCCTACCACCTGGGCGCCGACGAGGTGGGACACAACGAGACCCTGATCGCCAAGGCCCTCGCCTCCCACGACCGGGGTGGCGACGTGCTGGTCGCCACCAAGGGCGGTCATCTGCGCCCCGGTGACGGCAGCTGGACGCTGGACGGGAGCCCCGGGCATCTGAAGCGGGCCTGTGAGGCCTCGCTGCGGCGGCTCGGCGTGGAGGCCATCGGGCTGTACCAGTTCCACCGGCCCGACCCCCGTGTTCCCTACGCCGACTCCGTCGGTGCGGTGCGCGAACTGCTGGACGAGGGGAAGATCCGGATGGCGGGCATCTCCAACGCCGGCCCGGAGCAGATCCGTGAGGCCGGCGAGATCCTGGGCGGCCGGCTGGTCTCCGTACAGAACCAGTTCTCCCCGGCGTTCCGCTCCAGCGAGCCGGAGCTGCGTCTGTGCGGCGAGCTCGGTATCGCGTTCCTGCCCTACAGTCCGTTCGGCGGTATCGCCCGGGCCGGTGAACTCGCCGCGCAGCACGTCCCGTTCGCGCGGATCGCGCGGGCGCACGGGGCGAGCGCCCACCAGGTGTGCCTGGCGTGGATGCTCGCCAGGTCGCCGGTCGTCGTACCGATTCCGGGGGCGAGCCGGCCGGAATCCGTCCGGGACTCGGCGGGGGCCGCCGGCCTCGTCCTGAGTGCCGGGGAGATCGCCGAGCTGGACGCCGCCTGAGGCCCGAGCCGCCGTCCCGGATGCCGGACACGGCCGGAAGCCCCTCCCGGGCCTGGTGTACTCCTGGGAGGGAGAAAGCACTTGCCGCGGCGACGTGTTCGCCCACGTCGCGGAAGCCCACAGGGGAGGACCATCACCGATGGCGACCACGTCGGAACGACCGCTCGACCACCGCTACCGGGGCGAACACCCGATCCGCACTCTCGCCTACCTCTTCCGGGCGGACCGCGGCCGGCTGGCCGGCGCCGTCGTCGTCTTCACGGTCAAGCACAGTCCCGTGTGGCTGCTGCCGCTGATCACCGCGTCCATCATCGACACCGTCGTCCAGCACCAGCCGGTCTCCCGGCTCTGGACCAGCACCGGCGTCATCATGTTCATCCTGCTCGTCAACTACCCGCTGCATCTGCTGTACGTCCGCCTGCTGTACGGCAGCGTCCGCCGCATGGGCACCGCACTGCGCTCCGCCCTGTGCACGCGCATGCAGCAGCTCTCCCTCGGCTACCACTCACGGGTCAGCGCCGGCGTGCTCCAGGCGAAGGTCGTCCGGGACGTGGAGACCGTCGAGCAGATGGTGCAGCAGACGGCGGAGACCGGGCTGGGCGCGCTCACCGTCCTCACCGGCGGGCTTGTCGTCATCGCGATCCGCACCCCCGAGTTCCTCCCCGTCTTCCTGGTCATCGTGCCCGCCGCCGCCCTGCTGATCGCCCGGCTCAGGGCCCGGCTGCGCACCCACAACGAACACTTCCGCCACGAGGTGGAGACCCTGTCCTCCCGGGTGACGGAGATGACCCGGCTGATCCCGGTCACCCGGGCCCACGGCCTGGAGGGCAAGGCGCTGCGCCGGATGGACGGCACCCTGAACCGGCTGCTGACCTCCGGGATGCGCCTCGACCTGGTCAACGGCCGGTTCGGCTCGCTGGCCTGGGTCGTGCTCAACGTGGTCGGCGTGAGCGTGCTGGCCGGCGCGGCGCTCATCTCGTACTACGACGTCTGGGGCGTCACGGCCGGCGACATCGTGATGCTCAGCGCCTTCCTGACGACGCTCACCAACTCCACGACCACGCTCGCCGGACTGGCCCCGGTCATCGCCAAGGGACTGGAGTCCGTCCGCTCCGTCGGCGAGGTCCTCCAGGCCCCGGAACTGGAGGACAACGAGGGCAAGGCGGAACTCACCGCCCTGCGCGGCGCGATCACCTTCGAGGGCGTCGGCCACGCGTACGACACCGACGGGCGCGCCGCCGTGAGCGACTTCACCCTCGACGTCCTCCCGGGCGAGACGATCGCGCTGGTCGGTGCCTCGGGCGCGGGCAAGTCCACCGTGCTCAACCTCGTCATCGGCTTCATCCGGCCCACGTCCGGCCGGCTGCTGCTCGACGGCACCGACATGAACGGCCTCGACCTGCGCACGTACCGGCGCTTCCTGTCGGTGGTGCCGCAGGAGTCGATCCTGTTCGACGGCACCATCAGGGAGAACGTCGCCTACGGCATGGACGACGCGGACGAGGAGACGGTACAGGCCGCGCTGCGCGACGCCAACGCGCTGGAGTTCGTCGACCGGCTCCCCCGGGGCCTCGACACCCTTGTGGGGGAGCGCGGAGCCCGGCTGTCCGGCGGACAGCGCCAGCGCCTGGCCATCGCCCGCGCCCTGATACGCGATCCCAGGGTGCTGGTCCTGGACGAGGCGACCTCCGCGCTGGACACCCGTTCGGAGGCGCTGGTGCAGGAGGCTCTCACCCGGCTGCTGCGCGGGCGCACCACCTTCGTCGTGGCGCACCGGCTGTCCACGGTGCGCCGCGCCGACCGGATCGTGGTGATGTCGGACGGTCGCATCCAGGAGATCGGCACCCACGAGGACCTGCTGCGCAGGGGAGGGGCCTACACCGCCCTGCACACCGCACAGGTCGCCTGACCGGAACCCGCCTCGGCCGCCCCGTCACCGTCGTCACCGCCGGGCGTGGCCCCAGGAGACGGGGAGGGGGAGGGGCGGGGGCAAAGCCCCTCACTTCCGCACCAGCACGGTCAACGAGCGAGCGCTTTCGGACAATCGCGGCCACTTCGGCACATGGTGAGAGTGCGTGCGCCAGGTGCGGGCATACGCAGCGACAACCAGAAAGGGGCGCTTCGTGCTCGTACCGGATCCGAAGATCGTCAGGCAACTGCTGACACGCTACGCGACGCTGCAGATCGCTCAGGCGGAGCGGCATTCGCCCACGGCGGCACGCGAACTCGAGGACGTCAGCTACACGCTCTGCGTGATGACGGCGACGTCCCGCGTCGACGAGGCCATAGCGCGGGCGGACGCCCTGCTCGCCCGGCGCACGCCGGAAGCCGCGCCCGGCGGCCCCCCTGAGCCGAACGGCGGGAACGGCCTGCGACTGGCCGTCTGAGCCCGGCCGTCGCCGGCTACCGCACACGCCCCTCACCAGCCGCTCGCGCTGCGGGCCCGCCGCCCGCCGGGCGTTGTTCGCCACAGAACACGTCAGGGCACGCACGCCCGGGCACGTCCGGCTGCACGCCACCAGAGGGAACGCGCGGCCAGGCCGCACGACGGCCACCCGGGTGCCCCTGCCGCCCTCGGCACCTGCCGCAGCCCGGCGGCCGGCACCGATGTGATGATCATCCGGCCCGGCTCGACAACGGGCGCCCGACCACCCGGAACGCCCACTTCACCCCGAACGGGCGCCTACACTCGGCAGTCGCGCCCCCGCACGGGGGTCGCCGAGCAGAAAGGCACGTTGCCGGGTGTTCCAGGATTCCCCCATCTACGACCGACTCATCGCGGAGCGCGGCGATGTGCCCGCACAGGTCCGCCGCGAAGCCGAACGCGTGAGCAGGGAACTGGAGTTGGTCATGCGGCCGCTGCAGTCCCGCGGTCACGGCCCGGGCCCCGACCGGCCGCACTCCCCGGGCAACGGCTGGCAGCGCGCCGCCGTGCTGCCCGGAACGCGGCCGCACTGACCGCCGCACGCCGACCGGCACGGCGCTCACCGCACCGTGCTGCTCGCCCCGTTGAGCTCCGCGGGCTCGTCGGGAATGGGCCGGGACAGCCACTCGGCGATGCTCCGCGCGATCGGCTGTTCCGTCTCCACCTCCACGAACCCGAACTGCCCCGACTGGTTGCATTCCAGGAACCACCACGTCCCGTCCGCGTCCTCGGCGAAGTCGAAGGCGCCGTAAGCCAGTTCGGCCCGACGCATATAGGTGCGCACGGCGTCGGCGGTGCGCGCCGGAACCTCGACCGGCTCCCAGGGCGGGCCCGGCGCGGCGAAACGCACGTCCACCTCCCGCGGGTCCGCGTCCGGAGCCGTCGCCTTACGGGCCGCCAGCAGCCGCTCGCCCACCACGGTGAGCCGGATGTCGGCCCGCTTGGCGACCCGCCGCTGGAGCAGCGTCGGCCCGTAGGCGACCGCCGAGAAGTCCGTGTCCGGCGCCACCCGGCTGGTCGGCACGGCCCGCGGCGGGTCCTGCGGATGCGCCCCCGACACCGGCTTGACCACCAGATCAGGGAAACGTTCCGCGAACTCCCGGGCCGCCCGCGGGAACGAGGTGATCACCGTGGCCGGCACGGGCAGACCACAGCGCTGCGCCAGCCGCAACTGCCACGGCTTGTGGCGCGCCCGGCGGGCCGCGTCCGGGTGGTTCATCCAGCGCGCGTCGCAGCCGCGCAGCATCCCGTAGAGCGCCTGCGAGGCCTCTTCGGTCAGCCACGCGGACGGCTGCGGCGCGCGCCCGGCCGGGACACCGGGCCGGCGCACCCACACGGACCGCAGCCCGCCGATGCTCACCAGCCGCCCCCCGACGGACAGATGACCGCGGAAGCGGCCGTGGACGAACTCGCCGGACAGCGAGACACCACCGGTCAGGTCCGCGGGGTCGAGGCGCACCACCGGTACTCCTGAGCCGTTCAGATGGACGACCGCCATGTCGGCGGTGACATCCTCCTCACAGGTGAGGATCAGCACGGTCATGGTCTACGGTCCGCGTTCAGTCGTCGAAGTGGGTCTTGGAGCCCGCGGTGGACGTCGTCGTCCCCACCTCGCGCAACAGCGCGTGGTCGCGGGCCGCGATCCGGCCGTCACCGAGGACGTTCAACTGCAGTCCGGAGTCATACGCGTACGGAGTGGCAACAGCCAACTCAACTGCCGGGCGTGCGTAGTTGAGCGCGAACGGTTGCATCGTCTCTCCCTCGTCGGTGCTGCGCCGACCCGGCAACGGCCCAGTGTGGGACGCGGCTTGGTCCGCCGACTTCTTTTGGCTTCCAGAGACTTATACGAATCGAACGGGTGGTTGGTTTCCTTACGGAGCGTAGTCATCGGCGGGTTGCCGGCCCGGCCGCCGCGAGGGCGCCCCGGACAGAGCCGCGCCGGCGGAACCACGCATGGAGCGCAGAGCGAGCAGAAGGACGCCGATGTCGTCCAGGTAGACCGGGTCGGGCAGCAGATCGGCCGGCAGCGCCAGATAGAGGACCGCCCCCCAGAACACCCAGCGCGGCCCCGTGGGCAGACCCGCACGCCGCAACTCCCGCCGGGTTCGGACCAGACGGACCAGGGCGGCGACGGCGCCGGCCAGCACCACGGCCGCGAGGACCACGGCGACGGTCAGCAGTACGGGGGTCGACTCCAACGGCACTGCCCTCCTCCGGTGACCGGCGCGCCGCGGCCCGTCGCCGCGGCACAGCCTTCTCTGAGCGGATTCCCGCTGACGGCCCCGGTATGGCGGCGGGGACCGGCCATGCGCGCACGCGTCCCATGCCCCGCCGTTTTCCCGTGAAACGCGGGATCGTCGCAGGTCATCCCGGTGGACCAGTCAAGTGGCAGTGAGCTGTGGAGGCGCCTAGCAATGGTCATCAGCCTTCCCATGGAGCCGATCATGACCACTTTCTCCTCGTCACCTCACCCGAACGAACCGGTCATACCCCCCGAGGCGGCCGCGGTCCCGCCCTCCGACACGACGCTCACCACGACCGGCACCCGCCATCCCGACCCACCATGGGCACGGCCGCAGGGGGTGGACCGCGCGGAACCGGTGGACACCGCGCGCCCGCGCGGCCCGGTCGCCACGGTCGACCTGGTGGACCCCCTCGGACATCCGGGGCCCGCGGCGGCGCCGGATGCGGCACCCGCCGGATCCCCGGCGGCCGGGAAGCCGTACCGCGATCCGGTCAGCGACCTCGTGCACGCCGCCGTGGCGGACCGGCCCCTGGAGGAGGTCGTCGACCTCATCACCGCGCTGGAACGGTCACCCGAGCACACCAGGGCCGTGGTCGACGCCCTGCGCGCCGCCGGGATCGACCGGTCCGTGGAGGACGTCAGCCGCCTCGTCGCCCTGCTCACCCGGCCGCCGCGCGACGCCGCCAGTGCCGACGAGACGATCCGCGCGGCGGCGGCGCACCGCTCCGTCGAGGACGTCACCCTTCTGGTCGCCCTGCTGCACAACGAGCCGCTGGCGCCCCACTGCCGCGAGGAGGCGCTGCGCGCCGCCGCGACGGGCCGTTCC
>NZ_NEUB01000383.1 GCF_002910825.1 Streptomyces sp. SM1 | reverse complement strand
CGTGCCGCCGCGGCCGGCGCCGGGCTGCTCGTCACCTCGGAGCTGTTCCTGACCGGGTACGCGATCGGCGACGACCTCGGCCGGCTCGCCGAGCCCGCCGACGGCGACGCGGCCGACGCGGTCGCGGAGACCGCCACCCGGCACGGCCTCGCCGTCGCCTACGGCTACCCGGAACGCGACGGCGACACGGTGTACAACTCCGTCCAGCTCGTCTCCGCCGACGGGACCCGCCTCGCCGGCTACCGCAAGACGCACCTCTTCGGCTGCTACGAGCACGACCACTTCACCCCGGCGGAGCGGACCGTCGTCCAGGCCGAGCTCGACGGCCTCACGGTCGGCCTGATGATCTGCTACGACGTCGAGTTCCCGGAGAACGTGCGCGCCCACGCCCTGGCCGGCACCGACCTCCTCCTGGTGCCCACCGCGCAGATGCACCCGTTCCAGTTCGTCGCCGAGTCCGTCGTACCGGTGCGGGCGTTCGAGAACCAGATGTACATCGCGTACGTCAACCGGGTCGGCCAGGAGGGCGACCTGGAGTTCGTGGGCCTGTCCACGCTGGCCGCCCCCGACGGGGTCGTCCGCGCCCGGGCCGGCCGCACCGAGGAACTCGTCATCGGCGACGCAGACCCCGTCCTCCTCGCCGCCTCCCGTGAGAACAACCCGTACCTGCGGGACCGCCGTCCGGGCCTCTACGGGTCCCTCGTCTGAACTCCGAACCTCCTCCGTTCCACCCCTGCAAGGAGTCCGCAGCCCATGACGTCCACGGTGCCCAACGCCGTCGAGCACACCGACGAGCAGCAGCCGCCGATCACCATGTTCGGCCCGGACTTCCCCTACGCGTACGACGACTTCCTCGCCCACCCGGCGGGCCTCGGGCAGATACCGGCGACCGAGCACGGCACCGAGGTCGCGGTCATCGGCGGCGGCCTGTCCGGCATCGTCGCCGCGTACGAGCTGATGAAGATGGGCCTCAAGCCCGTCGTCTACGAGGCCGACCGGATCGGCGGGCGGCTGCGGACCGTGGGGTTCGAGGGCTGCGACCCCTCCCTGACCGCCGAGATGGGCGCGATGCGCTTCCCGCCCTCCTCCACCGCCCTCCAGCACTACATCGACCTGGTGGGACTGGAGACCCGGGCCTTCCCCAACCCCCTCGCCGAGGCCACGCCCTCCACCGTCGTCGACCTCAAGGGCGAGTCGCACTACGCCGAGACCCTCGCCGACCTGCCCCAGGTCTACCGCGACGTCGCCGACGCCTGGGCCAAGTGCCTCGAGGAGGGCGCCGACTACACCGACATGAACCGCGCCCTGCGCGAGCGGGACGTCCCGCGCATCCGTGAGATCTGGGCGAAGCTGGTCGAGAAGCTCGACAACCAGACCTTCTACGGCTTCCTCTGCGACTCCGAGGCGTTCAGGTCCTTCCGGCACCGCGAGATCTTCGGCCAGGTCGGCTTCGGCACCGGCGGCTGGGACACCGACTTCCCCAACTCCATCCTGGAGATCCTGCGGGTCGTCTACACCGAGGCGGACGACCACCACCGCGGCATCGTCGGCGGCTCCCAGCAACTGCCCCTGCGGATGTGGGAGCGGGAGCCGGAGAAGATCGTCCACTGGCCGTACGGCACCTCGCTGAAGACCCTCCACGTGGACGGCGAGCCCCGCCCGGCCGTGACCCGGCTCAACCGCACCGCGGGCAACCACATCACGGTGACGGACGCGGCCGGCGACATCCGCACGTACCGGGCGGCGGTCTTCACCGCCCAGTCCTGGATGCTGCTCTCCAAGATCGCCTGTGACGACTCGCTGTTCCCGATCGACCACTGGACCGCGATCGAGCGCACCCACTACATGGAGAGCTCCAAGCTCTTCGTGCCCGTCGACCGGCCGTTCTGGCTGGACAAGGACGAGGAGACGGGCCGGGACGTCATGTCGATGACGCTCACCGACCGGATGACGCGCGGGACGTACCTGCTCGACGACGGGCCGGACAGGCCCGCCGTCATCTGTCTCTCCTACACCTGGTGCGACGACAGCCTGAAGTGGCTGCCGCTGTCCGCGAACGAGCGGATGGAGGTCATGCTGAAGTCGCTCGGCGAGATCTATCCCAAGGTCGACATCAGGAAGCACGTCATCGGCAACCCGGTGACCGTCTCCTGGGAGAACGAGCCCTACTTCATGGGCGCGTTCAAGGCGAACCTCCCCGGCCACTACCGCTACCAGCGCCGCCTGTTCACCCACTTCATGCAGGAGGCGCTGCCCGAGGACAAGCGGGGCGTCTTCCTCGCCGGCGACGACATCTCCTGGACGGCCGGCTGGGCCGAGGGCGCCGTCCAGACCGCGCTGAACGCGGTCTGGGGGGTCATGCACCACTTCGGCGGCGAGACCGACCCGACCAACCCGGGCCCCGGCGACGTCTACCACGACATCGCACCGGTGGAGCTCCCCGAGGACTGACATCGGGGGCAGCCCGATGATGGCCCGGGACAAGGGAGTTGTTACTCCGGGCCGGGTCGGTCGAGTGCTTCGACGACCCCGCCGGAGCCGCGGAAGCCGGAGCCGCGGAAGCCGGTGCGGCGGGGTGCCGGGCCCACCGTGGCCCCGTCCCGGCCGGGTCAGTCCGGCAGAGGGGTGAGCAGCATACGGCCGGCGAAGCCCACCGCCGTGTCCAGACGTTCGGTGAACTCCCCGGCGACGTCCGGCAGTCCGCGCAGCGCCCACAGGGCGCGGGCCGCCGTCCAGGCGGCGTCCCGGGCGCGTTCCAGGCTCCACGAGCCGAGCAGATGCGTCAGCGGATCGGTGATCCGCAGCAGGTCGGGGCCCGGGGTCAGCTCCTCGCGGATGCGGTCCTCCAGCGAGAGGAGGAGATCACCCACGTCGTCGAACTCGTCCTCCAGATCGACGGGTTCGCAGGCCAGTGTGCGACAGGTGTCCACGACGGCCAGCGCCAGATCGTGACCGATGTGCGCGTTGACGCCCGCCAGGGCGAACTGCAGCGGGCGTACCCCCGGGTGGTGGCGGAACGCGAACAGCGGACGCCAGCAGGCCGGCGGCCGGCGCTCCTCGGACACCGCGTCGACGGCGGCCAGATAGCGCTCCGCGAACCGCACGTCCAGCGCGATCGCCGCGCGGGTGTCCGGGAACAGGCCGGCGTCGATGCGCCGGTCCACGGCCTCGGTCACGGCGAGGTAGACACGGTTGAAGACCGCGACCCCGTCCCGCGCCGGCAGGGCCGCGTCGAGGGCGCGCATGCGGGAGACGACCCCGTCCACGGGAGTCAGGACTTGTTCGCAATGCGCCATGAGCGCAGAGTGGCACCTTTACGGTGGTATCAGTGGCGGCGGGCCCGATGCTTCCCCGGAACGGGGGAACACACCCGCCGTGGGGGAGGGGGAGCAGTACTGTGTCAGGCCCGCGCGCCCAGCGCCTGTCCTCGCGGAGAGCCGAGCGCCGTCGTGCCGCCCGTCGCGGCACGATGGTCGCGGCGGCCTCCGTCGTGGTCGTGGTCGGCACCGCCACCGGGATGATCTCTGCGGTCGGTGACGGACGCGGCGCGGACGGGGCCCGCCCCCGGGTCTCCTCGTCCCCGCTCCTGCAACCCCTTCCCGCCGTCCCCTCACCCTCCCCGCCGGCGACCGGGTCCCCGTCGCCCGGGGCGAGTGCGGAGAAGAAGGCGCGAAGCGAGCCTTCACCGTCCCGGACCGTCAAGAAGCGGCGGACGACGCCCGTCTCCACACGTCTCTACCGCCACCCCGAGAGCCGGGTCCTGGACTGGGTCCGGGCCAACCCCGGCGATCCGCGCCGCGCGGTCATCGAGAACCGGATAGCCGACCAGCCGGCGGCCGTCTGGTTCGCCGACTACTCGCCGGACTCGATCACGTCCCGGGTGCGCGCCGTGACGTCCGGCGCCGCCGCGCAGGGCCGGACACCCGTCCTCGTGCCGTACGCGATCCCCGACCGCGACTGCGGCGGCCACTCCCAGGGCGGGGCGCCCGATCCGGGCGCCTACGACGCCTGGATCGACCGCTTCGCCGCCGGGCTCGGCGACGGCGAGGTCATCGTGATCCTGGAGCCCGACTCGATCGCCCAGTCCGCATGCCTCTCCGCCGGGCGGCGGGCCGACCGTTTCGCCTCGCTGGCCCGCGCCGGACGGACGCTGAAGGACGCCAACCCCCGGGCCCGCGTCTACTTCGACGCCGGGCACTCCGGCTGGAACGCGCCGGCCGGGCAGGCCGGCCGGCTGCGGGAGGCCGGGGCCGCCTCGGCCGCCTCCTCCGACGGCATCTTCAGCAACGTCTCCAACTTCCACGGCACGGCCGCCGAGATCGCCTACGACCGTGCCGTGCTCGACGCCCTGGGCGGTCCGCCGGGCCTCGGCGCGGTGATCGACACCAGCCGCAACGGCAACGGCGCCCCGGCGGACGGCGAGTGGTGCGACCCGGCGGGCCGCGCACTCGGCCGGAACCCGACGCTCAGCACCGGCGAGGCCCGCATCCACGGCTACCTGTGGGTGAAGCTCCCCGGCGAGTCCGACGGCTGCAAGGGAGCGCCGGGCACCTTCACCCCGTCGTACGCCTACGACTTGGCGCGCTGATCACCCTCGGCGCCGCCCGTGTCGTAGGAGGACGTCCCCTCGTCGAGCAGCGGCTCCTGCGTCTTGAGGTGGGCGGGAGCGAAGGCGCGCAGCGCGTGGTAGCCGGTGATGACCACCAGCGTGCCGAGTGCGATACCGCTGAGCGAGAAGGTGTCGGTGATCTCCATCGAGACGTTGCCGACGCCGACGATGATGCCCGCCGCGGCCGGTACGAGGTTCAGCGGGTTGCGCAGGTCGACCTTGGCGTTGATCCAGATCTGGGCGCCGAGCAGGCCGATCATGCCGTACAGGATGACGGTGATCCCGCCGAGCACCCCGCCCGGGACGGCGGCCACGACCGCGCCGAACTTCGGGCAGAGACCGAACAGCAGGGCGAAGCCGGCGGCGGCCCAGTAGGCGGCCGTGGAGTAGACGCGGGTCGCGGCCATCACGCCGATGTTCTCGGAGTAGGTGGTGTTGGGCGGGCCGCCGACGGCCGTGGACAGCATGGAGCCGACGCCGTCGGCGGAGATGGCGGTGCCGAGTCTGTCGTCGAGGTTGTCGCCGGTCATCTCGCCGACCGCCTTGACGTGCCCCGCGTTCTCGGCGATCAGCGCGATGACCACCGGCAGGGCGACCAGGATCGCCGACCACTCGAACGACGGGCCGTGCAGGGCCGGCAGGCCTATCCAGTCCGCCTGGCCGACGGCGGACAGGTCCAGACGCCAGTGGTCGGTGACCTTGCCGCTCGCGTCCGCTGAGTGGATCCGTCCGAAGACCCGGTCGAGGGCCCGGGACAGGACGTATCCGAAGATCAGCCCGAGGAAGATCGCGATCCGGGACCAGAAGCCGCGCAGGCAGACCACGGCAGACCGGTGAACAGCATCACGAACAGGGCGGTCCACTGGTCCTGCGGCCAGTAGGTGGAGGCGGTCACCGGCGCCAGGTTGAAGCCGATCAGCATCACCACCGCGCCGGTCACGACCGGCGGCATCGCGGCGTGGATGATCCGCGCCCCGAACCGCCGTACCGCGAGGCCCACCAGGAACAGCGCGGCCCCGACCACGAACACCGCGCCGGTGACGGTGGCGCTGGACCCGCCCTGGGCCCGGATCACCGCGGCGACGCCGACGAAGGAGAGCGAGCAGCCCAGGTAGCTGGGTACCCGGCCGCGGGTGGCCAGCAGGAAGACGATCGTCGCGACGCCCGACATCATGATCGCCAGGTTGGGGTCGAGACCCATGAGGACCGGAGCGACGAAGGAGGCGCCGAACATCGCCACGACGTGCTGGGCGCCCAGGCCCGCGGTGCGGGGCCAGGAGAGCCGTTCGTCGGGGCGGACCACCGCGCCGGGCGCCGGGGTGCGTCCGTCGCCGTGCAGTGTCCAGCGGACGCCGAGATCCATGGGCTGTCGCTTTCGTTCGTTCGGCCAGCGTGTCCGGACCATTGTGAAGGCTGGTCAGGGGTGCTTCGTACAGCCGGCCGGGCCCGGGCAGGCTCGGCTGAGCGTCTGCTTAGGATGAGGGGGTGCCGTCGTTCGATGTAAGCGGCACTCATCCAGTACGTCCCAGGAGCCCCACCCGTGACCGCCCACGCAACGCTCGCCCCCGCCCTCACCCACGGCCGCCTGATCCCCGTGACCGTCCACTTCGACGACCTCGACGCCCTGGGCCTGCTGCACAACGCCCGTTACCCGCTGCTGGTCGAGCGGGCCTGGACCGAGCTGTGGCACGACAACGGCGTCCGCTTCGAGGGCGACTGGGCCGCGGCCGGCGACGCCTGCAACGCCGTCAAGGAACTGCGCGTCACCTACGAGGCCCCCGTGACCCGGCCGGGCGCCTACACCGTCCACCTCTGGCTGGACCGGCTCGGCACCACCGGGCTCACCTACGGCTTCCGCTTCTGCTCGGCGGACGGGGCGGTGACCTACGCCCGGGGCAGCCGGGTACTGGTACGGCTCGACGCCGCGACCCTGCGCCCGGCGCCCTGGAGCGGGACGTTCAGGGACGCGGCTCGGGAACTGCTGCGTCCGGACGCGTGACCTTCCTGCGGTCTCCCGCGCGCAGGACGCCCGCGAACCCGGCGATGCCGCACGACAGCACGGTCACCAGGACGAACGACACCATCAGGCTGGTCGCCTGGGCCAGCAGTCCGATGGCGCTCGGGGCGATGAGCCCCGAGGTGTAGGTGATGGTCGCGACGCCCGCGATGGCGAGGCTCGGATTGGCGCCGCTGCGCCCGGCCGCGGCGAAGCACAGCGGTACGACCACCGCGATACCGAGCCCCATCAGCGCGAACCCGGCCATCGCCGTCACCGGATGCCCGGCAAGCACGATCAGCGCCCCGCCGAGCACGGCGACGACCCCGCTCGCGCGGACCGTACGCACCGCGCCGTAGCGGTCCACCACACGGTCGCCGGCGATCCGGGCGATCGCCATGGTGAGCGTGAAACCGGTGGTGCAGGCCGCGGCCAGACCGGCCGACGCGTCCAGCTGATCGCGAAGATAGACCGCCGACCAGTCCAGACTCGCGCCCTCGGCGAACACCGCGCAGAAACCGATCGCGCCGATGAGCAGCGCCGAGCGGGGCGGCAGCGCGAACCGCGGCGGCGGCTGCTCGTCCGCGGCGGGCTGCAGATCGAGCACCCACGCGCAGGCGGTGACACCCGCCACTGTCAGCACGAACGCGGCGAGTGCGTGGTGCAGCCGGGCGTCCGTGCCGAGGTGGGCGGCGACCGTGCCGGCCGCCGAGCCGGTCAGGGCGCCGGCGCTCCACATGCCGTGCAGCCCGGACACGATCGACTTGTCGAGACGGTTCTCCACCTCCACGCCCAGCGCGTTCATCGCCACGTCCGACATACCGGCCGTGGCGCCGTAGACGAACAGCGCCAGACAGAGCGTGAGCAGGCTCGGGGCGACCGACGGCAGGATCAGCGCGAGGGTCCACAGCGCGATCAGGCCGCGCAGCGCGTTCCGGGCCCCGAAGCGGTGGCTGACGCTCCCGGCCAGCGGCATCGCGACGGACGCGCCCAGCGCGGGGAAGGCGAGCGCGAGGCCCAGCTGGCCGGCGCTCACGCCCGCATGGTCCTGGATCCACGGGACGCGGGTCGCGAACGATCCGGTGACCGCCCCGTGCACGGCGAACACGGCCCCCACGGCGTACCGCGCCCGCCTCACCTCGCGTTGTGCGTACACCCCTGGCTTCATCGCCCAGCCCCTCCCGGTGGTCCGTTCTCTCAGGCGCCGCCGTAAACTATCAGGAACCCTGCCTGATAGATAAGGGGTTTCGAGTCCGTCCTCACTCCACCCGAGCCGCCGGTCCGTGCGCCGGCCGGTCCCGCCGATCTGGAAGGATCCCGGCATGGCCGCATCCCCGAGCACCGCCAGAGCCATCAACGACCGGCTCGCCCTGCGTCTGCTCCAGCAGGAAGGCCCGCTGACCGCCGGGCAGTTGAAGCAGCTGACCGGTCTGTCCCGGCCCACCGTCGCCGACCTCGTCGAGCGGCTCACCGCGGCCGGTCTCATCGCGGTGGCCGGCGAGGCGGGAGAGCAGCGCCGCGGCCCCAACGCCAAGCTCTACGGCATCGTCGCCGACCGGGCGCACCTGGCCGCGCTGGACGTCCGCACCGAGGGCGTCACCGTCGTCGTGTCGGACCTCGTCGGCGACGTACTGGCCGAGGCCGCCCTGCCCATCACCGGGGACGCGGGCACCGGACCGGCGGTCGAACAGGCGGTCACGCTGGTCGAGCGCACGCTGAAGGAGGCGGGAGCCGACCGGCTGCACACGGTCGGCATCGGGGCCCCCGGGCTGATCGATCCCGCGAGCGGCGAACTCCGGGACTCCACCAGCCTGCCCGAGTGGCACCGCCGTCTGGTCGCCGCGCTCCAGGAACGGCTGCCCGAGGCCCGGGTCAGTGTGGAGAACGAGACCAACCTCGCCGCGCTCGCCGAGCAGCGCGACGGCGCGGCCCGCGACCGGGACACCTTCGTCCTGCTGTGGCTGGGCCACGGCACCGGCGCGGCCGTGATCCTCGACGGCACGCTGCGCGGGGGAGCCTCCGGCGGCACGGGCGAGATCGGCTTCCTCCCGGTCCCCGGCACCCGCGGCCTGCCGTCGGCCACC
>NZ_NEUB01000382.1 GCF_002910825.1 Streptomyces sp. SM1 | reverse complement strand
TTGGCGGGATTCCAGTGCGTGGAGCCAGCGGCGGTGGAGTTCCAGACGTTCCTCGCCCGTCGCGCCGCACAGGGCGGCGAAGCGCTCCACGGGCGCGAAGTCCACGGGGACCGCCTCGCCCGCACAGTAGCGGTGCAGCGTCGAGGTGTTCATGTTCAGTCGTCGGGCCAGCGAGCCGTAACTGCGGTCCGTACGATCCTTCAGCTCCCGCAGCAGCGCCGCGAACCCGGCCACGCCGTCCTGTGCCGACACCGACACCGTCACCCCGCACTCGCTCCGACCCGGACCGGCCCCGGGACGGTATCCCATGCACCCCATATACCTGCACGTCAGACGGGCTGGGATGGTTCCATGCCGGTGGATCCGGCGATGACGCTTGCGCCCGCCCGCCAGGGCGGCCGATGCTC
This sequence comes from Streptomyces sp. SM1, assembly GCF_002910825.1. GTDB lineage: Bacteria > Actinomycetota > Actinomycetes > Streptomycetales > Streptomycetaceae > Streptomyces > Streptomyces okerensis. Next base: position 4,006 of record NZ_NEUB01000382.1, on the reverse strand, counting down.
TTGGCACCGCCCCGACGGCCACCGGACGGACCATCACGGCCGGTCCTCACGGCGTACCGCTCCGCCATTCCATCACGCACCTCTCACGGGGGACACCCATGCCCATGCGCACCCGGGCGACCGCACTCGCCACGCTCGCCGTCGCCGCACTCGCGGCCGGCACCGTACTCACCGCACCGGCCGGCGCCGCGCCGAAGAAGGCCGCGCCGCCCAAGTTCCTCGCCGCCTCCGAACTGCCCCCGCACCCGACGTCCACCTGGACCGCCGGCGCGGTCACCGACGGCTTCCCGGCGGAACTCGCCTACTGCCTGGGCGAGGGCGTACCCGCGTACGACTACCGGCACCGGGTCTTCCACACGGACCTGGACACGGGCGCCGCACAGGTCACCGTCGTCACCGGCTCCGCCGCGAAGGGCAAGGCGCTGGCCGCCCTGCTGAACAAGGAGATCCGTTCCTGCGCCGACCGGATCGAGCTGTCGGACCCGGAGACCGAGGCCGAGGGCCGGTACTACGGCAGGCTGCCGGTCGAGGAGGGTGCCACGGTGCACGGACTGCACACCGAGACCTCCTGGGGCGCCACGGACATCCATCTGCTGTCCGTGGGGCGGGACGGCAGGACCGTGACGGTCGTCGGCTGGGGACAGATGGGCGACTTCGGCGACGCCCCGGTGGCCGCCTTCAAGAAGACGACGAAGAAGGCCGTCAACAAGCTCTACTGAGCCCGCACGCCCACCGCGAAGCCCGGGGTCGTCCTCTCGCCCGGGGGTCGGGAGGACGGCCCCGCACATATGCGTGGCCTGTGCACTCCGGCCAACAACCGGTCGTTGACGATGCGACATGACTGCCGCGTGGGTGACCGGGCAATGATTCCCGTGAACGCGCATCAGCAGCGGGGGACATCGACATCGGCACGCGGGCGGGGGCCATGAAGAGTAAGGCTTCGGCGGATCGGCTGAGGCGCACACTGGGACGGGCGGACCTGAGAGCGGTGCCCGAGTCCCGCAGGGCACTGCGCGAACTCCTCGCGCACTGGGGGACACCGGAACGCTCCGCGGTCGCGGAACTGCTCACCAGCGAACTCGTCACCAACGCGCTGGTCCACACCGACGACGGGGCGGTGCTCACGGCCGTCGTCGGACCGTCGGGACTGCGGGTGGAGGTACGGGACTTCGTGGCCCGCGAGCCCCGCCCGCGCGCACCGGGCGCGGACGAGGGCACGAACGGGCGGGGTCTGGTGCTGGTCCAGTCGCTCGCCGACGAGTGGGGCGTCAGGAAGCACGACGTGGGCAAGTCCGTCTGGTTCCAACTCGAGGCGGAGGTCGCCTGACGGACCGGACCAGCGGCGCGGCGGCACGGGCGGGGTACGGCCGGCACCGGCCGCACCCCACGCCGTACCGGCGTACGGCGTCAGCCGAACTGCTGCTCCAGATCCTTGAGTTTGCGCTCCAGGGAGTCCAGGCGCGGCAGGGCCTGGGTGTCGTCCTCGGCGGTGAGGTCGAACCGCAGCGGGTCAGCGCCGGTGCGTACCGGCTGGAGGGAGGGACGCGCGCGGACGGGCAGGGCCTCCGCGGGCGATATGGCAGGCTCCGCGGAGACCATGTCGGATTCGCGTTCCACGGTCGCCGTCTCCAGCTCGCGCCTGCCGCCACGGCCGATGAATCCGCGCTGGCCACGGCTGATCGCCTTCAGCTGGGCCCGTTCCATCCGCTGCTCGCCCCGACGGCGCTGCTTCGCCTCGTCCTTGCGGATTCTGTCCTCGCGGACCTCCTCGACCGCCTCGTCGAGGGTGCGCACGTTCTCCAGCAGCATCAGCGACCAGGCGCCGTAGGTCTCCCGGGGGGCCCGCAGCCAGCGCACGATACGGATCTGGGGGAGCGGACGCGGGACCAGGCCCTGTTCGCGCAGGGCGGCCCGGCGGGTCTGCTTCAGCGCGCGGTCGAACAGGACCGCCGCCGACAGGGACATGCCCGCGAAGAAGTGCGGGGCGCCCGCGTGGCCGATGCCCCGGGGGGCGTGGACCCAGTTGAACCAGGCCGCGGCGAAGGCGAACGTCCATACGAGTATGCGCGAGCCGAGGGCCGCGTCACCGTGGCTGGCCTCGCGTACGGCGAGGACCGAGCAGAACATCGCCGCGCCGTCCAGACCGAAGGGGACGAGGTACTGCCAGCCGTCGGACAGGCCCAGGTTCTGCTCGCCGAATCCGACCAGCCCGTGGAAGGAGAGGGCCGCGGCCACCGCGGCACAGCAGAACAGCAGGACGTAGGAGACGGTCCCGTAGAGGGCCTCCTTGCGCCGCCGGCGCTCCTCGCTGCGCTCCCACGAGTCGTCCGCGCTCGTGTCCTTGACCGAGGAGCGCTTCCCGCGCGCCAGCACCGCCACCGCCGCCAGCATGCCGAGGAGCAGCACGGCGCCCGGAAGCAGCCAGTTCAGCGATATGTCGGTCAGTCTCATCTAGGGGTCCCTTGCATTGGGATAGGGCGTAACGCCCGCCATAGTGGCCCAAACCCAGCGGCCCTCAGGAGGTTTCGGGGCAAGAGGCCGCCAAGGGAGTGCGAGGGGGTGCCCAGGGCGGCTATCTGCTCGAACTGCCGTATGAGGGGCGGGAGTTGAGTTCGACCAACACTACCCGTACGGGTGGTTCCACGGATAGTTCCCGCGACAGGTGAGGGAATTGTGAATCACCTGTGACCTCTGGCGGGCATCGGTCGGCCGATCCTATGGCCCGCAAGGGCCCGCCACTGTTCGACGCGGCGTCAACTCGCCTGCGCCACCAGGGTGGTGGCGCGTTCGGTGGCTCGCTCGGCGGCCCGGTCCTTGGCGCAGGTACGCGGGCAGGTGGCGCAGATGTCGGCGGGCCGCAGCGTGTAGAACATGCAGCAGCTGACCCGGTCCCGGGTGGCGCTCACCGGCTCCCCGCCGGGTCCCGCCGGCCGGTGGAAGGCCGCCGCGCCCACGTACGGTGCCGTCGCGCCCGGCAGCAGCCGCTCCAGTTCGCCCAGCCCTCGCTCCTCCTCGCCGAGCAGCTGGGAGATGTACCGCAGGCTCTCGACGATCTCGTCCGTCGCCATGCCCCACAGGGCGCGGCCGCGCCGCCGCATCCGGGGTCCGAATCCGGCCAGGACGGGCTCGAGGTGCTGGGCGACCGCCGCGCGCACCTCCGCCCGCAGTGCCTCCTCGTCGGGCACGATCCGGGCGCCGGGCAGTCCGGCGGCGGGGTCGTCGGGCAGGCAGGCGAAGCCGTCCGGCCGCACGGCCAGGTGGCCCACGGCGAGGCCGGGGGCGGTACGGTCGAACGAGACGTGCGTCACGGGGTAGCGCGGCACCCGGCGGTGCAGGAACCAGGGCACGGTGATCAGCAGACAGGCCGGCCAGGCGTAGCGGTGCAGGCCGAAACTGGCGATCACGTCCGGGCGGGCCTGCTGGCCGTAGTCCCGCAGTACCTGGGTCTCGTCCCAGGTCAGGAAGGATTCCAGGACGGAACCTCCCTCGGCGAGCTCCGTCGCGGCGACCCAGCCGCCGCCCCGGGGCAGCTCCTCGTCGGCGCCGAGTTCGGTCACGGCCAGTGCGGGGAAGGCCTCCGCCAGGCGGGCGTACGCGTCCGCGACGGCCGAACCGGGCACAGGCATGGGACCACCCGTTCATGTCTCGAGGGACCGAGGAATAAAGGTAAGGCTCACCTTACCCAAGATCTCGGAGATGTGAACTGGTGTCCGGTGCGCCTATGGTGCTTGACGCGGGGGTGACAAGCCTCCGTAATGACCGCAAGTACCGACACGTCCTGAGGAGGACCTTGTGAAGCAGGGCATGCGGGGCTCCCTGGGGGCGGAGCCGGGGGAGGCGGGGGCCGCCGAAGGGCGGGCCGCCGGGCCGGCTGCGGGGTACGCCGTCGGGTCCTCGGCGGGTTCTGCGGCGGGTTCTGCGGCGGGGTCTACCGTCGGATCGGCTGTCGTGTCGGCCGGTCCGGGGCGTTACCGGGTGCCCGTGCAGCCCGCGGCGCAGGACACGG
>NZ_NEUB01000381.1 GCF_002910825.1 Streptomyces sp. SM1 | reverse complement strand
GGTGGTGAGGAGCATGGACCCGGCGGCCACATGGACGGCGGCGGCAGTTCTCATCGGCGATCCCTTCGGTACGCGGCGCGACAAAGGCGCGACAAAGGGATGTTTCGTTCGGGGGTGGCTCGAGGCAAGCACCCTTCACCGGGGTGTGTCGGCGTCAGCGCTCCGGGTGCGGCTCCCGGTGGGCGAAGGCCGCGCGCAGTTCCGGTTCACTCACCGCGCGGATGCCGCGTATCGCGACGGACGTGAGATACGTACGGTCGTCCCCGGCGCCCCGCGGCAGCGCGTCGAGCAGTCGCTGACCGGCGGGGGAGGTCCAGCGCGCGTACGGATGGACCTCGAACCGCGCGATGGCCAGGCAGCTCAGCGCGAAGATCAACGGCAGTGCGAACCACAGGGCGACCAGGGGGCGCGGCATGGCGGACGGAACGGGCATGACAAGCGCGGCCGTTCCGAGCCCGGCGACGGCCGCCACGGCGAACCGCACCTGCCGCACCGCGTCCGCGACACTCCTGCCGGCGCCGTCCGGCACCGCCAGCCCGGCGCCCACCAGCCGCTCCGCGATTCCCCGCACGGCGTCGGCGGCCGCCGCGGCCGCCCGCACCGGCGCGAGGGGTGACTGCCTCTCAGGCCCTACGGCCCCTATGACCGACCGCTCCATGTCGTCCCGCCCGTCAGGGTCGACCACCGTCGCCCAGCCGGTGTGCGCCAGCAGCAGCCGCCGCTGACGCGCCATCGCGACGAGCGTGACGTCGGCGACCCGTCCGGGGCCGCCGGACAGGAACGCGGCCTCGTACAGCGTCAGGGCGCGGTCCTCCCCACTGCCGGAACCGGTGGCCATGGCGGTACCGCGCACGGCGGCCAGGCACAGCCGCAGGCACGTCACGCCGGCGACGGCCCAGGCCAGGAGCAGGAGAGGAACCCAGAACATGAAGAATGTGTAAGCGACGGGGGCACGGGAACACCATGCCCTGTTCACCATCCGGACGCGGAGTGGCCCGTATGTGACATTCCGTTCGCGTGCCCGCGCTTGCCCGCGTGCCCGTGCTTGCCCGCGTGCCCGTGCTTGCCCGCGTGCCCGTGCTTGCCGGCGGCCACGCGCG
>NZ_NEUB01000035.1 GCF_002910825.1 Streptomyces sp. SM1 | reverse complement strand
GGGAGAGGGCCCAGGAGATATGGAGGCGCTCACGGGCCCGGGTGACACCGACATAGAGGAGGCGGCGCTCCTCCTCTATCTGCTCGTCCGTCTTTGCGTAGGTGATGGGCATCATTCCCTCGGCGACACCCACCAGGAAGACGGCGTCCCACTCCAGCCCCTTGGCCGAGTGCAGCGAGGCGAGGGTGACGCCCTGCACGGTGGGGGCGTGCTGGGCGCCCGCCCGCTCGTCGAGTTCGGAGACGAGGTCGGCGAGCGTGGCGTCGGCTCTGGCGGCGGCGAAGTCCTGGGCCAGGTGTACCAGGGCGGCCAGTGACTCCCAGCGCTCCCGGACCGCGCCGGAGCCCGCCGGGGGCTGCGTCGTCCAGCCCTCGCCCGAGAGCACGGCGCGCACCTGGGAGGGCAGGTCGGGGGCGTCGTCGAGGAGCGCGTCGTTGCGGCCGAAGCGGGCCGCGGCGCGCAGCGCGACGATCGCTCTGCGCACCTCGGGGCGGTCGAAGAACCGCTCGGCCCCGCGCAGCTGGTAGGGCACCCCGACGTCCGCGAGGGCCTGTTCGTAGGTCTCGGACTGGGAGTTCGTCCGGAACAGGACGGCGATCTCGCCGGCCGGTACGCCCGCGTCGATCAGCTCCCGGATGCGGCGCGCGGCGCCTTCGGCCTCCGCGGGCTCGTCGGGGTACTCGGTGAAGACCGGCTCGGTCCCCGCGGCCCGCTGGGAGACGAGCTCCAGCCGGTGATCGGCGGCCCGGCCGCGGGCCTGGGCGAGCAGTCCGTTCGCCAGACGGACGACCTGGGGGGTCGACCGGTAGTCGCGGACGAGCTTGACGACCGTGGCACCGGGATGGCGCGTGCGGAAGTCGAGCAGGTGGTCGGGGGTTGCTCCCGTGAACGAGTAGATCGTCTGGCTGGCGTCGCCGACCACGCACAGGCTCTCCCGGTCGCCGAGCCACAGCTCCAGCAGGCGCTGCTGGAGGGGGCTGACGTCCTGGTACTCGTCGACGACGAAGTGCTGGTACTGGGCGCGGACCTGGTCGGCGATGTCGTGCCGGTCCTGCAGGACGGCGACGGTCAGCAGCAGCACGTCCTCGAAGTCGATGACGGCGCGCTCGCGCTTGAGGTCCTCGTAGGCGGAGTAGAGCTGGGCGATCTCCGCGGGATCGCGGGGTGTCTCCCGGCCGGTCTTCGCGGCAGCGGCCGCGTAGTCCGCCGGGACGGTCTGGGTGACCTTGGACCATTCGATCTCGGCGGTGACGTCCCGCAGCTCGCCCCGGTCGAGCCGGATCCGGCAGGCGGCGGCGGCGTCGGCGACCAGCTGGATCTTGCGGTCGACCAGCCGGGGCAGGGAACCACCGATCGCTTTCGGCCAGAAGTACTGGAGCTGGCGCAGCGCCGCGGAGTGGAAGGTGCGGGCCTGGACACCGACGGCACCGAGCTGTCGCAGCCGGCCCCGCATCTCCCCGGCGGCCCGGTTGGTGAAGGTGACGGCGAGCACGCTGGAGGGCTGGAGGATCCCGGCGCGCACCCCGTAGGCGATCCGGTGGGTGATCGCCCGGGTCTTGCCCGTACCCGCGCCCGCCAGCACGCACACCGGACCGTGCAGGGCGGTGGCCACGGCCCGCTGCTCGGGGTCGAGCCCTTCGAGCACCGCGTCGGCCGAGTCCGGTACCTGCGGGAAGAGGGGGGAGTGCGTTGCTGCTGTCACACAGCCATGCTGCCAGGTCGCCGGAGACAGGTGAGCCGGTTGTCCACAGGGAAGGCCTCGCGGTCGTACCAATGCGGCAGGCGTCACGTGGGAATGCCGGCGCTCTTACGTACGTTCCCTCCTCGACGAGGACTTCCCCGAGCCGCCGAAGGAGCCGAGAGGCATGCAGGGCATTGTGACGATGTACAGCACCACGTGGTGCGGTTACTGCCGCCGGCTGAAGAGCCAGATGGACCGTGAGGGCATCGCGTACACCGAGATCAACATCGAGCACGACCCTGAGTCCGCGGCGTTCGTGGAAAAGGCGAACGGCGGGAACCAGACGGTTCCGACCGTTCTCGTGCTCCCCGCCGGCGACGGCCCCGAGGTCGTCATGACGAACCCGAGCCTCGCTCAGGTGAAGCAGGCGCTCGGCGCCTGACCTCGCGCACGACCCAGCCCCCGACCGGCCCGACGCCGGCCGGGGTTTCGTGTGCCGTTCAGAGGGTGAGGACGGGCCGGGTGGAGGAGGACTCGTAGAGATCCTCACCCTCCGGGCCGTACACGAACCCGGCCATGGCCGGGTTGCGATGGGCCGTGGCCAGGGGCAGCCATGCGAGCAGGTGGCCGTAGCCGCCGCACACCGCCTCGCCACCGTCTCCGCCGTGGACCGACGTGACATCGCTCGTCAGCTCCGTGCGGTAGGTGTCGTAGGCGATGCGCAGGCCGAAGGCGTTCAGCCGGTTCTGGGGGCCTGTGCGGTCACCGTAGGGAACGCGATCGAGAGGGCAGTCGTTCCCCCACCGGAACAGGGTTCCCGCACCGGCTCCGCAAGCGTGCTCCCACTCGTCGGAGCTCGGCATCCGCAGGCCGCGGGCCGCGAGAACGGCCGGCATGTCACCGGGCAGCGCGGTCAGGTTCTCGTCCTCCACAGCCATGAGCACGGTGGCCAGGACGACACTCCGGGGCGGGCTGAGCACCTGCGCGAGGTGCGCCCGCAGGTCGGGGCCGTAGCCGAAGCCCCGTTTGAGGGCCCCGGCGCAGTCGGCGGTCTGCTGCGGGGTCGGGCGCCAGTCGTCCAGGTCGAAGCCGAGGGACACCGGCCCTGCGGGTATCAGAGCGAACTCCTGCCCGTTCCGCTCGATCCGGACACGATGCAGCGGGGCGCCGAGGTGCTCCGTGGTCTCCACGAGGGTCACCCGGCCGTCCACCGAACGAGCGGCCTCCTCGGCGACGCGGCGCGCGGTGGACAGTTCGAAGGACCGCCACCGGTCGAGTGTGAGATCGGCGAGAGACATGGACCGCAGTGTCGCACCCGGGTCCGACATGGCCGACGGCCACCGCTTCCGTGCCGGACGACCGCGGCCGCGAAGGCCGGTGTCCGAGCGGTCCGCAGCGGGGCGTGCCGGTTCAGAAGGTGTTGCGGGCGGGCAGGTCCTTGCCGTACCAGCGTTCGATCAGGCGGGCCGCGATGGAGATGCCGTACGGCGGGAGCACCTCGCCGGACTCGAAGGCGGCGCGCAGCTCGTCGCGGGAGAACCAGCGGGCCTCGTGGATCTCTTCGCCGTCCACGTCGATCTCGGTCGTGGTGGCGCGGGCGGTGAAGCCCAGCATGAGGCTGGACGGGAAGGGCCAGGGCTGGCTGGCGACATACTCGACCTCGCCGACGCCGATGCCGACCTCCTCGTGGACCTCGCGGCGCACGGACTGTTCGATGGACTCGCCCGGCTCGACGAATCCGGCGAGCGTGGAGAAGCGCCCCTCGGGCCAGTGGACCTGGCGGCCGAGGAGGATGCGGTCGTGGTCGTCGATGACGGCCATGATCACCGCGGGGTCGGTGCGGGGGTAGTGTTCGGCGCCGCAGGCGGGGCAGCGGCGGATGTGGCCGGCGGCGGCGATGACGGTGCGCTCGCCGCAGCGGGAGCAGAAGCGGTGCAGTCGCTGCCAGTTCTCCAGGGCGACGGCGTGCACCATCAGACCCGCCTGTCGCGGGGACAGGAGCAGGCCCGCTTCGCGCAGGCCCGCCGGGCGGGCGGAGTCGTCCATGCGGCCGGGCAGGGAGTCCTTCTGGAGGGCGAAGTAGCTGACGCCGTCCTCGTCGGACCCCAGGAAGTAACGGTGTGCCTCGGTGACCGGGGCCTCGAAGGTCGGGGTCATGACGAGTTCGGTGCTCCCGTCCGCCGTCTCGTCGACGAGGACCTGGCCGCCGGAGACCACGAAGCAGCGGGTCGAGGGATGGCTCCAGGCCGCCGCGAGCCATGCCTCGTCGAGCCGGTGGTGGGCCGCGCGGTCGATGCCGCTGGGTGCGGTGAGCGAGACGGGGCGGTCGGCGGTGTGGTCGGTCCAGGTGGTCACGAGTGCTTCCAACTCCCCCGGTGGAACGGATTGGGTCGGCGGGCGGTTCGGCGGGACGTACGGCGGGAGGGGCGGGGCCGGCGCCGCGCGGGGGCGGCGGGCCGTTCCGGGGCGTCCCGCGCGGGCGTCGGGTTCGGACGGCGTGGGGCGGTCAGGGGGCGTGCCGCCAGTGCTCGGCGAGGTCGCCCCACAGGTAGGCGCTGGTCTCGACGCCCTTGAGCAGCAGGTCCAGTTCGACCTTCTCGTTCGGGGCGTGCCAGCCGTCGGACGGGACGGAGATGCCGAGGAAGAGCACCGGTGCGCCGAGGACGTCCTGGAGGTCGGCGGCCGGTCCTGAGCCTCCCTCGCGGGTGAACAGGACGGGTGTGCCGAAGGCACGGCCCATCGCACGGACCACGGACCGCAGGGCGGGGTGGTCCAGCGGGGTCAGGCAGGGGCGGGTGGCGGGGCTGAAGGTGATCTCGTGGCGGATGCCGTCGGGGAGCTGCCCGGGCACCCAGTCGCGGACGGCGCGCGCCACGTGCTCGGGGTCCTGTCCGGCGACGAGCCGGAAGGAGAGCTTCACCATGGCGGAGGACGGGACGATCGTCTTGCTTCCGGGGCCCTGGTAGCCGCCGCCGATGCCGTTGACCTCCGCGGTGGGGCGGGCCCAGACGCGTTCCAGGGTGCTGTATCCGGCCTCGCCCCGGGTGCCGTGCGACTTGGCGGTGCGCAGCCACTGCTCTTCGTCGAAGGGGAGTGCGGCGAAGAGTTCGCGTTCCCGGTCGGTGAGTTCGACGACTCCGTCGTAGAAGCCGGGGATCGACACCCGCGCCTGCTCGTCGTGCAGGGCCGCCACCAGGCGGGCGACGGCGGTGGCCGGGTTGGGGACCGCGCCGCCGAAGGAGCCGGAGTGGATGTCCTGGTCGGGGCCGTACAGCCGGATCTCGCACTCGGCGAGTCCGCGCATGCCGGTGCACACCGTCGGGGTGTCCTCGGACCACATGCCGGTGTCGGAGACGATCACGGCGTCGGCGGTGAGCCGGTCCGCGTGCTGTTCGACGAGGTCCCGGAAGTGCGGGGACCCGGATTCCTCCTCGCCCTCGACGAGCAGCTTCAGGTGGACGGCCGGGGTGGTGCGGCCGGTGGCTGCGAGGTGGGCGCGGACGCCGAGGGTGTGGAAGAGGACCTGCCCTTTGTCGTCGGCGGCACCGCGCGCGTGGAGGCGGTTGCCGCGGACGACGGGTTCGAAGGGCTCGGTGTCCCAGCCGTCCTCGCGGGCGGCGGGCTGCACGTCGTGGTGGCCGTAGACCAGCACGGTGGGGGCGTCGGGGTCGGCGGAGGGCCACTCGGCGAAGACGGCCGGGGCGCCGGGGGTGTGCCAGACCTCGGCGGTGGGGAATCCGGTCCCCCTGAGCTTCGCGGCGAGCCAGTCGGCGCTGCGGCGCACGTCGGGCGCGTGGTCGGGCCGGGCGGAGACGGAGGGGATGCGCAGCCACTCCGCGAGGTCGTCGAGGAAGGCGGCGCGGTGGTGCTCGATGTATGTACGGACGGCGCTGACGGCACTGTCAACGGGGTGGCTCATGGTCTCGAGCCTATCGGCCCGCGGGGGTGTCCCAGGAGTGCGGTATCTCACCGGGCGGTTCCCCGAGCAGCAGCCGCTCCAGCGCGGCGCGTCCGGGCAGGGCGCCGGGCCGGACGACGTCGCCGGTGCGTACGTACACGAAGGCGGCTGTGACGCTTTCCGCCGGGACCTCATGCTGTTCGGCCCAGGCGAGACGGTAGACGGCGAGCTGGAGCGGGTCGGCGGTACGGCCGCGGCCGGTCTTCCAGTCGACGATCTCGTACGTCGTCCCGTGTTCGCCCTCCTCCTTGTACACGGCGTCGATGCGGCCGCGGACGACGCGGCCGGCGATCGTCAGCTGGAAGGGCGCCTCCACGCGGTACGGCGTTCGGTGGGCGTACTCGGTGTGTTCGAAGGCCTCCTTGAGGGCCTCCAGATCGCGCTCGTCGTCGATCTCCGCGTCACTGCCGGGCAGCTCGTCCGGGTCGAGCATGGGCAGGGTCAGCGCCTCGAAGCGTGCCTCGACCCAGGCGTGGAAGCGGGTGCCGCGGCGGGCCGCGGGCTGCGGCGGGCGGGGCATGGGGCGGGCCAGTTCCTGTGCGAATCCGTCGGGATCCTCGGCCAGCCGGAGCAGCTGGGACGTGGTCAGTGAGGCGGGGAGCGGGACATCGGTGACGGCCGCGCGGGTGCGCAGGAGCTCTCCGGTGAGCGCGTCGAGGTCGCGGTCCCAGGATGCGAGCGTGCGGGCTTCCTCGGGGGTGAGGGGGTGTCCTTCCGGCGCGCGGAGGGGCTGACGCCGCTCCGCGCGGGGGCTCGTGGCCGCTTCGGGAGCTGTCGCCTGGTGCGGGACGGTGGGGCGGTCGGTGGTCCAGGAGTCCCAGTCGTCCTGGCCGGCGGGGCCGCCCGGGCCGTTCGGATCGCCGATGTCGCCTGGACCGTTCGCGTCGCCCGGCCCGGCGTCCGCGAAGGGGTCTTCGCCGAGCAAGGGGCCCTCCCCGGGAAAGGCGCCCTCCTCGGGGAAGAGTTCGTCGTCGTCCGGCGGTGGCGGCCAGTCCGGGTCGTCGTGGGTGTCCGGGTCGTGTACGGCCGTGGCGAGGCCGTCCGGGTGGGCGGCGAGGCCGTCCAGGTGGGCGAGGACGGTCTCGGCGGCCGCGCGCCGGCGGGCGAGGGCGTCGTCGTCCAGGGGCAGCGGCCACACGTGGTCGTCGCCGGCCCGGTGCAGGGCCGGGTTCTCCTCGTTCTCGGCGGGCTCCTCCGCCCACGCCTCGATCTCGCCGTGTCCGGCGGCGCAGTGGTCGTGGAGGGACTGGAGGAACGCGGAAGGGCCGCGCGGCTTCTTCTGGCTGGGGCCCCACCAGTGGCCGGAGCCGAGCAGCAGGGAGCGGGGGCGGGTGAAGGTCACGTAGCCGAGGCGGAGCTCCTCGGTGTACTGGTGGTCGTTCATGTCCTGGTGGAAGGCCTTCAGGCCGCGCGAGTCCCAGGAGGGGACGTCGGGCAGGGTGTCGGCGTCGCCACGCAGTGCGTGGGGCAGCACCTTGCCCTGCGCGGTCCACTTCTCCCGGCCCCGGCCGCTGGGGAAGCTCCCGGTGACCAGTCCGGGGACGGCCACGACGTCCCATTCGAGGCCCTTGGACTTGTGCGCGGTGAGCACCTTGACGGTGTTCTCGCCGCCGGGAAGCGCGTTGTCGAGGCCCTTCTCGTACTGGGCCGCCGTGCGCAGGAAGCCGAGGAAGGCGAGCAGGGAGGCCTCGCCGTCGCCGGCGGCGAAGGAGGCGGCGACGTCGAGGAAGTTGGAGAGGGTTTCGCGCCTGCGGGCGGCCAGGGCGTGCGGGGACGCCGACAGTTCGACCTCCAGGCCGGTGACGGCGAGGACGCGGTGCAGGACGTCCATGAGGGGGTCGGCGAGGGAGCGGCGCAGATCGCGCAGTTCGGCGGCCAGCCGGGCGAAGCGCACGCGCGCGTCGGGTGAGAAGGGCAGACGGTCGTCGTCGCCGTGGCCGTCGAGCGGTGTCTCCAGGAAGGTGTCGAGGGCGTCGGCAAGGGAGATCACCTCGGCCGGGTCGACGCCCTCCACGGCTTCGGCGAGCCGCCGGTCGGGGTTGTCGTCACCCTCCACGCGCGCGTGGGAGACGAGCAGCCGTGCGCGGCGCCCCAGCAGGGCGAGGTCGCGGGGTCCGATGCGCCAGCGGGGGCCGGTCAGCAACCGTACGAGGGAGGCGTTGGCCCCGGGGTCCTGGAGGACCTCACAGACGGCGACCAGATCGGCGATCTCGGGCAGGTGCAGCAGCCCGGACAGGCCGACCACCTCGACGGGGACGTCCCGGGCGACGAGGGCGCCCTGGATCTCGGCGAAGTCCGTCGCCGTGCGGCACAGTACGGCGATCTCGCCGGGCGCCTTGCCCGTGTTCACGAGGTGGGCGAGGGAGTCGGCGATCCAGTCGATCTCCTCCGCGTGGGTGGGCAGCAGCGCGCAGCGGACGGTGCCGTCGCGTTCGGCGCCGGGGGCGGGGCGGAGGGCCTCCACGCCCGCGTGCAGGGCGCGCAGGGGCTCGGCGAGGCCGTTGGCGAGGTCGAGCAGGCGGCCGCCGCTGCGGCGGTTCTCGCTGAGCGACTGACGGGTGGCGGGGCGGCCGTCGGCGTGGGCGAAGTGGTCGGGGAAGTCGTCGAGGTTGGCGACGGAGGCGCCGCGCCAGCCGTAGATGGCCTGGCAGGGGTCGCCGACCGCGGTCACCGGGTGGCCGGTGCCGCCGCCGAAGAGTCCGGCGAGCAGGACGCGCTGGGCGACCGAGGTGTCCTGGTACTCGTCGAGGAGGACCACGCGGAACTCGTCGCGCAGGATGCGGCCCACCTCGGGGACGGCGGCGAGCCGCGCGGACAGGGCGATCTGGTCGCCGAAGTCCAGCAGGTCGCGTTCCCGTTTGGCCGCCCGGTAGAGCAGCACCAGCTCGGCCAGTTCGCGCCGCGCGGCGGCCGCCTCGGGCACCTTGCGCAGATCGGCGTTGGTGAGCCTGGCGTGCTCCAGGGTGCGCAGCAGCTCGGCGTCGTGGGCACGCAGGTCCTCGGGACGTACGAGGTGCTCGGCGAGCTCGCCGTCGAGGGTGAGGAGGTCGCCGACCAGGTCGGGGAAGGAGCGGGTGAGCGCCGGGTAGGGGCCGGGGGCCTCGCGCAGGACACGCGCGGCGAGCTGGTAGCGGGTGGCGTCGGCGAGCAGCCGGGAGGTCGGTTCGAGACCGATGCGCAGTCCGTGGTCGGTCAGCAGACGGCCCGCGAAGGCGTGGTACGTGGAGATCACCGGCTCGCCCGGGGGGTTGTCCGGGTCAAGGGGGTCGGGGTCGGTGACGCCGGCCTTGATCAGCGCCTTGCGGACGCGCTCGGCGAGTTCACCGGCGGCCTTGTTGGTGAAGGTGAGGCCGAGTACCTGTTCGGGGGCGACCTGGCCGGTGCCGACCAGCCACACCACGCGGGCCGCCATCACCGTCGTCTTGCCCGATCCCGCTCCGGCCACGATCACCTGCGGGGCGGGCGGCGCGATGATGCAGGCCGTCTGCTCCGGGGTGAACGGGATGCCGAGGAGCTCCTTGAGCTGATCGGGATCGGTGATGAGGTCGGGCACACGGAGAATCTAACGGCGGACACTGACACCGGAGGCCGGCCGAGCCCTCAGCGAGTGAGTAACCGCAGCTCGGAAGGGGTGGTGCGATGCGTCACGTCCGTCACTCGACGACGTGCCGGCCCTCGGGCCGGGCGCTGCACGACGCACGGAACGCGCAGTGGGTGCAGTGCTGGCCCGCGGTCGGGGTGAACCGTTCGTCGAGGACCTTCCCGGCGGCCGTGGCCAGCAGATCGCCGACCCACTCGCCCTCCGGCGGCTCCTGGGCCTGCACCTTGGGCAGGGTCTCGCCACCGTCCCGTTGGGCCGCGCCCTGGCGCAGCTGGACGAGTTCGGCGCCGCCCGGTTCGGGACGCGCTCCGTCGAAGACCTCGTCGACGGCGCCCTCACCGACGGCGAGCTGGTAGACGGCGAGCTGGGGGTGGCGCTCGACCTCCTTGGCGCTGGGCGCCCCTTTGCCGGTCTTGAAGTCGACGACGTACGCGCGCCCCTCGCCGTCGGTTTCGACGCGGTCCATCTGGCCGCGGATGCGCACCTCGTACTCGCCCGCTTCGAGGGTGACGTCGAAGTCGTGCTCACTGGCGACCGGGGTGCGTCCGGTGCGGTCCATGACGTGCCACTTCAGGAAGCGTTCGAGCGCCACGCGCGCGCTCTCCTTCTCCTGCGCCGACTTCCACGGCGCGTCGAAGGCGAGCGCGTTCCACACGGAGTCGAGGCGCTCCATGAGGACGGCCAGATCGGCCGGGGTGTGCCCGGAGGCGACCTCGTCGGCCAGCACGTGCACCACGTTGCCGAAGCCCTGGGCGGCGGTCGCGGGGGCGTCCGCCTTCACCTCGCGGCCCAGGAACCACTGCAGGGCGCAGGTGTTGGCCAGTTGGTCGAGGGCGCTGCCGGAGAGCACGACCGGCTGGTCGCGGCTCCGCAGCGGGACCTTGCTCTCCGTCGGTTCGAACATGCCCCACCAGCGGTAGGGGTGCGCGGACGGCACCAGGGGGCGGCCGTCCTCGTCGGCGAGCGCGGCGAGCCGGGCCAGCCGCCGGGCTGCGGCCTGACGGAGGGTGTCCGAGACCCGGGGGTCGACGGTGGTGGCGCGCAGTTCCGCGACGAGCGCGGCGACGGACAGCGGGCGGCGGGGCCGTCCGGTGACGTCCTTGGGTTCGACGCCGAGTTCGGTGAGGAAACGGGAGGGCTGGTCACCGTCGTCGGCGGGGGCCTTCACGGCCGTCACGACGAGTCGCTCACGCGCGCGCGTGGCGGCGACGTAGAAGAGGCGGCGCTCCTCGGCGAGCAGCGCGCCGGGGGTGAGGGGCTCGGCGAGTCCGTCACGGCCGATGCGGTCGGCCTCCAGCAGGGAGCCGCGGCGGCGCAGGTCCGGCCACAGTCCCTCCTGGACACCGGCCACCACGACCAGGCGCCACTCCAGCCCCTTGGAGCGGTGCGCGGTCATCAGGCGGACCGCGTCGGGGCGGACGGCACGCCGGCTGAGGGTGTCGGCGGCGATGTCCTCGGCCTCGGTCTCCTCCAGGAAGTTCAGCGCACCCCGGCCGCCGGTGCGCTCCTCC
>NZ_NEUB01000034.1 GCF_002910825.1 Streptomyces sp. SM1 | reverse complement strand
TGGGTACGCCCCGGACCTTGCCGTCGGGGGCCAGGAAGGCGGGGTCGCCGCCGGGCACCATGCCGAGCTCGCGTGCCCGGCGCTGGAGGGCGTCGGGGGCGGAGTAGGCGCCGATGTCGCGCTGCAGGGCCTGTTCCTCGTCGGTGAGGTCCTTGGTCTCCCGCTGGAGGTCGTCGAGCCGGAAGGCGCCTTCGCTGAGGGCGGAGTTCAGCACCAGGAGACCGATCAGACCGCCGCCGAGGAGCAGCACGACGAGCAGGACGAAGGGGGTGCGGGCCGCCTGGGCCCGGCCGGTGGGCAGGAACTGCGCGAGCCGGGCCGCCCGCCCCCTCAGCTCGGGCCGTCCCGCCGGTCCGGGCCGCCCTTTCAGTCCGGGTTTCCTACTCACTCACGCTCCCCTGAGTTCGTTCGTCCCGCCCGTACGCCGGCCCGTCGCCCGCCTCATGCGCCGTCCGTGCCCTCGTGCCGTGTGCGGGGCCGGTGCCGCCGGCGGTTCACCCGACGTCCTCCCTGATCCGCTCGGCGCCGCGCAGCCGCGCGGGGGCCGCGCGGCGGTTCTCGGCGATCTCCTCCTCGGTGGGAAGTTCGGCACCGCGCGTGAGCAGCTTGAGCCTCGGCTGGTACTGCTCGGGGACGACCGGGAGTCCGGGCGGGGCGGTGGTGGCGGCGCCGGCCGCGAACACCTGCTTGACGAGGCGGTCCTCGAGGGAGTGGTACGACAGCACGGCGATCCGTCCGCCCACGGACAGGGACCTGACGGCCGCCGGGATCGCCCGCTCCAGCACCGTCAGCTCGCCGTTGACCTCGATCCGCAGGGCCTGGAAGGTGCGCTTGGCCGGGTTGCCGCCGGTGCGCTTGGCGGCCTGCGGCAGTGCGTCCCGGATCAGCTCGACCAGGCGTGCACTGTTGGTGAACGGCTCCTTCTCGCGCTCGCGCACGACGGCGGACACGATCCGCTTGGCCTGCTTCTCCTCGCCGTACGCGCGCAGGATGCGGACGAGTTCGCCGGGCGGATAGGTGTTGAGGACCTCGGCCGCGCCGAGGCCGGTCGTCTGGTCCATCCGCATGTCGAGCGGGGCGTCCTGGGCGTAGGCGAAGCCGCGGTCCGCCTCGTCGAGCTGCATGGAGGACACCCCGAGGTCGAACAGGACGCCCCGCACGCGCGGGACGCCGAGCCGGTCGAGCACGTCGGGGAGCTCGTCGTAGACGGCGTGCACCAGGGTGGCCCGCTCGCCGAAGGGGGCGAGCCGCTCGCCGGACAGGCGCAGGGCTTCCTTGTCGCGGTCCAGTGCGACGAGCCGGGCCTCGGGGAAGCGCCGGAGCAGGGCCTCGCTGTGGCCGCCGAGCCCCAGCGTGCAGTCGACCACCACGGCTCCGGGCTGCTCCAGGGCGGGCGCCAACAGGTCCAGGCACCGCTGGAGCATCACCGGGACGTGTCGACGTTGGCTCAAGGGGCCCTCTCAGATCCGGCGCGGCGTTCACGCACCGCCGGGTCCCCGCCCTCCCCCGGTGGAGGGGCGGCCGGCGCCGGAGCTTCGGCCGAGCGGCGGCGGGAGGAGGAGGCCGAGCCGTACGTACGCGCCGCGCACGCGGGGAGACTCCCCGGTCGTGGCCGGGGGTCTCCGGGAAATCAGTGCAGCGGGCGGTCTCGCCTCCCGCTCGGCGTCACTTTAGTCCACGGTCACGCCCGGTCAATCAACCGGCCTGCGCGTCGCGGCACGCACCGCGAGTCAAGGGATACGTCGGGCGAATCATCCTTGGGAGGGGACTCACGCCACTCGTGTGGATTACCTCACAACAAGGATCGCTGACGTTCTTTGTCCCCCCTCACAACGGGCCTGGCGCCCTCCTGACCATTACCGTCATGAGTATGACGACTTCCGCATCGGTCCCCGCAGGCTCCAGCACCGCCACCGCCACCGCCACCGCCACCGCCACCGCCACCGCCACCGCCGGCAAGATCACCGACCGTCTGGTCGAAGCCAACGAGCAGTACGCGGCCGCCTTCACCGACCCGGGCATGGACGCCCGCCCGGTGCTGCACGTGGCGGTGGTGGCGTGCATGGACGCGCGCCTGGACCTGCACGACGCGCTGGGTCTCTCGCTCGGCGACTGCCACACGATCCGCAACGCGGGCGGCGTGGTCACCGACGACGTGATCCGTTCGCTGACCATCAGCCAGCGGGCACTCGGCACCCGCAGCGTGGTCCTCATCCACCACACCAACTGCGGTCTGGAGTCCATCACCGAGGAGTTCCGGCACGATCTGGAGATGGAGGTGGGCCAGCGCCCCGCATGGGCGGTGGAGGCCTTCCGGGACGTCGACCAGGACGTGCGCCAGTCGATGGCCAGGGTGCGGACCTCGCCGTTCCTGCTGCACACCGACGACGTGCGGGGCTTCGTCTTCGACGTGAAGTCGGGTCTGCTGCGCGAGATCGACCCCGCCTGAGTGGACGCCCGCCCCGGGGATCTGCTGAACTCCGGAGCCGTTCCAGTCGTAAGAGCTGACATATCGCTGTCAGTTGTCCACAGACGAGTGACACGAATCGGTAACGGCGGCGACAATGCGGAAGTGGCGTCACGCGGAACTTTTCCCGCGTGGTGTCCGTGATTCGGGGTGGGCCGGTCCGCGGAGAAGGCGTCGGCCCGGGACATTTGGGGTTCCCCGCTCCCTCGTGGAGCGCGGGAAAAGGCCGAGGAGGGCCGGGTGACGACCTATGACGATCGAGCGAGCCTCACTGATCTGACCGCCGTGGTGGAACGCGTGCGGAGTTCGGTGGAAGGCGTGATCGAGGGAAAGCCTGAGGTCGTACGGCTCTCGCTGACCGTACTGCTCGCCGAGGGACATCTGCTCATCGAGGATGTGCCGGGAGTCGGCAAGACGATGCTGGCCAAGGCGCTGGCGCGGTCCATCGACTGCTCGGTGCGGCGGATCCAGTTCACGCCGGACCTGCTGCCCTCGGACATCACCGGTGTGTCCATCTGGGACCAGCAGCGCCGTGATTTCGAGTTCAAGCCGGGCGCCATCTTCGCGCAGGTGGTGATCGGCGACGAGATCAACCGCGCCTCGCCGAAGACCCAGTCCGCGCTGCTGGAGTCGATGGAGGAGCGCCAGGTCACCATCGACGGCAAGACCTACGAGCTGCCCAGCCCGTTCATGGTCGTGGCGACGCAGAACCCGGTGGAGATGGAGGGCACCTACCCGCTGCCGGAGGCCCAGCGCGACCGTTTCATGGCCCGCGTCTCGGTCGGCTACCCGAGCGCGGAGGCCGAACTGCAGATGCTGGACGTGCACGGGGGCGTCTCGCCGCTGGAGGACCTCCAGCCGGTGGCGCACGCGCACGAGATCCTGAAGCTGATCGAGGCGGTGCGCGACGTGTACGTGGCCGAACCGATCCGCCGGTACGCGGTGGACCTGGTCGCCGCCACCCGCACGCACCCCGATCTCAGACTCGGCGCCTCACCCCGCGCGACGCTGCACCTGCTGCGCGCGGCGAAGGCGGCGGCGGCCCTCGGCGGCCGGGACTACGCGCTGCCGGACGACGTGCAGGCACTCGCCTCGGCCGTCCTCGCCCACCGGCTGCTGCCCACCGCCCAGGCCCAGCTCAACCGGCGTACCGCCGAGCAGGTGGTGCAGGAGATCGTGCAGCG
>NZ_NEUB01000380.1 GCF_002910825.1 Streptomyces sp. SM1 | reverse complement strand
CAGACCAGGCGTACCGGCTTCTCGGCGCGTATGCCGTGCCGGGTCAGCCACAGCCGCAGGTCGGAGGGGTTGCCGTCCTCGATCAGGGCCAGGACCTGGGGGGACAGGTCCGCCGCCCGTACACCGCTCAGGAGCAGCGTCGGGCCGTCGAGCCAGTCGAGCCCGGGGGTGGCGCCCGCGGTGTCCATCGCCGCGCAGCAGACCATCGCCGTGATGTGGTCGGCGAGCAGTTCGCGGGCGGTGCGCGGGGCCTGGAGCGGGAAG
>NZ_NEUB01000379.1 GCF_002910825.1 Streptomyces sp. SM1 | reverse complement strand
GGAGCACGATCCGTGCCTCGTCGGCCCAGCGGTCCACGGCGCAGTGGTGTCCGGGCGGGAGGGGCCCGGGCGGCTCGGATCCTGGCGGCGGCCGGTCGGCACCGGAGCGGACCCGCAGTTCACCGGTCCTGCGGGCGTCCCACAGGTGGCGGTGCAGGTCCAGGCGGAACCGGGGCGCGGGACGCGGGTGCGGATGGTGCCGGGCGTCGGCGCCGAGGCGCGAGGTGTCCCACAGGGCGAGGCTGATCCGCTGGCCGCCGTCCGCCCAGGCGGGCGGCGGCCGGACCACGAGGTACACCGGGTCCGGGCGGTCGTAGCGGGCCAGGGCAAGGGTGCGGCCCGGGCGCAGCAGTCCGTCGGGGTCGACTCGCGGCATGTGCCAGCGCAGCAGGTCGGGCGCCAAGTGCCGGAGATCGGACCGGATTCGGGCCGCGAGCTCCCGGCCATGGGTGCGGGCCAGGGTACGGAGGCGGAGGTCGACGTCGATACCGGCCGCGGCGCACGCGCCTGCCCAGTCGCCGGCGCGTCGGCGGGCGGTCGCGGTCTCGATCATGGAGGGCGGCACGGCGTACTCACGCACGCGCAGCCAGAGGGAGAGGCGGGAGTCCCCGTCCACGGAAGGTGTGTGCATCAGCACTCACCTTGCTTGGACGGGACCCCCAATCCGAGAACGGGGTATGTGGTCATCGCGGCGAGCGTAGCCCGTCACTCACACCGTGTCAGGTGCCTTTCGCGGTCGGCTCCGGTCACCGGGCTCTCCGGTGGGCACGGTGGTCAACCCCTGGGCGGGGACGACGGTTTCCCGTCCATGCGTCTTCTGACCCGCACGTCCGAACACTCCGACGCGCGTTCCGCACGTCTGCGGAAGCGGAGGGGGTCGTCTCCCGGGCCGGCCCGCGACGCACGGAGCGCCGGGGATACCGCGGGTCCCGGGCGGAGCGGTGAACGCCCTCGTCGCGGGGCCCGCGGGGTCCCCGGATTCCTCCGGCCGGTTCGCTAGCGGCGGCTGCGCACCAGTACGTACAGGAAGTACGGCGTACCGATCACGGCCGTCATGAGGCCGGCGCCCAGCTGGGCCGGCGCGATGACGGTGCGGCCCAGCAGGTCCGCGGCGCACACCAGTACGGCGCCCAGGAGCAGGGCGACCGGGAGGACCCGGGTGTGCCGTCGTCCGACGAGGGCGCGGGCCGCGTGCGGGGCGACCAGACCGACGAAGCCGATGGTGCCTGCGGCGGACACGGCGGTCGCGGTGAGCAGGACGCTCACCACGAGGAAGCCCAGCCTGCCCCGCGCCAGGTCGAGGCCCAGCAGCCGGGGGGTGTCCTCGTCGAGGGAGACCAGGTCGAGTTCCCGGTGCCGGATCCCGGCCACCACGACGGCGACGGCGAGCACGGCGGCGAGGGGCACCACGTCGGGCAGGGTCCTGCCGTAGGTGGAGCCCGACAGCCAGGTGAGGGCCTTGGTGGCGTTGAACGGGTCGGTGAGCACGATCAGCAGGCTGATCAGGGCCGTCGTACCGGCCGCGACACCGACGCCGACGAGGACCAGCCGGTTCTGCTGGAACCCTCCGCGCGCGGCGAGGCCGAACACGACGACCGCGGTGACCGCGGATCCCGCGAACGCGGCCCCGGCGATGCCCCACGCCCCGGCGACGGGGACGCTGGTCACGAGGATCACGGCACCGAGGGCGCCGCCGCCGGAGACGCCGAGGACGGCGGGTTCCGCGAGCGGGTTGCGGGTGACGGCCTGCACCAGGGTGCCGGCCAGCGCGAGTGCCGCGCCGGCGAGGAGCGCGGCGAGCACGCGGGGCACACGGGTCTCCAGGACGAAGGAGACGGTGCGGCCGGCCCTGCCCTGCAGCCAGTTGGCCACGTCGCCGAGCAGCAGCTTGCTGTCGCCCACGAGGACGGCGGCGACGGTGACGCCGACCAGGGCGAGCGAGAGCACGAGGAGGGTGGTGACGAAGACGGCGCGGCTGCGGATGAGCAGTCTGTCCGGTGCCGGGGCTCCGGCGGTGTCGCGGAGCCGGGCCGCCATCACCACCAGGAACACCGCGCCGACGAGGCTGGTGACCACACCGGTGGGGACGGCGACCGCGGTGTCCGAGTCGATGAACGCGCGCAGCAGCACGTCCGCGCCGAGAACCAGCGCGGCGCCGACCAGGCCGGCGAGCGGCACTCCGGCCCGCAGCCTGGTGATCCCGCGGAACCAGCGGGCGAGCGGGCGGACGAGGGCCGGGGCGCACAGGCCGACGAAGCCGATGGGGCCGGCGAGGGTGACGGCCGCCGCGGAGAGCAGTGTCGCGAGTACGACGGTGGTGATCCGGGTGGCGCGCACGGGGACGCCGAGTCCGCGGGCGGTGTCGTCGCCGAGGGCGAGGGCGTCGACCCTGCGGGCGATGAGCAGCAGGCCGGCGAGTCCGGCGACGGCGACGGGCAGCATCTGGAGCACACCGTCGAAGCCGTTCTGGCCGATGCTTCCCTGGTTCCACTGGTAGAGGCCCTCGGTCTCCTGCGGGAACAGCAGCAGCAGTCCCTGGGTGACGGCGGTCAGTCCGAGGGCGAGCGCGGTACCGGCGAGCACGAGGCGTACGGTGCCCGCGCCGAGGCCCGACAGTCCGAGGACGACGGCCGCCGCCGCGAGCCCGCCGGCGAAGGCGACACCCGAGGAGGCGAGCAGCGGCAGCGACACACCGGTGACGGCGGCGATGCCGAGGGCGAGGTAGGAGCCGGCGTTGACGGCCAGGGTGTCGGGAGAGGCCAGGACGTTGCGGCTGACCGCCTGCAGGGCGATGCCGGCCATGCCGAGGGCCGCGCCGACGAGGAGACCGGCGGTCATCCTGGGCAGCCGTGAGGCGATGACGACGGACGCGTCGGCCGGGTCTGCCCGTCCGGTGAGGGCCTTGAGTACCTCGGCCGGGCCGACCGCGGCCGTGCCCTGGGCGATGTCGACGACGGCGAGGGCGGCGACCAGGAGCACGAGCGCGGTCGTCACCGCGGCCGCGCCCGTCCGGGACGACACCGTCGCCGGACGGGCGGTGGGAGTGGTGGCGGTGACGGCCATCGCGCTACTTCGTCAGCGAGGCGACGAGGGCGTCGGTGTACGCCTCCATCGAGCCGGTGCCACCGAACATCCAGATGCCGTCGTCCAGCCGGTGCACGTCACCGGACTTCACGAACGGCAGCGACTTCCATATGGAGTTGCCGGCGAGCTCCTTGCCGAAGGGGTCGCTGGCGGCGTCGTCCTCGTTGCCGATGTAGACGAACTGCACCTCGCCCAGGCCGGTCAGCCCCTCGACGTCGGTGGCGGCCAGACCGTACGCCTCGTCGCCCTTCAGCTTCCAGGCGTTCTTCAGTCCGAGCCGCTCGTTGATCCCGCCGATGAGTGAACCGGCGGTGTAGGGGCGGAGGGAGACCTGGTTGGCGCTGACGTATCCGTCGGCGAAGGCGATCTCCGCGCCGTCCAGGCCGGCGTCCGCGAGGGCCTTCGTGCCCTCGGCGAGCTTGGCGTCGAAGTCCTTCTTCAGGGTCGTGGCGCGCTCGGTGGTGCCGGTGGCCTCGGCGATGAGGTCGAGGTTCTCCAGCATCTGCCCGACCGGGTCGGAGGCGTCGGCGGACGTCACCGTGACGACCGGGGCGGCCTTGCGCAACTGCTTGAGGGCGCCCGGCTGCAGGTCGCTGGTGGCGACGATGAGGTCGGGCTCGAGCGAGGCGATGGTGTCCATGCTGGGCTCGCCGCGGGTGCCGATGTCCTTGGGCTCGTTCTTGAGCGGGACGGCGGAGTCCCACGTCCGGTACCCCTTGACGTCGGCCACGCCGACCGGGTCGACGCCCAGCGAGATCAGGTGCTCGACCACGTTCCACTCGGTGCCGACGACCTTCTCGGCGGGGCCGTCGAGTTCGATCTTCGCGCCGGTGGCGTCGGTGAGGGTGATCGCCTCGGTGGACTCCTTGGCCTCGTCGGCGGCGGGTTCGGTGGTGCCGCAGGCGGCGAGCAGGAGGGCGGCGGCAGCCAGGGGCGCGGTGCGCAGGAGGCGTCTCATGAGGTGGTACGGAGCCTTTCGCTTCGGGTGTGGTGGCGGCCGATGGCGCGGGTGCGCAGCCGGCCGGTCAGGGGGTCGGTGTCGACCTCGATCCGGATGCCGTAGACCTCGGTCAGGCGTTCCGGGGTGAGGACGTCCTCGGGGCGGCCCTCCGCGACGACACGGCCGGACGCGAGGAGCACGATCCGGTCGGCGACGGCCGCCGCCTGGTCGAGGTCGTGCAGGACGACACCGACCGCGATGCCGTGCTCCTCCGCCAGGTCGCGTACCAGGTCGAGGAGTTCGACCTGGTAGCGCAGGTCGAGGTAGGTGGTGGGTTCGTCGAGGAGGAGGACGCCGGTCTCCTGGGCGAGGCAGCCGGCCAGCCATACGCGCTGGAGCTGGCCGCCGGAGAGGTGTTCGGCTCCGCGCTCGGCGAGCTCCGCGACACCGGTCAGGGCGAGTGCGCGGTCCACCGCGGCGCGGCCGCCGGGGTCCGTGCCGCCCCATCGGCCGCGGTGCGGGTAGCGGCCGAACTCGACGACGTCGCGCACGCTCAGCCCGCTGGGGGTGGGGCGTCCCTGCAGCAGCAGGGCGACGCGGCGGGAGAACTCCCGGGGGCTGAGCGCCAGCGCGTCGGTGCCCGCGTCGATCGTGAGCGAGGCACTGCGTGGCCGCTGCAGCCGGGCGACCGTGCGCAGCAGGGTCGACTTGCCGCTGCCGTTCGGGCCCACCAGGGCGGTCACTTCGCCGGGCCGCAGGGTCAGTGCCGCGCCGTGCACGACGTCGGTGCCGTCGTACGCCACGGTCACATCGGTGGCCGACAGTTCGTGCCCACGCGGGCCCAGGGCCGCCTCTTCACCAGGAATCACGAGGCAAGGTTAGCCTACCCTTAATTCGAATGATCAGGGGGGACCCGCGGCAGCTCCGGATGGGTCCTGCCTGTCTGTCAGAAGGCGTAGCGCACACCCAGCCACGGCGTGTGGCGGTCGAGGAGTGCGCGCAGCTCGGCGAGGGCGCGCCGTTTGATGTCGGCGCGGTAGCGGAGGTTGAGGGCGCCGTTCTGGGAGCGTTTGGTCTCCTGGGCGGTGGGCTGCCACAGGACGTCCTCGCCGCGCGGATGCCAGCGGAGGTTGACCTCGTGCAGGTCCGCGTTGTGGGTGAGCATGATGACCTCGGCCAGCGCCTGCCGTTTGACGCGCGGCGGCAGTACGTCGTCCATGTGCCGCAGCAGCTCCGTCCAGGCCTCCTGCCAGCCGGGGCGGACGACGACGGGCGAGAGGTTGAAGTGCACCTCGTAGCCCGCGTCCAGGAAGTCCGCGGCGGCGGCGATCCGGCGGTCGACCGGGCTGGTGCGCAGGTCGAGCAGGCGCGAGTCCTCGGCAGGCATCACCGAGAACCGGACGCGGGTGCGGCCGCGCGGGTCGAGGTCCAGGAGGTCGGGGTTGACGAACTTGGTCGCGAAGGACGCCTTCGCGGTAGGCCAGTCACGGAAGGCGCGGACCAGGTCCGCGGTGTTGTCGCAGACGAGGGCGTCGACGGAGCAGTCGCCGTTCTCCCCGATGTCGTACACCCAGGCCTCGGGGTCGCACTGGTTGGGCTCCGGTTTGGGGCCCCGGCCGGCGACGTGGCGTCCCAGGTGGGCGATGATCCGGTCGATGTTGGTGAAAAGGGTGATCGGGTTGGCGAAGCCCTTGCGGCGGGGCACGTAGCAGTACACGCAGGACAGGGCGCAGCCGTTGGACGGGCCGGGGGCGATCCAGTCGGCGGAGCGGCCGTTGGGGCGCGTGGTGAGGGTCTTCTTCACGCCCAGCACGAGGGTCTCGCGTTTGATCCGCATCCAGCGGTCGGCGCTTCCCTCGTTGCCGTGCAGCTCGGGGATGCGCCAGTGGGAGTCCACCTCGATCAGCCGGGCGCCGGGGAACCGGGCCAGGATCTCCCGGCCGCGGGGCGAGACGGCGGCGGCCGGTTCGGCGTGGATCTCGCGGATCGCGAGGAGCCTGCGTGCGTGCTCGGAGTCCCGGAACGGGGAGGCGACGGGCCCCGGCCGGCGGGCCGCCGGCTTCAGCGGCAGCTCGTCGAGGCCGAAGAGCGGCTCCTGCGGGCCGTGGGACGGGGAGGAGTGGTGGGGCATGTCCTGACCGGCTGCTCGGACGGGGGGCGGTATGCGGCGTTCTCTCCACTGTACGGTGCGGAGCCGCTGGCCGCGGTTGGCGGCGTCGCAGGTCGCTGGGTGTGCCGGTCCGCTTCGAAGGCGCCGGGTCGGTCGCACGGCGTCCTGCCGGCATCGGCTCCGCGCGCGGCCGCGGG
>NZ_NEUB01000378.1 GCF_002910825.1 Streptomyces sp. SM1 | reverse complement strand
TGGAGGATGACGGACCGGGTGAGGTTGCGGGGCCGGTCGGGGTCGTATCCCCGTGCCTCGGCGCAGATCACGGCGAGGCGCTGGGCGCGGACGAGGTCGGCGAGCGGGTCCAGGCCCGCGGGCGTGGCGGTCGAGCCCGCGACCAGGGTGCCGCCGACCCGGGCGACGTCGTCGGCCAGGCCTTCCGGGAGTTCGCCGAAGGCCCAGGCGACCCGGCCCGGACCGGTGATGCTGATGGGCCCGTGCCGGTACTCCATCGCCGGGTACGCCTCGGTCCAGGCGCCGGCCGCCTCCCGCATCTTCAGAGCGGCCTCCAGCGCCAGGCCGCAGGTCCAGCCGCTGCCCAGGAACGTGAACTGTTCGGCTCCGCTCACCGCGGCGTCGAGTGGTTCGGTGACGGCCCGTTCGGCGTCGCGGATCGCGGCGTCCAGGGGCCGTACACCGGCGGGCAGGGCGTTCTCGGACTCCAGGTGGGCGCGGAGCAGCGCGAGGCCGGCGGTGGCGAACCGGGTCTGGACGACCGACTCCTCGTCGGCGAAGTCCAGTACGGCGACGGCGTCGGCCACCTCCGTCACGGGCGTCGCCGGATCGGCGGTGACGGCTCCGGTGGCAACGGTGCCCTTCACACGGCGCAGCAGGTGGAGGACCTCGGTGGTGGTTCCGGACCGGGTGATGGCGAGGACCCGGTCGTAGCGCCGCCCGAGCGGGAACTCGGAGGCGGCGTAGGCGTCGGTCTCGCCGTGGCCGCCGCTCTCCCGCAGTGCGGCGTAGGACTGGGCCATGAACCAGGAGGTTCCGCAGCCGACGACGGCGACGCGCTCTCCCCGGCGGGGCAGGGCCGGCGCCTGGTGCGGCAGTGACGCGGCGGCCCGGCGCCAGACGGCGGGCTGGGAGGCGATCTCGGCCGAGGTGCGGCTGGAAGGGGTGGTGGACAAGGTGGCGTACTCCTTCGCGGGCGGGGTGGGGCGGTTGCGGTGCGGCGGGCCGGTCCGTCTCACCGGGCGGGCGGTGAGCCCGGACACCGGCTGGTCATGGCCGAGTGCGTGAAAATGCTCGAAGAGAGCCTTCTTCGAGCAATATCGAGCATGCATCATGTCGCGCAGTATCCAGCAGACCCGGACCCCGGGTCCAGGGCCCGTCACCCGGACGTTTCGGGGCAGGGCATGCCGCCCGGGTCCCTTACCGTGTCCGGAACGCCGCACCGAGGCCCAGAGGGAGTCCCGCGCATGTCCAAGCACGACCGGTGGAGCCGACTGCTGGAACTCCTCACCGGCGAGGGCCGGATCGACGTCGACGACGCGGCCACCGCGCTGGAGGTCTCCCCCGCGACCATCCGCCGCGATCTGGACGAACTCGCCGGACAGCAGATGCTGGTCCGCACCCGCGGCGGAGCCGTCGCGCACGGCGTCTCCTACGAACTCCCCCTGCGCTACAAGTCCGCACGCCACGCCTCCGAGAAACAGCGCATCGCGACGGCGGTGGCCGACATGATCGCCGACGGCGACGTGGTGGGCCTCAACGGCGGCACCACGACGACCGAGGTGGCACGCGCGCTGGGGTTGCGGGCGGGCGGCAGCCACGACGGACGGGGGCGGCGGGACGCCCCCGAGGCGTCGGCGCCCCTGTTCACGGTCGTCACCAACGCGCTCAACATCGCCGGTGAGCTGGCGGTACGCCCACAGGTGAAGATCGTGGTCACCGGCGGGGTGGCCCGCCCCCAGACGTACGAACTCGTCGGGCCGCTCGCCATGGGGGTGCTGAACGAGGTGGTTCTCGATGTCGCCGTCCTCGGAGTCGACGGCGTCGACCCGGAGTTGGGGCTGATGACCCATCAGGAGGACGAGGCCGGCATCAGCCGTCTGTTCGCCGAGCGGGCGCGCCGGGTGATCGTGGTCACCGACGCCTCCAAGATGGGCCGGCGCGCCTTCGCCCGGATCTGCGGACTGGACCGCGTGGACGTCCTGGTGACCGACTCCGCGCTGCCGTCCGGGACGGCGGCCCGGCTCACCGAGGCGGGCGTCAAGGTGCACGCCGTGTGAGCGCGTACGCCGGCGGCCCGCCGGTGTCGCACGGGAACACGCAAGTGCCCCCGGGCCGGGCGTCGCGGAGCCCGTGGGCGCGGATCGCGTCGCGGCGGAACACCACGTCCCGCTCCGTGGTAGCCGGGGGCCTGAGTCAGCGCGTCGGCCGCCCCCGCCGGCGATCGGGTGGGCCGCGGGTCCGGGTGCGGTGACGTGGGCCGGTCCGACGCGCCCAAATCGCCTGTTTACCAGAGGAATCGAAGCAATCGGCGACCCCGGGCGGTACGCCCCCGTCACCGCGCGCCTACGGAGCGAGTTGACCCTTCCGCGCCACAACAATGCGTGTGACACTGGCGTCCCGTCCGCAGTGCGGACCCTCTCCGCACCAACCCCACGAGAAGTGCGCCGTGCGTTCCTTTCCTCTGCCGATCGCCCTGACCGCGCGCCTGTCCCCAGTGGTCGTCCTCGCCGCGGCGGGCTGGGCGCTGTCCTCCGGCCCGCTGGCCGCACCGCAGGCCGCCGAGAGCAAGCCGACCGAGAAGACGAAGACCCAGTCCGCCTCCGCCCCTGCCGAGACGCAGGTGGCGAAGACGTACGCCGCCGCGCCGGCGCCGTGCGACAGCATCGCCGAGAAGAGCGTCAAGTCCCTTGTGCCGGGCGCCAAGACGGCAGGCAAGGAGATAGCGTCCACCGACACGAAGCTGCGCCGCACCTGCTCCTGGAACGCGCTCAAGGGCTACGAGTACCGCTGGCTCGACGTGTCCTACGAGGTGCTGGAGTCGGACGAGGCGGCGGAGCAGTCGTACCAGGGGCGGCTGGAGGAGAAGAGCGGCGGCGGCCCGGTTCCCGGGCTCGGGGACGCGGCGTACTCCGTCGTGAACCTCACCACCGAGGACAAGCAGCAGACGCGTGAGGGCGTGGTGCTGGCCCGTGCCTCCAACGCGCTGGTGATCGTGACGTACAACGGCAGCGACTTCGAGTCGAAGAAGGCACCCGACACGGAAGAGATCAACAAGGGTGCCATCAAGGCCGCCAAGGAGGCCGTGGCCGCCCTCGGAAGCCCGCAGTAGCCATCCGGAATTGATGGTTCCGTGACATCTGCCACACGGGGTTTCCGATCTGGGCGGGCCGCTTAGTAGGAACCGCTCCGGCGACATGGGGGACTTGTCCGGCTTGCCGTGGAAGTGTGCGGGGGCGGCGCGGGTGGCGGGCCGGCGGTGAGCCGGGGGCCACGGCCTCGTCGCCGGACGCGGGGTTCTGACGCGTCGGCAGGCCTTCCGGGAGACCCCTCACCGGCGGGTCTGCACGCTCTCCCGCCCGCCGCAAGACCCCGGCCGGCCTACGAGGCACGGTAGTAGAAAGGCCCTTTGCGCCCGGTGCGGGGCCGTCCCGAGAATGACCAGCCTCCGGACAGCAGGGGTGAGGTCACACATGGGAAAGCACCGCCATCAGCAGCAGTACCGCCGCACGGTCGTCGCGGCAGTCGCCATCGGCGTCATAGGCATACCCTCGGTCGCCATGGCCTGTACCGACTGGCCCGGCGGCGGTGAACGGCAGAACCGGGGCGGCACCGCCGCCGCCGTGGACCACGACCGGTGGGACGGCCCCGGCCGGTACCACCAGTGGAACGGCCGGCAGCACGGCACCCGTTCCCCGGCGCCGTCGGACACCCCGGCCGCCACCCCCGGCCCCTCGAAGCCGGGCACGGTGAACCCGGGCAGCGCCGAGCCGTCGCAGAAGCCGAAGAAGACGGCCTCCGGGTCGCCCACCACCGG
>NZ_NEUB01000377.1 GCF_002910825.1 Streptomyces sp. SM1 | reverse complement strand
TCCACGGGCCGTACCAGCCGCCGATGTCCACGGCCGTGTCGCAGTCCGGCGGGCACAGGTCGCCGAGGCGGGCCAGCTCGGGCTCGTAGCGCGGGTAGACGGCTCTGGCCGTCGCGGCCACCAGGCGGGTGGGCAGGACTCCCGCGACCCGGGCCGCGAGCGTGCGGTGTGTCGTCATGGCGTCGCCGCCCCCGGGCCGCCGGTGCCGGTGCCGTCACCGTTCCCGGCGCCGGACGGGTCCTCGGCCGCTCTCGTCAGCAACTCCTCGTGCTCCTCCTCCGACACCTGCTCCCCGGACGACGGCAGCAGCTGCGGGACGCCGTCGACGATCGGGTAGCGGCGCCGCAGACGCGGGTTGTACAGCGTCCCGTCCCCCGCGCCGTCCGGCGCGAGCAGCCGCAGCGGCCCCTTGTCGAGCGGGCAGGCCAGAATCCTCAGCAGCGGGTCGTCGGCTTTCACGGTCGCGTCAACTCCTTCGCCTGAAAAGGCTCTTGTGGTGCGGTGTCATGCTTGGGCATGGCCAGCAGGACGCCGACGGCCAGCACCGTGCCCAGGACGCGCAGGGCCAGCCGAAGCGGTTCGTCCGGCAGTTGCTCACCGAACGAGAGCGTGCCGAGCACCGCCGTGAACAGACAGGTCACGGTCGTACAGACGGGCACGATCAGCGAGGCACGGCAGCGCTGGAGCGCCGCCTGCGACATCACCAGCCCGAACACCCCGGTGAACAGCAGCAGATACGGGTACGGGGAGCGCAGCAGGCCGACGACGGCGCCGCCGAGACCGTCGGCCGTCAGATGGCTCGACACGCCCTTGACGGCGAGCGAGCTGACCCCGTAGAGCAGACCGACGGCCACGCCGTACTCGACGCCCGTCGTGGGCCGCCGGTGCCGGCGGCGGGCGTTGCGCTCGGCGGAGCTGTAGAGCCACACCCCGGCGGCCAGCGCCGGCACGCACACCAGCAGGATCAGCGAGGACGGCGCGTGCTGCCCCACGGTGTCGCCGCCGGTGCCGCCCTCCTTCAGCGACAGCACCACCATCAGCAGGGCGAGGAGGATGGCGCCGAGCGCGTACCGTTCGCGGCCGCTGGTCTCCTCGCCCAGCAGCCGGGCGGACAGCAGCACGAGCAGCACCAGACCGGAGACGAAGATGCCCTGGGCGGCGGCGATCGGCAGCGTGCGGTACACCGCGAGCTGGGCGGCGAACCCCGCCGCGAGCGCCAGCGAGCCGCCGATCCACAGCGGGCTGCCCACCACCAGCCGCAGCAGACGCGCCGGCCGGCGGATCGACACCTCGGGAAGGCTCGCGAGGGCCCGCTTCTCCAGGACGAAGCCGCCGCTGTACAGGACGTTCGCCAACAGGGCCGCGGCCACACCCCACCACATGGTCGCCCCGCCCCCTTTACGTCCGCCGCGCGTGCAGCAGCAGGATCGACGCGAGCGGCGCCCTGGCGCAGGCCAGCCGGTCCAGCGGACGCGGCGGACGCGGTACGCCGTGGAAGGGGGCCCCTTCGAGACGTACGACGGTGAAACCCGACGCGGCGACGAACTCCCGCAGCGCACGGGCCGTGTAGAGCCGCAGGTGCCCCACGACCTCCGACCCCGGCCGCCCGTGGATACCGCGCATGCTGACCTCGGAGAACACCGGCTGCACCCCGGCGAGCAGCAGCACCCGGTTGTACCAGGCGGCGAGATTCGGCGTGGACAGCATCAGATGGCCCCCGGGACGGAGCACCCGGCGGAGCTCGTCGAGCGCCGCGTCCGGGGCGACGAGATGCTCGATCACCTCGCTGAAGAGGACCGCGTCCGCCGATCCGGAGGCGAACGGCAGCCCGCTGCCCCCGAGTTCGCCGCGCACCGCGTACGGCAGCCGGGTACGGGCGCGGGTCAGGGCGTCCTGGGACCAGTCCACGCCGACCAGCCGGTGGCCGCGCAGACAGGGGGCGGCGGTGGCGGCCGCGGTGCCGTCGCCGCAGCCGATGTCGAGGACCGTCCGCGGCAAGGAGCAGCAGCTGTGCGGTGATCTTGTTGGCGATGTCGTCGTC
>NZ_NEUB01000376.1 GCF_002910825.1 Streptomyces sp. SM1 | reverse complement strand
CGTGTCGGGAGTCGGAACAACCCTGGCCCGACCCTGATATCCGTCCCTGAGCGGGGCCCGGGGAGCGTTCGGGGGGCCGGAGCGGAGATCAGGGGAGTTTCCGGGACCGACCCTGATGCTCCCGCATTCCGGTCGTGTGACCATCGTTGGCATGTCGGAAGCCGCAGCAGCGCCACTCGCCGAGCCCCGGCCGCCGCGCAAGCTCTACCGCAGCAGTGACGGACGCTGGCTCGGTGGCGTGGCGCGGGGGCTCGCCGGACACCTCGGACTGCCCGTGATCTGGGTGCGTCTCGTCTTCGTCGGCCTGTTCATGGCCGACGGCCTCGGTGCCCTGCTGTATGCCGCGTTCTGGTTCTTCGTACCGCTCGGCGTGGGCGGGGTGGACGCGCAGCGGCCGCACGCACCGGTGACGACCGAGACCGCGCCGGACGGCCGGCGCAGACTCGTCACCCGCAGACCCGACAGGGGGCAGATCGTCGCCCTGCTCCTCATGGTCGTGGTGGCCATGGTCTTCGTGAGCAGCGTGAACCTGACCAACGGCGCCAAGGCGTATCTCTGGCCGACCGTCCTGGTCGGCGCGGGCGTCGCCCTGGTGTGGCGGCAGGCGGACAACGCGCGCAGGGCCCGCTGGATGGAGGTCGGCCGGCGCCGGCGCACGGTCACGCTGCTGCGGGCCGTGGCCGGAGTGCTGCTGGTGACGGCGGGAGCCTCCGGCATCTTCGTGCTGCGGGGCTCCGGCAGCCACCTCGGTTCGGTGCTCCAGGCGGCCCTCGCGGTCCTGGTGGGGATAACCCTCCTCGCCGGCCCCTACCTCGTGCGCATGACGCAGGACCTGTCCGAGGAGCGCCTGATGCGCATCCGCGCGCAGGAGCGCGCGGAAGTCGCCGCCCATGTCCACGACTCGGTGCTGCACACCCTCACCCTGATCCAGCGCAACGCGGACAACGCGGGCGAGGTGCGCCGCCTGGCCCGCGCCCAGGAGCGCGATCTGCGCGCCTGGCTCTACAAACCGGAGGGCAACGGCAAGGACGAGGACGAGGAGCCCGCCACCCTCGCCGAGGCGGTGAAGCGCAACGCCGCCGAGGTCGAGGACAAGCACGGCGTCCCCCTCGAGGTCGTCGTCGTCGGCGACTGCGCGCTCGACGAGAGGATCGCCGCACAGATGCAGGCCGCGAGGGAAGCAATGGTCAACGCCGCCAAGTACGGTGGCGAGGGAGGCGCGGTGCAGGTCTACGCCGAAGTCGAGGGGAAGACGGTCTTCGTCTCCGTCCGGGACCGCGGTCCGGGCTTCGACCTGGACTCGATACCCGCCGACCGCATGGGCGTCAGGGAGTCGATCATCGGCCGCATGGAGCGCAACGGCGGTACGGCGCGGCTGCGCGCGGTGCCCGACGGCGGCACGGAGGTCGAACTGGAGATGGAGAGGGCGGAGACAACGTCATGAGCGAGCCGACCGAGGCGAACGCAGCGGGGCACGGGACCGGGTCCGCGGGGCAGGCCGGGAGCACGGCCGGACGTCATGTGCGTGTCGTCCTCGTCGACGACCACCGCATGTTCCGTACCGGCGTCCAGGCCGAGATCGGACAGACCGCGCAGACCGGTGTCGAGGTGGTCGGGGAGGCCGCCGACGTCGATCAGGCGGTCACCGTCATCACCGCGACCCGGCCCGAGGTGGTCCTCCTCGACGTGCACCTGCCCGGTGGCGGCGGGGTCGAGGTGCTGCGCCGCTGTGCCCCGTTGATGGGTGACGCCGAGCAGCCGGTCCGGTTCCTCGCCCTGTCCGTCTCGGACGCGGCGGAGGACGTGATCGGCGTGATCCGGGGCGGCGCCCGCGGGTACGTCACCAAGACGATCACCGGCACCGATCTGGTCGACTCGGTCTTCCGGGTCCAGGAGGGGGACGCCGTCTTCTCCCCCCGCCTGGCCGGCTTCGTCCTGGACGCCTTCGCCTCGACCGACGCCCCGCCGGTCGACGAGGACCTCGACCGCCTCACCCAGCGCGAGCGGGAGGTGCTGCGGCTGATCGCGCGGGGTTACGCCTACAAGGAGATCGCCAAGCAGCTGTTCATCTCGGTGAAGACGGTCGAGTCCCATGTCTCGGCGGTCCTGCGCAAGCTCCAGCTCTCCAACCGCCACGAACTGACCCGCTGGGCGACGGCGCGGCGGCTGGTGTGAGCGCGCGCCCCGCGGGGGCCGCTCAGCTCACCCGCGCGGCCCCCGCGAACGGCATCTCGTCCAGGGGCGCCACCCGGACCGGGGCCGAGGGGTTCGGGGCGTGGATCATCCGGCCGTCGCCGATGTAGATGCCGACATGACTGATGCCGGAGTAGAAGAAGACCAGGTCGCCGGGGAGGAGAGCGGAGCGGGGGACGCGGCGGCCGGCGTTGATCTGGGCGTAGGTCGTGCGGGGGAGGGAGACACCGGCGGAGCGGTAGGCGGCCTGGACGAGGCCCGAGCAGTCGAAGGCGTCCGGCCCGGTCGCGCCCCAGACATAAGGGCTGCCGATCTTCTCGTAGGCGTAGGCGACGGCCTCCGCCGCGCGGGGGCCGGGGGCCGGAGAGGCGGTCACACTGTCTCGGGGGCCCGCCGGGGAGCGTGAGGCGTGGTCGGCGCCCGCGTCGCGCTGCTCGGGTGGCAGGCGGGACAGCAGCCGGCGGGCCGCGGTCAGCTTGCCGGTGATCGTCCTCTTGTGCCGCTTCATCTCGGCCCGGCGGGACGTCAGCGCCTCCACCTCGACGCGGGCCGCCCCGCGCAGCTGCTCGATCTCCCGGAGTTGTCCGCGTACGCGGCCCACCTCCGCCTTCTGGCGGCTGCCCACGCGTTCGGCGAGGGCGGTGCCGTCCAGATACCCGTCCGGGTTCTCGGACAGGAGGAGTCGCAGGGCGGGGTCGAGGCCGCCGCCCCGGTACTGCGCCGCCGCGACCGACCCCAGGGCGTCCCGCGCTTCGTCGAGCCGGCCCCTCCTGCGGGCCGTCTCGTCGTGCAGATCGTGCAGCCGCCGCTGGGCCGACTCCGCCTTCTCCTTCGCGCCGTTGTACTTCTCGGTGGCGGCCTCCGCCTCCCGGTAGAGCTCCGCGACGTCGGCCCTGATGCGCTCCGGTGTCGCCTGCGGTTCGGCGAGCGCCGGGCCGTCGAAGCCGGTCGCGGTGGCCGCTCCGGCGAGGGCGATGGCGGCGGCCGTGCGGGCCGTGTGGCCGCCCGCCGAGCGCTTCCGGGACCTGCGGTGCGCTGCCACCTGGCTGTCCGTCCTTTCCGGCGACCGCCCCGAACGGACTGCCGTTCGGGGTCCGGCGGCGGGAGGTACGGGGGAGCCGTCCGCCGCCGGACCTTCCGGCGGGGGTGTCCGGCTGCCGCCCCTGGCACGGGCGGCGATGGAGAGCCGGTCACCTGGTGGAGGACGCTAGGCCCCGCCGTGCGGCCCGGGTAACGGGTTGTGCGGAAGTGGCGCGAGCGGACCGAAGCGTGACCGTAAGTGAGCGGAATGTCGTTCCGGCTTCGCCTGCTTCACTCTGTGTGATGATCGATGCGGCGAAGTCCGGCGGGCCGAGGGTGCCGGAGTGCTAGGGGGAGCGTGTGGTTAGGCTCCGGCCTCATGGACACACTCATCCACGTCTTCGTCGGCCTGCACATCATCGGCATCGCGTCGCTGCTCGGCGGCTTTCTCACCCAGATGAAGGCCATGGGCGAGGGCACCGCCCGCTTCACCCCCGCGATGCTGCACGGCGCGCTGACGATGCTGGTCACCGGTATCGCCCTGGTCGGTCTCAACGAGGCGCAGGAGTACTCCGTCGACCACATCAAGATCGGCGTGAAGCTGGCCCTGCTGATCGTGATCCTCGGCCTGGTCTACTTGAAGCGCGACGACGAGAAGGTGGACAAGGGCCTGTTCGGTCTGGTCGGCCTGCTGACCGTGACGAACATCTTCATCGCGGTGCTGTGGACCTGAGCCGCCGCGGGGCGAGGGGTCCGAGGTGACCGCCCCGCCGGCCGGACGGGCTGCCCGCCGGCCGGACGGGCCGGGCCTTCGGGCGGTCAGGCGGGGCGTACGACGCTGTGGATCGAGGACTCGCCGTCGTAGAAGATCGACTCCTCGCGGACGTACGTGCCGGGCTTCGGGGCGTGGATCATCATGCCGTTGCCGATGTAGATGCCCACGTGGGTGATGTCGTCGTAGAAGAAGACCAGGTCACCGGGCTGGGCCTGGGACACGGAGACCGTCGTGCCCGCGTCGACCTGGTCGTAGGTGGTGCGCGGGATCGTCACGCCGGCGGCCTTCCAGGCGGCCTGGGTGAGGCCGGAGCAGTCGTAGGAGCCGGGGCCGGTGGCGCCCCAGACGTACGGCTTGCCGATCTGCGCGCGGGCGAAGGCCAGGGCCTTCTCGGCCTTGGTGGCGTACGACGAGTCGGATGACGGCGGGGTGGTCGAGCCGGAGGACCCGGACGATCCGGAGGTACCCGTGCTGCCGCTGTCCTGCTGCGCGGCGGCGGCCTCCTCCCGGTCCTTCTCCTGCTCCGCCTGCTGCCGCGCGAGCTCGGCGGCCTGGCGGGCGGCCTCTTCCTGCTTCCTCTCCTCGATCGCCGCGAGCCGCGCCTTCTCCTCGGCGGTCAGCTTCGACATCAGCTCACGGGCGTCGGTGAGCTTCTTCTGGACCGCGGCCTTGGCCGTCTTGAGGTCGTCCTGCGACTCGGTCAGCGTCTGGAGGCTCTCCGTGGCCTCCTCGCGCTTCTTCATCGTCTCGGACTGCCGGGCGACGTAGTCGTCGACCATCACCTTCTGGCGGCCGGTCATCCGGTCCATCAGCTGGCTCTGGTCGAAGATGTCCTGCGGTGTGTCCGCGAGCAGGAAGGTCGCGGTGTCGGGGACGCCCGCGCCGGTCCGGTACTGGGCGGCGGCGTAGGAACCCAGTTCCGCGCGCGCGTCGTTGAGCTTCTGGGCGCGCCTGGCCACGTCGTCGAGGAGGGTGTCGACGCGCTTGCGCTGCTTGGCCGTCTTCTCCTTGGCCGCGTTGTACTTCTCGGTCGCCGACTCGGCCTGGCGGTAGAGGTCGCCGACCTTCTTCTCGACCTCCTCCAGGCTCGGCTTGTCGTCGTCCGTGGGGACGGCGTTGGCTGTCTGGGAGAGCAGGGCGACGGAGGTGAGGGCGGCCGTGGCCAGGGCCGGGGTGCGTATGCCTGCGACGCGCGTGCCGGGGGCGGGCGACTTGCGGTGCGACGCCAAGGGAGGCGACTCCTTCCAAGAACTCCGCCTACCGGGTGAGCGGTGGGGGTCCCGCCCAGGCCGTTCAGGCACTGGGGGAGGGTTCGGGCGGGTGGTTCGGAAGGGTTGCCCTACGGCCGCTCCGTGAGGGAGTGGGCCGATTCACCCCGTGGTCTCGGTGGGTCCCCGGCTCCGGCTGTCGCGGCGGACAGTGACGGACTCGGCGGAGGCCGCGCGGTCCGGCGAGGTTCGCCGGCGGGGACGAGCGGCCTGCCCGCACGGTAGCCAACTGGTGTGGCGTCTGTGAAGGTTGATGGGTGATATGCCCGATACATTTTTGTGACCTGGCGTGGCGGGTCACTCAGGGTGAGGTGGCGGACGTGCAGGGTGCGCGTCGGCGCGGGGCGGCGGGAGCCGGGACGGGAACCGGGGATGTTCCGGGGCGGGCCCGGGTTGTCGGTGGGGCACCCTAGACTCGGAGAGCGATGAGCAGCCTCTTTGACGACAGCTTCCTGGCGGACCTCCAGGCCCGGCGGGGCCCCGCGGACGAACCCCCGCCACCACCCGAGGACGATCATGCTCCGGAGACCGTTCCGGACGATCTGTTCGGCGGGAAGTTCGACGTGCCGCCGGACCGTGACTCCTACTACCGCGACGGCGCCCCGCGCCCGGTGATCGACGCCGCCGCGCTGCTGGAGGGGTTGAACGAGAACCAGCGCGCCGCCGTCGTGCACTCCGGCTCCCCGCTGCTCATCGTGGCCGGCGCCGGTTCCGGCAAGACCCGTGTGCTCACCCACCGCATCGCCCATCTGCTGGGTGAGCGGCACGTCCACCCGGGCCAGATCCTCGCGATCACCTTCACCAACAAGGCCGCGGGCGAGATGAAGGAGCGCGTCGAGCAGCTCGTCGGCCCGCGCGCGGGCGCCATGTGGGTCATGACGTTCCACAGTGCGTGCGTGCGCATCCTGCGCCGCGAGAGCAAGAAGCTCGGCTTCACGTCGTCGTTCTCGATCTACGACGCCGCCGACTCCAAGCGACTGATGGCCCTGGTCTGCCGGGACCTGGACCTCGACCCCAAGCGCTTCCCGCCGAAGTCCTTCAGCGCCAAGATCAGCAACCTGAAGAACGAGCTGATCGACGAGGAGGACTTCGCGGCGCAGGCCAGCGGGGGCACCTCCCAGACGGAGTCTGGGGGAGGCTTCGAGAAGACCCTCGCGCAGGCGTACGCCCTCTACCAGTCGCGGCTGCGGGAAGCCAACGCCCTCGACTTCGACGACCTGATCATGACGACGGTCAGTCTGCTCCGCGCCTTCCCGGACGTCGCCGAGCACTACCGCCGCCGCTTCCGGCACGTCCTGGTCGACGAGTACCAGGACACCAACCACGCCCAGTACGCCCTGGTCAGGGAGCTCGTCGGCACCTCGGAGCACCCCGTCGACGTGCCGCCGGAGGCCGAGGTCCCGCCCGCGGAGCTGTGCGTGGTGGGCGACGCCGACCAGTCGATCTACGCCTTCCGCGGCGCGACCATCCGCAACATCCTCCAGTTCGAGGAGGACTACCCGGACGCGACCACGATCCTGCTGGAGCAGAACTACCGCTCCACGCAGACCATCCTGAGCGCGGCCAACGCGGTCATCGAGCGCAACGAGTCGCGCCGCCCCAAGAACCTGTGGACCAACGCCGGCTCGGGCGCGCGGATCACCGGCTACGTCGCCGACACCGAGCACGACGAGGCGCAGTTCGTCGCCGACGAGATAGACCGCCTCACGGACGCGGGCGAGGCCAGGGCGGGAGACGTCGCCGTCTTCTACCGGACCAACGCCCAGTCCCGTGTCTTCGAGGAGATCTTCATCCGCGTCGGCCTGCCCTACAAGGTCGTCGGCGGCGTCCGCTTCTACGAGCGCAAGGAGGTCCGGGACGTCCTGGCCTATCTGCGGGTGCTCGCCAACCCCGAGGACTCGGTGCCGCTGCGCCGCATCCTCAACGTGCCCAAGCGGGGCATCGGCGACCGCGCGGAGGCCATGATCGACGCCCTCTCCCAGCGCGAGAGGATCAGCTTCCCGCAGGCGCTGAAGCGCGTCGACGAGGCCTACGGCATGGCCGCCCGCTCGTCGAACGCCGTGAAGCGGTTCAACACGCTGATGGAGGACCTCCGCACCGTCGTGGAGTCCGGCGCGGGCCCGGCCACGGTCCTGGAGGCGATCCTCGAACGCACCGGATACCTCGCCGAGTTGCAGGCGTCCACCGACCCGCAGGACGAGACCCGGATCGAGAACCTCCAGGAACTCGCGGCCGTCGCCCTGGAGTTCGAACAGGAGCGCGGTGAGGGCGAGTCGGTCGCGCTGTCCGACTTCCTCGAGCAGGTCGCCCTGGTCGCCGACTCCGACCAGATCCCCGACGAGGACGACGACGGCTCCGGCGTCATCACCCTGATGACCCTGCACACCGCCAAGGGCCTGGAGTTCCCGGTCGTCTTCCTCACCGGCATGGAGGACGGCGTCTTCCCGCACATGCGGGCCCTCGGCCAGGCCAAGGAACTGGAGGAGGAGCGGCGGCTGGCGTACGTCGGCATCACGCGGGCGCGCGAGCGGCTGTACCTCACCCGGTCGACGCTGCGCAGCGCCTGGGGCCAGCCGTCCTACAACCCGCCCTCGCGTTTCCTGGAGGAGATCCCGGCCGCCCACCTGGAGTGGAAGCGGACGGGGGCGGTCGCGCCCGTGTCGTCCGGTCCGGCGTCGGGGGTGGCGGCCTCGCTGTCGTCGTCCCGTTCGCGCTCGTCGGCGTCCGGTGCCTCCGGATTCGCCACCCGGCGGACCACGGAGAAGCCGGTGGTGTCGGTCGCGGTCGGGGACCGGGTCACGCACGACCAGTTCGGCCTCGGCACCGTGGTGGCGGTGAAGGGCACGGGGGCCAACGCGGAGGCGTCGATCGACTTCGGGGACACCAGGCCCAAGCGTCTGCTGCTGCGGTACGCCCCGGTGGAGAAGCTCTAGCCGAGCGTCCGGGCGGGACACGGAGCCCGCGAGTCCGTCATGTCATGGGCTTGCGGGCCGCTCGGGGCCGGCCGCGCGGTTCGACGCCGAGTCCGTTCCTCGCGTGCGGCGCCCCGTGGCGCCCTACGCCGGTTCGAGGCCGTGGCTGCGCAGCCAGGCGAGCGGGTCGATCGCCGAGCCGCCGCCGGGGCGCACCTCGAAGTGCAGGTGCGGGCCGGTGGAGTTGCCCGAGTTGCCGGAGAACGCGATCTGGTCGCCGGCCTTCACGGTCGCACCGGAGGGCAGCTGGTAGCTGGAGAGGTGGCAGTACCACGTCTCCGTGCCGTCCATCGCCGTCACGATCATCATGTTGCCGTACGCGGAGTTGTACTCCGTACGCACCGTTCCGTCCGTCGCCGCCAGCACCGGGGTGCCGTACGCGACGGGGAAGTCGATACCGGTGTGGACGGACATCCAGTTGATGCCGGACTGGCCGTAGTAGGCGCTGAGGCCGTGCTGCGCGACCGGGAGGGAGAACTTCGGGCGCAGCCGCTCCTTGCGGGCGGCCTCCTCGGCGGCCGCCTTGCGCTCGGCCTCCTGCTGCGCCTTGAGGTCGATGCGCTCCTGGGTGCGGCTGGCCCGGTCGGCGAAGTCGTCCGCGCCCGCGGCGAGGCTCTCCAGCTGGGTGTCCAGCTTGATGTTGGCGGCGGACGGTTCGACCGGCTGGGCGTCGGCCGCGGTCGTCGTCGTCTCCTGGCCGGCGGCCTCGGTCAGATCCCCGACCGAGGCCGCCGCGATCCCGGCGACGCCCATCACGCACGCCGAGGGCACGGCCACGGTCAGCAGCGCGGAGCGCTTGGCGGGCGTACGGCGCCGGGAGCGGGACCCGGAGCGTGGGGCAGCGCGCGGCGCCGGAACGGGGAGGGCCTCCTCCTGCTCGTCGAGCAGGGAGACGGCGGGCAGTTCACCGGTGTCGGCCGGTTCCCCGTCGGCCGGTTCGCCGTGGCCCGGCTCGTCGTCGGTGGCCTCGGCCGTGGTCGTGTGCTGTGCGTATGTGTCCTGGGCGTAGGACTCGTGCTCGTATGTGTTCTGGCCATAGGGGTCCTGGTCGTAGGACTCGGCCTGTGGCGCGTAGGTCTCGGACGTGGGGGCCTGGGAGGCCGCGTCGCCGCCGTCGGAGTTCCACTGCGTGGCGTCGTACACGCCGCTGTCGAAGGTCTGTGTTCCCCAGCCCCACTGCTGGGTTCCGTCGGCGGGCGTCTCGGCCGGGTCCGCCGGGAGCCAGGTACCGGCGTCCCACTGGCCGCTCGTCTCGGGCGAGCCGGCCTGCGGCGGGATCACCGTCATCGGCTGGGCTTCGGTGGTCCAGGCGGTCGTGTCGTAGCCGCCGGTGTCGTACGCGGTGGTCTGCTGGGCCGCGTACGCGTCGTAGTGCCCGGTGTCCTGGCCGCCCGGGGCCCACTGGCCGGAGTCGTACGCGCCCGTGTCGTGGCCGCTGCCCGGGAGGTCACCGAAGAGGGGGTCCGCGGCGAAGTTCCCGGCGGTGTGGCCGCCGGTGCCGTAGTGCGTGGCGGCGAAACCGGTGGCGTCATAGCCTCCGTAGATGGTGAAATCGCCGTACCGGGCTTCCTGGGAGCCGTACGACGCGTAGGGCGCCGCTTCGGCATCGGAAGCCGGAGCCGGGGCCATGGTCCCCGACGGGTGACGGTCGTTCACCAACTTCTCTTTCGCCTCGACAACAGGGGCTGCCAGAGCAGTGCGGCGACTGTACCCGGCGGTATGCGGGCACGACAATCTTCCCGAGGTTTCACGCGCGCAGGAAACGGGCATTCGGTCGTGTTTTGGCGGAGGGTGTGCGCGGTCTTGGCAATTTGTTCGAAGCTTGTTCGAGGAAATGGATGACTCTACGGCCGTAAGTCGGCCGTGCCGGACCGTTGTTGTTCGGATGGGGGCACCCGTGGCGCGCTTGTCACGGGGAACGGGTGCCGGGCGTGTCGCGCCCTGCCACCCTCACGCCACGGTCAGGCCGCTCGTACGACCGGTGGACGGCTCTCCCGCGTGTGCCGCGTCCAGTGCCTGCCGGATGCCGGTCGCCACCGCCGGGTGCACGGGCAGGGCGAGATGGCCGACACCGGTCACCCGGACGTTCACCGCTGTCAGGTCCGGGTGCTCCACGCACGCCGCCTCCAGCGGATCCATGATGTGGTCGAGGTCGCTCCAGAAGGCGACGAAGTGCGTACGGCAGCCGGGCGCCGGCCTGCCGAGCTCCTCGAGTACCGGTGAGCCGGGGCGCATCTGGCGCACGATGGGGTGCGCGTTGGCCAGGGGGGCGATGCGCGTTCCGGAGTGCGGGGTGCCGAGCGTGACGAGCGTCCGCACCCGGGTGTCACCGCCCAGTCGCTGAACGTAGTACCGCGCGATCAGTCCGCCGAGACTGTGGCCGACCACGTCCACCTGACGGCTGCCCGTGCGCTCGCACACCTGCTCGATGTGTCGGCCGAACAGTTCTGCCGCGATGCGGATGTCGCAGGTCAGCGGTGAGTAGTTGAGCGACTCGATCTGCTGCCTGCCGTGCTGGGACAGGCTGCGGCGCAGCAGGACGAACACCGACCGGTTGTCGATGAAGCCGTGCAGCAGGACGACCGGGGGCTTGGCCTCCCTGGGCAGCTGCGCGGTGCCCGTGCCCCCCGGGGTGGGCAGCGCGGAACGGTCCGGGCCCCGCCGCTCCTGGACGATCCCCGCCGGATAGAGGAGAACGTGGCCCGCCAGGATCGCCAGCTCCAGGGCGGTCGCCTTCAGCAGGGTCAGGGAGAGATCCGTCAGCCGGGCGGGCAGAAGACGCCGGCAGAGCGGCAGGAAGGGAAGAGCTGCCTCGGTGACCTTCATGGCCGACCTCCTGTCGGCACACGGAAGGACGG
Source organism: Streptomyces sp. SM1 (assembly GCF_002910825.1). Classification (GTDB taxonomy): domain Bacteria; phylum Actinomycetota; class Actinomycetes; order Streptomycetales; family Streptomycetaceae; genus Streptomyces; species Streptomyces okerensis. The sequence continues at coordinate 2,169 of NZ_NEUB01000376.1, read as the reverse complement.
CCTCGTCCCCCGTGTGCCCTCATGGGATGCCGCTGCCGGAGCGGTCGACGGTGCGCGCGTGCGATGCGTGGAGGGGGCGCGCTGGTACGGCGACGTCGGTGCGAATCCCTTATGCGCATGTTCCCACTGTTGCCCGTGAGTCGCACGGGCACGCGGTGTGCGGGCCTCGCAGCCCGGGAACGCTGCGCGGTGAACGTGTCCCACCGTGTGATTTCCCCCTCCCTGTGCACCGTGAAACGGCCGGTTGCGGGATGCTGGAGATAGCGTTCGTTCACTTCTCCGGCCGGTTCGGGCCGGAGTGTCCGTGCGATGTGTGCGGTACTGGTCGATACGGATGGATGTAGTCGCTTCATGGAGGCAGTGATGGGTGTGGCAGCCGGTCCGATCCGCGTGGTGGTGGCCAAGCCGGGGCTCGACGGCCACGATCGCGGGGCCAAGGTGATCGCGCGTGCGCTGCGCGACGCCGGTATGGAGGTGATCTACACCGGGCTTCACCAGACCCCGGAGCAGATCGTCGACACCGCGATCCAGGAGGACGCCGACGCGATCGGTCTGTCCATCCTCTCCGGCGCGCACAACACGCTGTTCGCGGCGGTCATCAAGCTGCTGAGGGAGCGGGACGCGGCGGACATCCTGGTGTTCGGCGGGGGCATCATCCCCGAGGCGGACATCGCTCCGCTGAAGGAGAAGGGTGTCGCGAAGATCTTCACCCCGGGCGCGACGACCGCGTCCATCGTGGACTGGGTGCGGGCCAACGCCCGTCAGCCCGCCGAGGCGTAGAACGCCGTCCTGATGACGCCCCGGGCGTGGTGGCGGGGGACCGCCGGCCGCGGCCCGGGTCCCGCCACCACGGGGTGGGCACCGGGCGGGAGGTGTCCGCGCGGCCCGGCGCTCGCGGCGCGCCTCTCCCGCCTTCGGTTCCGCCCGAGCCGGGAGACCCCCGCCGCCCGTCCGTCCCGACCCGGCGTTCGCCCCTCCGTGAGAGGTGCGACTGCCCGCGGACGGTGCCGTGTGACGGTGTGTGAGAGGCGGGTGCGGCCCGACGGGGCGGGTCAGGGAGTGGGCGGGGTCAGTTCCGCGAGCATGGCGGCGCGTAGCCGCAGTGTGGTGACCAGCCGCTGGAAGGCCTCCGACCAGTAGCCCCCGGCGCCCGGTGACGCGTTCTCCGGCTCGTCCGGTACCGCGAGGAGCGCGTCGAGCCGGCCGGCCTCGGACGGGTCCAGGCAGCGTTCGGCCAGACCCATGACTCCGCTGAAACTCCATGGATAACTCCCTGCGTCACGCGCGATGTTGAGCGCGTCGACCACCGCCCGCCCGACGGGCGCCGCCCAGGGCACGGCACACACCCCGAGCAGCTGAAACGCCTCGGACAGGCCGTGCTTCTCGATGAACCCGGCCACCCACTCCGCCCGTTCGGCGCCGTTCAGCATGCCGAGCAGCTTGGCGCGTTCGGCCAAGGACACCGCCCCCGGTCCGCCCGCCTCCGGTGCGGAGGGCTCCCCGAGCAGTGCCCGGGACCAGGCCGCGTCCCGCTGCCGGACCGCCGCCCGGCACCAGGCGGCGTGCAGCTCGCTCTGCCAGCCGTCCGCCACCGGCAGAGCGACGACCTTCCGGGGCGTACGCCCGCCGAGCCGCCGCGACCAGCTGCCGAGGGGCGCCGACTCCACCAACTGGCCGAACCACCACGACCGTTCCCCCCGGCCCGCCGGGGCCTTGGCGACCACGCCGTCGCGCTCCATGCCCGCGTCGCACTCGTGCGGCGCCTCGACGGTGATCGCCGGTACGTCCCGCGTACGGTCCACGGCCACGCACGCGCCGGCTCGGACCGCCATCCGTTCCGCCAGGGCCGAGCCGGGCAGCGCCGACAGCAACTCGGCCGCCGTCGCCCGTACGTTGCGGCTGCGGTCGGCCAGGGCCTGCTCCAGGAAGGGCTCGTCGTCCGGACCGATTCCGGAACGCAGGGAGTCGAGGAACATCAGCCGGTCCTCGGCCCGCTCCGCCGCCCAGGTCGCCGCGAGGAGTTCCCGCGCGGCGGCCGGTTCCCGGGCGCGCAGCGCGCCGAGGAGGGCGACCCGCTCGGCGAAGAGGCCCTCCTGCCACAGCCGCCGTATCCCGTCCATGTCCCGCGGTGAGGGGACGGGCGCGCCGCCGCCCGGAGTGGACCGCAGG
>NZ_NEUB01000375.1 GCF_002910825.1 Streptomyces sp. SM1 | reverse complement strand
GCCGCCGAACAGATGGACGCCCACGCCGAGGCACTCCACCCCCGCTCCCTCGCCGCCCGCTGAGCCCTTCCGGGCTCCCCCCCCGACGGCCCCGGTCCGCGCGCCGCAGCGACGCGCGGACCGGGCGCCATGTCACGCCCGGTCAGCGCGCGTACGCCCTGGCCGTCGCGATGGCCGGTAACGGTGTCCGGCGTGGCCTGCCACCCGTGACGGGATACCACCGTCGCGCCGGTGTCCGCCGGCATGACGACCCCCGCCGCCGGCCGGACCGTGCGCTTCGACGCACCGCGTGTCACCCACGCCGTTCCCTATCCGAGCGTGAGCATCGCCTCGGCGATCTCGCCGGCCGCCGCATCCGGGATCGCCGTGGCGGCCTCCTCCAGGACGAGCAGCCGTGCTCCGGGGATCTCGCGTGCGATCGCCTCGCCGTTGCCGACGGGGAAGAACCGGTCGCGGCGGCCGTGGACGACGAGCGTGGGAACCTTGATCTCGGGCAGGCGCTCGCGCCAGCGGGGTGTGCAGTCGAGCCTGGAGAACACCATGCCCAGCTGGTTGGCCATCTGGACCGCCGGTGCGGTGCCGGGCGTGCGGTCCCAGACGCGCGCGGCGACCGCGCGTGCGGCGACGGGGTCGTCGTCCAGGATCTCCGCGCCGGCGGCGGCGAAGTCCGCTACCGCCTCGCGGTCGCTCCAATCGGGCATCGCGTGCCCGAACAGCCGGCTCATCGTCGCCTGGTCGTGGTCGGGGAGGTCGTCGTCGGGCGGCCCGGGCGCGACCGCGCGGGTGCCGACCAGGGTG
>NZ_NEUB01000374.1 GCF_002910825.1 Streptomyces sp. SM1 | reverse complement strand
TCCGCACCTCCGGTTAAGGGCCGTCCGCGCAGCTTAGTTCGTCGCCATGCTCTCGTCAGGGAGGTCGCGAGGTGTGCCGGGCCGGGGGTCGGGGGCGGTCCGGGCACCCGGGTGTCGAACACGGGTTTGCGTCGGACCGCTAGCATGCGCGCCCATGACCGACGACGTACGCAATATCGTTCTGGGTGTGCTGGCCACGGGCGTCAGTGCCGCGCTGGGCTGGATCGCCCGCACCTATCTGTGGAAGCGCAAGCTCCGGCGCAAGCAGGCCTTCTTCGGTCTGCCGGAGAACTCCGAGTCACTGCTCGTCGTCAACCGCGATTCGGCGACGGCGGAACCGGCGGTGCACCGGTTCGACGTGTTCGCGCTGCTCGAACTCTCCGCGCTGATCAAGGACTGCGGGGCGCATGTCCAGGTGGTGACGCAGGACGCGGCGCACCAGGGCTTCGGCGAGCGGACCGAGTTCTGTGTGGGCGGTCCGGCCTCGAACCGGCGGATGGTCGCCCATATGGCTGCCATGCTGCCGGGGGTGCGGGTCAACGTGGACCCGGAGCCGGGACCGGACCGGGGCGCGTTCCAGATCGGCTCCGAGCGCTACCGCATGGACCCGGGCATCACCGAGTACGTGCTGCTGGCCCGGCTGACCGTCGGCGAACGGCACGAGACACGGCCGGTGTTCCTCTTCTGCGGCCAGCGCGCGATCACCAACCAGGCCGCGACCCGTTATCTCGCCCGCAACCACGAGCGGCTGGCCCGCAAGCACGGGCCGAACTCCTTCGTCCTGCTGCTGAAGGTGATCAACTCCCAGGCCTATGGCCCCGATGTGGTCGAACTGGTCGGGGACGTGACCAAGTCGGCGCAGACTCCGCTGCCCGCTCCCGCCCCGCGCAAGACGCACCGGGCGGAGTGAACCCGGCCGGCACTCCCACCGGCCCTTCCGCCGGCACCCGGCCGGCACTCCCCGTCCGGCGCGCAGCTGACCTTCTTCTCGCCGGCGGACGACCCGTCGTGCTGTCGGTTCGCCGCGCGAGCAGTGATCTCCGGCTGCCGCCGGACGGGACTGGCCGATGTGACCGCCGCCCCGCGGGCGAGGTCCGCGGTGGGCCCCTCCCGGCGGCGGCGTCCGCGCTCCTGCCGCGAAGTCCCCTCTCCCACCGGGACGGAGGGAACATCGTAGTCGAGGCCAGGACGGACGGGTCTGCCGGTGTCACCCGCTCAGTGCTGGAGAATCTTCGCCGGTACCGGCGCGCGGCAGCCGCGCCGTCGCCCTGCCCATGGTCAGGGCGATGTTCCGCGGCATACGCGGGTCCCCGAAGTACGTACTGACGTCTCGAAGTTCGTTCAGCGGATCGACGGCCATACCCACCCCTACTCGTCCTCAGCCGTGCGGTGGTCGCCGCAACGTATCCAGGCAAGATCGCCGGGATGGCGCGACACGCACTCTCCGGGCATTAGCCGTATTTACGCCGGGCGGCGGGCGGGAGGGGACGGAAGCCGCCGGCCGGGGATTCACGCCTCCGCGACCTCCGCGTACAGCTGGGACAGTTCGGGTGCCCCGCTGGCCGCCCACTCGTGTCCCGAGTCCACGACGTCGAACTCCCGGCCGGAGACCAGCCGTACGACCGGCTGTCCGTCGGAGCGGATCTCCCAGGCGGCTCCCGGTACGGTGCGCACGATGACGGTGCCCAGATACAACCCCGCGTCGTTGCCCAGCCAGTCCGACGCCTCCTCGTCGTCCCGCCAGCCCGGAACCAGCTGGTCCAGTGCCTCCAACGAGGCCGGGGTGTCGTCGAGTCGGACCCCCGCCCGGTACGCCTGGGAGCGCAACAGTTCACACTCGGCCAGGAGTTCGGCGATGCCTTCGGGGTCGGGCAGCCCGCCCTTCCGGCGCCGGCTGCCCAGGAAAGGGATGTTCATACCGACAGCCTGTCATTCGTAACGCCCCGGGCACCACAGGCGCGCGGGGTCGGCCGACGGCCGGCGGCACCCCACGACACGTCTACACGTCGAGGTCGACCACGACCGGAGCGTGGTCCGAGGCACCCTTGCCCTTGCGCTCCTCACGGTCGACGTAGGAGTCCTTGACCGCCTTCGCGAACGGCGCGTTGCCGTACACCAGGTCGATGCGCATGCCCCGGTTCTTGGGGAAGCAGAGCTGGCGGTAGTCCCAGTACGTGTACGGGTGCTCGTACTTGAGGGGGCGCGGGACGACGTCCGACAGGCCGGCCTCGCGCAGGGAGGCGAGAGCGGCGCGCTCGGCGGGAGTGACGTGGGTGGAGCCCTCGAAGGCGGCCCGGTCGTACACGTCGTCGTCCGTCGGTGCCACGTTGTAGTCGCCCATCACCGCGAACGGGCGGCCGCCCGCCGCGTCACCGGCCACGGCGGCCTTCAGCGCCTCGAACCACTGGAGTTTGTAGGCGAAGTGCGGGTGGTCCACCTCCCGCCCGTTCGGCACGTACACCGACCAGACGCGGACCGGGCCGCAGGTCGCGGAGATGGCGCGGGGTTCCACCGAGCCGTCGTAGCCGGGGTCGCCCGGCAGCCCCCTGACGACGTCCGCCAGGCCGGCCTTCGAGAGCACCGCCACGCCGTTCCACCGGCCGGTCGCGTGCACCGCCGACTCGTAGCCCAGTTCACGCAGCTCCTCCACCGGGAACTTCTCCTCGGCGACCTTGGCCTCCTGGAGGCACAGCACGTCCGTGCCGCTGCTCTCCAGCCAGGCCAGGAGCCTCGGCAGGCGGGCGGTGATCGAGTTCACGTTCCAGGTCGCGATGCGCATGTCCCACAACCTACCCGCAGGGTCCGACAACGCCCGCCCGCGGCCGGTCGCCGCCAGCCCGCCGCCCGCCGCCACCCGGCCGGAGCCCGTCGCCACGCTCCCGACGGCCCTCGGCGACCCCTTGCCGGCTTCTCGGCTTCTCGGCTTCTCGCCGGTCTCAGAGCTCGGCCGCGCCGCCGGGTGCGAGCCGCAGGTGCTCCGCGCCGCCGAGGGCGCCGATCTGGCGGTCGTAGACCGGACGGGCCAGGTCGGTGAGCAGGGCGTCGTGGATGTCGTAGGCACGCCGCGGCCGCACCTCGCGGACGTAGTCGATGACCTCGGAGATCTTGTTCCAGGGGGCCATGACCGGCAGCATCAGCGTCTCGACCGGGTGGTCGGGGACGGTGAGCGCGTCGCCGGGGTGGAAGAGCTTTCCGCCGTCGACGAGGTAGCCGACGTTGGTGACGCGCGGGATGTCGGGGTGGATCACCGCGTGCAGTTCGCCGTGGACCTGGATGTCGAAGCCGGCCGCCGTGAAGGTGTCGCCGTGGCCGACGGTGTGCACGCGGCCCGGGAAAGCGGCCGAGACCTGGTCCGCGACGGACTTCAGCGTCCAGATCCCGGCCGCCGGATTCGCCTCCATCGCCGCGCGCAGCCGGCCCTCGTCGAAGTGGTCGGGGTGCTCGTGGGTGACCAGGACGGCGTCCGCGCCGAGGGCGGCATCCTGCTCGCTGAACCCTCCGGGGTCCAGGACGAGGACGTGGCCGTCCTTCTCCAGCCGGACGCAGGAGTGCGACTTCTTCGTGAACCTCATGGTTCCATCCTGCCCCCGCGCGCACCGCCGCGCGGGGCGCCCCCGGCTCACTCCTGGGGCGTGGTCTCCTCCCGGACGACCTGCTGCGCCACCCGGAAGGCCCGGTTCGCCGCCGGAACGCCGCAGTAGACGGCCGTCTGCAGCAGCACCTCCTGGATGTCGGCCGGGGTGAGCCCGTTGCGCAGCGCGGCCCGGATGTGCACGGGCAGCTCCTCCACATGGCCGCCGGCGACGAGGGCGGTCAGGGTGACACAGCTGCGGGTGCGCCGGTCGAGCCCGGGACGGTCCCAGACCTCGCCCCAGGCGTAGCGGGTGAGCAGCTCCTGGAAGGCGCCGGAGAACTCGTCGGCCCCCGCCAGCACCTGGTCGACGTACGCGTCGCCCAGCACCTCCCGGCGGACCTTGATCCCGGTGTCGTACGGATCGGGCCGGCCACCCGGCGCCCGCTG
>NZ_NEUB01000373.1 GCF_002910825.1 Streptomyces sp. SM1 | reverse complement strand
TGGCCGCCCGTCGCGCCGGCCGCGGGAAGACTGGAGGCGGGCACGGGCATGGTGGACGCGCCGGCGCTCGGCGAGCCTCCCGGGAGGAGGCTGGTGCCGGCGCCGGGGGTGGCGTCCGTCTCCCCGGCGTCCGGGGAGGTCTCGACCTTCCCCGCGGGCTGCTCCTTCTGCTGCTGTCCGGGGACAGGCAGCCAGGGGGCGTCGGAGTTGCCGGACAGCAGCGTGGCGACGATGACGGCGGCGTAGCCGGCGCAGGCGAGGCCTACGGCCATGCCGATACGGCGGTATCTGCGGCTGCGGCGGCCGGACTCGTCCACGAACACGGGTCCGTCGGCGGCGTCCGGTGACGCGGTCTTCGGCTGGACGGGGGCCCGGTGCAGCACGCCGTCGCCGAACTGGACGGCGTCGAGCTGGACGGTCACCTCGTGCGGATCGTGCGTGACCGCGCCGGCCTCACCGGCGGG
>NZ_NEUB01000372.1 GCF_002910825.1 Streptomyces sp. SM1 | reverse complement strand
TCGGCGCCCTCGCCCTCGCGCAGGGCCTGCTGGTGATCGTCCTCGCCGGGTCCGCCCACACCCTGTACCGCACCGATCCCGACCGGCGCGCCGCCGTGCGGGGCCAGGCCGGGCCCGCCGTCGCCATGCTCGCCTGCGCGCTGGGCGGTGTCATGTCCGGCGGCGTCTCCCAGCGCGTCGCCGACTGGCTGGACGGTACCGGCACCTCGATGCCCGGACCGCCGGTGCTGCTCACCTGGCAGGCCTCCGTGATCCCGCCGCTGCTCGTCCTGCTGCTGGTGATGTGCGGCTGGCTCGCCCGGCGCGCCGTGCACATCGCCCGCGCGGAACGCGCCGCGGTGGAGCGCGAGTACGCCGGTGAGACGGGCGACCCCGGCCGGACCCGCCGTATCGCCTCCGTACGCGCGATGGCCGCCCTCACCGACCGCGGACCGCGCATCCTCGCCGTCACCTCGGCCGCCACCCTGCTGCTGGGTGCCGGCGCCCTCGTCGGCGCGCTCACCACCGACAGGACCCCCGGCGAGGCGGCACAGGGTTCGTACGACGTCGTCCACGGCGCGGCCGAGACCGCGCAGGCGCTGGGCTCCTGGCTGATCGGACTCGGATTCATACTCCTCGTCACATGGGGCCGCCGCGCGTACAAGGACCCCTCCGCACGGCGCACCATCGGCATCCTGTGGGACGTCGGCACCTTCTGGCCGCGCGCCGCCCACCCCTTCGCGCCGCCCTGCTACGCGGAGCGCGCCGTGCCCGACCTGACCTGGCGGATCGCCACCTGGACCCGGTCCACCGGCGGGCGGCTGGTGCTCTCCGGCCACTCCCAGGGCAGCGTCCTCGCCGCCGCCGCGGCCTGGCAGCTCCCGCCGGCCACCCGCAGGCGCGTCGCCCTGCTGACCTACGGATCCCCGCTGGAGCGGCTGTACGGCCGCTGGTTCCCCGCCCACTTCGGGCCCGAGGCGCTCGGCTTCCTGCACCAGGAGGTCGACTGCTGGCGCAACCTCCACCGGCGTACCGACCCCATCGGCGGACCCATGCGCCTGCCGGGCGACGACGGCCCCGGCGTGGACCGCCCCGCGCTCCAGGACCCCCTCGCCTACGGCCGCACCGAGAACCATCCGCTGCCCGCGCCGATCCTCGGCCACTCCGACTACCAGGCCGACCCCGCGTTCGCCGAGGAACGCGGCCGGCTGCTCGCCCGCCTGCGGCCCGGGGTGCCGGCCCCGCGGCACACGGAGAAGCCCGGTGGCGGCCCCGCCGCCTAGGGCGCCGTACCGCTCAGGGCCGCGAGGGCAGGTCCTCGGCGTAGAGGAGGGTCAGGTCGTCGGTGGTCGGCTCGTCGAGCTGGGCGACGCGGCTCGCGTGCCGCTCGACCATCGCCTCGAAGGTCTGCCGCGCGGTGCGCCCGTTGCCGAACGCGGGCCCCTTGGGGATCTCGGTGAAGTACGTCAGCAGCGCCTCGGCCGCGCCCGGCGCCAGCCGGTACTCGTGCTCCTCGGCCTGCTGACGCACGATCCGCAGCAGTTCCTCCGGGCCGTAGTCGCCGAAGGTGATCGTCCGTGAGAAACGGGATGCCACACCCGGGTTGACCGAAAGGAACCGCTCCATCTCCGCCGTGTAGCCGGCCACGATCACCACGACCGAGTCCCGCTGGTCCTCCATCAGCTTCACCAGGGTGTCGATGGCCTCCTTGCCGAAGTCCCGCCCGGCGTCCTCGGGGGAGAGCGCGTACGCCTCGTCGATGAACAGCACACCGCCGCGCGCCCTGTCGAAGGCCTCCTGGGTGCGGATCGCCGTGGAACCGATGTGCTCGCCGACCAGGTCCACCCGGGACACCTCGACCAGATGGCCCTGCTCCAGCACCCCGAGCGAGGCGAGGATCTCGCCGTAGAGACGGGCGACGGTGGTCTTGCCGGTGCCGGGTGAGCCGGTGAAGACCAGATGCCGTTTGACCGACGCCGCCTTCAGTCCCGCCTGCTGCCGGCGCCGCCCCACCTCGATCATGTCGGTGAGGGCACGCACCTCGCGCTTGACGCTCTCCAGGCCCACCAGCGCGTCGAGTTCGCCGAGCACAGCCTTGGACGTGCGGGTGTCCGGTCCGGCGGCGGGCGGGACGGACGGTGCCGGACCGGTCGTCCGGGCGGCCGGAACCGTACCCAGCAGACCGGTGGAGCCGCTCGTCGTCTGCGCGGCCGGTTCCGGTGCCGAGGGCGCCCTCAGGCTGCCGCTCTCGTCGCTCGAGCAGTCCTCGACGAGCGGACCGCCGGAACCCGGCCCCGCGTCCGCGCCCTCGGCGAACTCGTAACCGCCGCGCGCGCACCGCTCCGTACGGCACTTCCGCAGCGTCGTACGGCTGCCGTCGATCACATGGAAGCCGTAGCCGCCGCTGCCCGTGACCCGGCAGTTCACGAAGGTGCCGCGACCGCCGGCCGACACGTAGACGCCGGCCTCTGCGGGTGAACCGACCGTGCAGCGCTCGACGGTGGGGTCGGCTCCCTTGGTGACGATCACCCCGGTCTGGGTGCCGTCCAGGGTGCAGTTGCTGAGCGTGCCGCCGCTGCCGTGGTCGCGGAACCAGGCGCCCGTCGCCGCCTCGCTGATCCGGCAGTCGTCGAGCTGCGCGGTGGCGCCGTCGCTCACCGACACGGCCGTGTTGCGCACCTGCGACAGATCGCTGTCGACGACGTCCGCGCGGGAACCGCGGTCGAGGACGAACAGCGCGTCGGGCACGTCGTGCACCCGGCAGGAGTCCAGTACGGCCGTGGCGCCGTCGCTGATCCACACCGCCGGGTAGTCGCCCGTGCTGTCGAAGATCTCGCACTGGTTGGCGTCCACGCGCGTGCCCGGGTCCCACACCGACAGACCGTTGCGGCCGAACTGCCGCACGCTGGTGCGGGTCAGGGTGAGGACCGAGCGGGACCGCAGGTCGACCGCGTTCTCCGGGATGTCGTGGATGCGGCAGTCGGCCAGTGTCAGCACCGCGTCCGTGTCGAGCGTGACCCCGTCCCCGGTCGTGCGGTGCACATCGCAGTCGGTGAGGTGCGCGGTGGCGCGCGCGGTCACCTGGATGCCGCTGCCCCTCACCTCGTAGACCTCGCATCCCACGGCCTCGAGCGCCGAGTTCTCCCCGGTCGCGGTCAGCCCCGAGCCCGCGGCGTGGTGCACCCGGCAGCGCTCCAGCCGAGGGTGGGCCCCGCCGCGCACGGCGACCCCCGCCTGCCCCGCGGCGACCACCTCGCACTCCTCGAACACCCCACCCGCACCGTCCAGTACGGCGATGCCGACGCCCGCCGGATTGTCGACCGTGCAGCGGCGCACCGAGGGCCGGGCGCCGCCGCGTACCTCGATGCCGGCCGCGGACCGGGTGACCACGCGGACGTCGCGCAGCTCGGGGGTGCCCTCCTCGACGAGTACGGCGGGGGAGGTGGTGTCCTGGCCCTCCACATGCAGGTCCCGCACCACCGCCGAGGCGCGCACGGTCAGCGGGACGCCGTCCACGGGCGCGATGCGCACCGAGCCGGGCGAGCCCTCGGGGCCGCGCAGCGTCACCGCCCGCTGGAGGACGAGATTCTCCCGATAGGTTCCCGGAGCGACGGTGAGGACGTCGCCCTCGGCCGCGGCCTCCAGAGCGGCGGCGAGCGACGCGTACTCACCCGTGCGGCGGCGCCACCTCGATGTGCCGGTGTGCGTCACCTGGACCGTGCCCTGTGCCATGGCTGAGCTGTGCCCCCACCCTGTCGTACTGATGGCTCGTTCCCGCCCGTGTTCTCGCCGATTCCTCGCCGATCGGTTCGGCCGGACCACCGTAGCGTGCGCGCGGGCACCGGGTTGACCGGAGCGGGAACGCCGTCAGCCGATGGC
>NZ_NEUB01000371.1 GCF_002910825.1 Streptomyces sp. SM1 | reverse complement strand
TCCGCCGGGCCGCTGCGCCAGCTCCAGGGAGGCCGCGCCCGCGAACGCCTGGACGCGCTGCCAGCGCAGCTCACCCTCCGCGGCCGTGCCGGCCAGCAGCTGCTGCGCCGCGCGGTAGTCCTGAGCGCGCTGCACCAGGTCCAGCACGTCCAGCAGGTCCTGGTCGGGGCCGGGCATACGGATGTCCAGCTCCTCCTCGAGGGCGAAGCCGTAGTTCGCCGGGTCCGCCCCGTCCGGATGGCCGGCCGGGACCAGTCCCACCGCACCGCGCCGGCGCCTGAGGAACGGCAACACCACGAAGCCGAACATGACGAGCGCGATCAGGACCCAGAGAATCTCCATGTCACCAGCGAACCAGACCACGTCGGCAATTGGCCAACCCGGTGCCGATCCTGTGGAAAACTCCCGGCGCCCGCCCCCGTGGCCCCGTGTCCGTCACCGGCGTACGTCATCGGCACCGTGCGCGCACTACCCTCGGTGCTCATGAGCGACAGGCACATCAGTCAGCACTTCGAGACGCTCGCGATCCACGCGGGCAACACCGCCGACCCCCGGACGGGCGCGGTCGTCCCGCCGATCTACCAGGTGTCCACCTACAAGCAGGACGGCGTCGGCGGCCTGCGCGGCGGCTACGAGTACAGCCGCAGCGCCAATCCGACCAGGACCGCGCTGGAGGAGAACCTCGCCGCCCTGGAGGGCGGCCGCCGCGGTCTCGCGTTCGCGTCCGGACTGGCGGCCGAGGACTGCCTGCTGCGTACGCTGCTCAGCCCCGGCGACCACGTGGTGATCCCGAACGACGCGTACGGCGGCACGTTCCGCCTCTTCGCCAAGGTGGTCGCCCGCTGGGGGGTGGAGTGGTCGGTCGCCGACACCAGCGACCCCGCCGCCGTCCGGGCCGCGATCACGCCGAAGACCAAGGCCGTATGGGTGGAGACCCCCTCCAACCCGCTGCTCGGCATCACCGACATCGCCGCCGTCGCCCAGGTCGCCCGGGACGCGGGCGCCCGGCTCGTCGTCGACAACACCTTCGCCACGCCGTACCTCCAGCAGCCGCTCGCGCTCGGCGCGGACGTCGTCGTGCACTCCCTCACCAAGTACATGGGCGGTCACTCGGACGTCGTGGGCGGCGCGCTGATCACCGGCGACGCGGAGCTGGGCGAGGAACTGGCCTTCCACCAGAACGCGATGGGCGCGGTCGCCGGCCCCTTCGACTCCTGGCTGGTGCTGCGCGGCACCAAGACGCTGTCCGTCCGCATGGACCGGCACAGCGAGAACGCCACCAAGGTCGCCGACATGCTCAGCCGTCACTCCCGCGTGACGAGCGTCCTGTACCCGGGGCTGCCGGAGCACCCCGGTCACGAGGTCGCCGCCAAGCAGATGCGGGCCTTCGGCGGCATGGTCTCCTTCCGCGTGGAAGGCGGCGAGGAGGCGGCCGTCGAGGTCTGCAACCGGGCCAGGGTGTTCACCCTCGGCGAGTCCCTGGGCGGTGTCGAGTCCCTGATCGAGCACCCGGGACGGATGACGCACGCGTCGGCGGCCGGATCCGCGCTCGAGGTCCCCGCGGACCTGGTGCGCCTGTCCGTGGGCATCGAGAACATCGACGACCTGCTCGAGGACCTCCAGCAGGCGCTCGGCGGCTAGGACGGAGCCTGGCCGTCGGGACCCGTCCGCCCGTCCGGGTTCACCAGCCCGTGAGGGGTGGGGTCGTCTCCGACGGTGGCTCCACCCAGGGGCGGGCCGTCACCGCCCACACCACGAACGCCACCGTGGCCGCCAGCAACAGCAGCCACATCGCGCGGCGGGCGAGCGTTCTGCGCCGCAGCATGCGGGCGCCGCGCCGTGTGGCGTCCGCGTGCAGGCCCGGCGGCACGGGCGGTGGGGCCCCCTCCAGCATCCGCCGGACGGACGCCTCACGGCTGAGCCGGTTCATGTCCGCCTCCCGTCCCGGCTCACGCGGCTCCGTCCGCGCGGGCGGGTCACGACGGCACCGCCTTGACGCCGCTCACGGCAGGGGCCGGGCGGCGGGCCGGGCTCAGCACGGTCGCCATCGCGCGGTTGAAAATGGTCCGGACGCGTTCGACCGGCAGTCCGAGCAGGGCCGCCGTCCGGTCCCCGTCGACGCCCTCGTACAGGCGTATGACCAGGACCAGACGTTCCTGCGGGGTGAGCGCGGCCAGGGGGCCGGTGGGGCGGGAACGGGAGCGGAGCAGTCCGCCGTGCCGGTGCCAGGCGCCGCGCGCGTACCGGGCCGCCAGATCCTGGCGGGTGTGGTCGTAGGGGTCCTCGCCGTGCAGGCGGTCCCAGCAGGCGTACGTATGGGCCAGCGCCAGGGTCACCAGGTGCCGGGCGCGCGGGTTGTCGTTCCGGGCCTCCGCGGTGAGCAGGGTCGCGGTGTGCAGGAGCCGGCCGCCCGCGCCGGCGACGTATGCCTCGAACTCGCGGGTGCGGGCTGTGTCATCGGACGTGCGCCGTGGATGCAACCGCGCCTCCCGTCGCCCTGGGGGAACGGGTCCCGGCCGGGTGGGACGGGGACCTTGTCCCATATCAGGGCAGGGCGCGCCCCGCGGTCAAGGGGTGCGCACGTGTGAGGGGCCGGGGAATTCTCCGCCCCCGCCGCCCCTTCCCTTCCCGTCCCGAACCCGGGGCTCCGCCCCGGACCTCGCTCCTCAAGGGCCGGGGGGGCTGGAGGGCAGTGGGCTCGGCCCCGGACCTCGCTCCTCGAGCGCCGGAGGGGCTGTGGGCTTCGGTCCGGGCCCGATTCTCGAGCGCCGGAGGGGCCGGTGTCCGGGGCTGTCAGGAGTCCGGGCGGTCGTGTGTGGCCATCCGGGAGGACAGCGCTCCGTTGAAACGCGTGAGGAGCGTGCAGAACGCCTCCCGCTCCTCCGGCTCCCAGTCGTCCGTCAGCTCCGCCATCAACCGACGCCGCGACGACCGCACTTCCTCGAGCCGAGCCTGCCCGCGCGGAGACAGCTGGAGCACGACCGCCCGCCCGTCCTCCGGGTGCGAGGTGCGCTTCACCAGGCCGGTGTCCACCAGGGGGGCCACCTGACGGGTGACCGTGGAGGAGTCGATGCCCATGCTCGCGGCGAGCGCCTTGACGCCCATCGGGCCCTCTTTGTCGAGGCGGTTGAGCAGCAGGTACGCCGCGCGGTCCATCGAGTTGCGCACCTGGTTGACCCCGCCGAGCCGCGTCTGTTCGGCGCGGCGGGCGAACAGCGCCACCTCGTGCTGCAGCGTGTCGAGAAGACCCGTGTCACCGACGGCCGTCGGGTCCGTCGTCATGTCCATCGACATTTCAGGTGTTGGGGGCATGGCCGAAGGCTCACTTCGTGGAGGGGCTGCTGATTGGGGGACAGGGTACGCGCCGGGGCGGCGGGCCGTACCGGAGCTGGGCAAAGCGGTGGTCCGCGGAGTGGTCGCTCCCGTCACGTCCGGCCGTGGACTGCGATGCTGGGGACATGAGCCACAGCACGGCCCCCTCCCTGCGGACCGTCACTCTCGACGACGTGCGCGGCGCCCGGAAGATGCTCTCGGGCGTGGCCCGGTGCACCGCGCTGGAGGGCGGCAGGCACCTGTCCCGGATCGTGGGCGCACCGGTGCGGCTGAAGTGCGAGAACCTCCAGCGGACGGGGTCGTTCAAGCTGCGCGGCGCGTACGTCCGGATCGCCGGGCTGCTGCCCGAGGAGCGTGCCGCCGGTGTCGTCGCGGCGAGCGCGGGCAACCACGCGCAGGGGGTCGCGCTGGCGTCGTCGCTGCTCGGGGTGCGGTCCACGGTGTTCATGCCGAAGGGGGCCCCGCTGCCGAAGGTCAGCGCCACCCGGGAGTACGGCGCCGAGGTGCGCCTGCACGGCCAGGTGGTCGACGAGACGCTGGCCGCGGCGACGGAGTACGCGCACGAGACGGGGGCGGTGTTCACCCACCCCTTCGACCATCCGGACGTCATCGCCGGCCAGGGCACGGTCGGTCTGGAGATCCTGGAGCAGTGCCCGGAGGTGCGCACGATCGTCGTCGGTGTCGGCGGGGGCGGGCTGGCCGCCGGGATCGCGGTCGCGGTGAAGGCGCTGCGGCCCGATGTGCGGATCGTCGGTGTGCAGGCGGCGGGCGCGGCGGCGTATCCGCTCTCGCTGGCGGCCGGGCGCCCGGTGTCGGTGGACAACCCGGTGACGATGGCCGACGGGATCAGGGTGGGGCGGCCCGGAGAGGTGCCGTTCGGGATCGTCGGCGATCTGGTGGACGAGGTGTGCACGGTCACCGAGGACGAGCTGTCGGCCGCGCTGCTGCTCTGTCTGGAGCGGGCGAAACTGGTCGTCGAACCGGCCGGGGCGAGCCCGGTCGCGGCGCTGCTGAGCCGTCCGGGTGCCTTCGAGGGGCCGGTCGTCGCGGTGCTGTCCGGCGGCAACGTGGACCCGGTGCTGATGGAGCGGGTGCTGCGGCACGGTATGGCGGCGCAGGGCCGCTACCTGGCCGTCCGGCTGCTTCTGGCGGACCGGCCGGGGGCTCTGGCCTCGCTTCTCGGGGCGTTGTCAGTGGTCGACGCTAACGTCCTCGATGTGAGCCAGGTACGGACCGATCCACGGCTGGGGCTCACTGAGGCGGAGGTCGAGCTGCACCTGGAGACCAAGGGGCCCGCGCACTGCGCCGAGGTGGAACGGGCGTTGCGCGAGGCGGGTCACACCGTCCTGGACTGACGCCGCGGGAGGCGTCACTCCTTCGAGTAAATCCATTGAGAGACGCGATACATCGCGTTACGGTGTGTCTCACGCCACCGCGCACGGCCGACCCTCGACGCGCCGCCCGTGCCGGGCGGGAGATTCCAGCACACCGAAGCGCGCACACCCAGGCTTTCCGAAGAATCACGACGACGTGGAGACTCATATGCCAGGCGCCATCTATGCCGAAGGTCTGGTGAAGACCTTCGGAGACGTAAAGGCACTGGACGGCGTCGACCTCGAGGTCCCCGAGGGAACCGTCCTCGGCCTGCTCGGGCCGAACGGCGCGGGCAAGACCACCACCGTCCGCTGCCTCACCACCCTGCTGCGGCCCGACAGCGGCAAGGCCGTCGTCGCCGGCATCGACGTGCTCAAGCAGCCCGACGCCGTGCGCCGCTCCATCGGCCTGTCCGGCCAGTTCGCGGCCGTCGACGAGTATCTGACCGGCCGCGAGAACCTGCAGATGGTCGGGCAGCTCTACCAGATGAGGGCCAGGGCCGCGAAGGTCCGGGCGGACGAACTGCTGGAGCAGTTCAACCTCGCGGACGCCGCCGACCGTACCGCCAAGACCTACTCCGGAGGCATGCGCCGCCGGCTCGACCTCGCGGCGGCCCTGGTCGTGTCGCCGCCGGTGATGTTCATGGACGAGCCGACGACCGGCCTCGACCCCCGCAACCGGCAGCAACTGTGGGAGGTGATCAAACAGCTCGTCTCCGGAGGCACGACCCTGCTGCTCACCACCCAGTACCTGGAGGAGGCCGACCACCTGGCGCACGACATCGCGGTCGTCGACCACGGCCGGGTCATCGCCCAGGGCACCTCCGACCAGCTCAAGGCCCGCACCGGCGGCGAGCGCGTCGAGGTCGTGGTGCACGAGCGCGAACACATCGCGGCCGCCTCCGCCCTCCTCGACAAGTACAGCCTGCGCGGCCTCGGCAAGGGCGACACCACCGTCGAGGACCACATGCGCAAGATCACCACGCCGGTCTCCGGCGGAGCGAAGCTCCTCGCCGAGATCATCCGCGAACTCGACGCCGACGGCATCGAGATCGACGACATCGGCCTGCGCCGCCCCACCCTCGACGACGTCTTCCTCTCCCTCACCGGACATGTCGCGGAAGCCGGGGACGGTGACGCCGCGGACCCGGACGGTACGCAGAAGACCAAGGAACAGAGCAGCGGGGGAAACCGCCCCGGCAAGGAGGCCGTGAAGTGAGTGCCGTCACCGACGCCGTGCGGACCACGGCTCCCGGCAACCCGATCGGTCAGTCGGTCCGCGACTCCCTGGTCGTCGCCAAGCGCAACCTGATCCGCATGGCCCGGATCCCCGAAGTGGTCATCTTCGGACTGATCCAGCCGATCATGTTCGTGGTGCTGTTCTCCTACGTGTTCGGCGGATCCATGGACATCGGCGGCAGCACCAGCCCGCAGGTCTACCGCGAGTTCCTGATGGCCGGCATCTTCGCCCAGACCGTCACCTTCGCCACCGCCGGAGCCGGCGCGGGCATCGCCGAGGACATGCACAAGGGGCTCATCGACCGCTTCCGCTCCCTGCCGATGGCACGCGGCGCGGTGCTCACCGGCCGCACCCTCGCCGACCTGGTGCAGACGGCGCTCACCCTGCTCGTGCTCGCGGTGGTCGCCCTGCTGGTCGGCTGGCGCACCCACACCAGCATCGGCGAGGTGCTCGGCGCGTTCGGCCTGCTGCTCCTGACCGGGTACGCGTTCACCTGGATCGGCGCGGTCATCGGCCTGTCGGTCCGCACGCCGGAGGCGGCCACCTCCGGCGGACTCGTCTGGCTCTTCCCGGTGACCTTCGTGTCCAACGCGTTCGTGGACTCCAGCAACATGACCCCCTGGCTGCGCCACATCGCCGACTGGAACCCGTTCAGTGCCACCGTCCAGGCCTGTCGCGAACTCTTCGGCAACCCGGGAGTCTCCACCTCGGACGCCTGGCCCATGCAGCACGCGGTGTGGGCCTCGCTGATCTACTCGGTCCTGATCATCGTGCTCTTCCGTACCCTCGCCGTCCGCAAGTACCGCTCGGCCGCGGCATGACGAAGCCCCCGGCGCCGCTCAGGGCGCCGGGGGCTTCGTCAGGGAATTCAGGGAAGCGCGGTGCGGGTCAGCCGCTGTACGGCTCGGCCTTGACGATCTTCACCGAGGCCTTCTTGCCGTTCGGCAGCTCGTACTCCGCGTCCTCGCCGACCTTGTGGCCCATCACGCCGGAGCCGAGCGGGGACTGCGGCGAGTACGTCTCCACGTCGGCGCTCGCGTACTCGCGCGAGGCGAGCAGGAAGGTCAGCGTGTCGTCCTCGTCACCGTCGAAGGCGATGGTCACGACCATGCCGGGCGCCACGGCACCGTCGGCCGCAGGCGCCTCGCCCACCTTCGCGTTCTCGAGGAGCTGGGTCAGCTGGCGCACACGGAGCTCCTGCTTGCCCTGCTCCTCCTTGGCCGCGTGGTACCCGCCGTTCTCGCGCAGGTCGCCCTCCTCGCGCGCGGCGGCGATCTTGGCGGAGATCTCCGTGCGCGCGGGACCAGTAAGGTGCGCAAGCTCTTCCTTGAGCTTGTTGTACGCCTCCTGGGTCAGCCAGGTGACGTTCTCGCTGGTCTGGGTCACAGGTGCTCCTCGTAGGTACTGGGAAATACAAAGCAACGCCCTACCCAGAAGGATGGTCCTCCAGGGATGGGCGAAACCACGAGCCTAACAATTCAGTGCCCGCAGGGGGAGGACATAAGCCACCAGACTCATGTCAGCCCAGGTCACCGGCCGGTTATTCCCCGCCGCATCACTCCGCGTGGCAGCCGAGCAGCTCCGCGCTGGTGCCCGGGGAGGTCGTGCGCAGCGTGACGACCTCGTCGATGCGCGTGGCGTCCTCGTCGAACCGGAAATCGGCCCGGCCCACCTCGGCGCCGTCCGCGGCCTGCGAGCGCACCGTGCAGTAACCGGCGGCACCCGCGTCCTTGTGCACCTCCAGGTGCACCCTCACCGAGTCGTCGGAGACCTCGAAACCGATCATCTCGGCGCTGATCTCGTTCTGGGCCACGTAGTGGTAGCCGAACCAGCCGATCAGCCCGAGCAGCAGCACCGACAGCGCGGCGCCGACGGTCTTGAGGGTCCGATCGGCACGTTCGTCCGAGGAACGACCGTAACGGCCCTCGGGCGGCCGCGTGCTCGGCGTACTCATGATCGTCTCCTCGGCGGGAAGGGACCGCTGTTCCCCGACAGTTCCCGGGAGCCGGACCCCGGAATTATTCGTCCCCCGATTCGGTCACTATAGAAGCCCGCGACTGCGCCGCCGCACACAGGGCGCGCAACGACTTGAGGAATGAGTCTTGACTGACCAGCTGCGACTGATGGCCGTGCACGCCCACCCCGACGACGAGTCGAGCAAGGGCGCGGCCACCATGGCGAAGTACGTGTCCGAGGGGGTGGACGTGCTGGTCGTGACCTGCACCGGCGGGGAGCGCGGCTCCATCCTCAACCCGAAGCTCCAGGGCGACGCGTACATCGAGGAGAACATCCACGAGGTACGCAAGAAGGAGATGGACGAGGCCCGGGAGATCCTCGGCGTGAAGCAGGAGTGGCTCGGCTTCGTCGACTCCGGGCTGCCCGAGGGCGACCCGCTGCCGCCGCTGCCGGAGGGCTGCTTCGCCCTGGAGGACGTCGACCACGCGGCCGGCGAGCTGGTGCGGAAGATCCGCTCGTTCCGTCCCCAGGTGATCACCACGTATGACGAGAACGGCGGTTACCCGCACCCCGACCACATCATGACCCACAAGATCACGATGGTGGCGTTCGAGGGGGCGGCGGACACCGCGAAGTACCCGGAGGACGAGTTCGGTCCGGCGTACCAGCCGATGAAGGTGTACTACAACCAGGGCTTCAACCGGCCCCGCACGGAGGCGCTGCACCAGGCGCTGCTGGACCGCGGGATGGAGTCGCCGTACGAGGACTGGCTCAAGCGCTGGAGCGAGTTCGAGCGCAAGGAGCGCACGCTGACCACGCATGTGCCGTGCGCCGACTTCTTCGAGATCCGGGACAAGGCGCTGATCGCGCACGCCACGCAGATCGATCCGGACGGGGGGTGGTTCCGGGTGCCGATGGAGCTTCAGCGGGAGGTCTGGCCGACGGAGGAGTACGAGCTGGCGAAGTCGCTCGTCGATACTTCCCTCCCCGAGGACGACCTCTTCGCGGGCATCCGGGACAATGCCTGATATGAGCGCAAGCGCAAGCCTGGCAATGACCCACCTGGTGCCTCTCGCCAAGGAACTCGACGAGGACAGGGTGACCCCTGGTGTTCTCGGGTTCATCGTGTTCGCGGTGATGGCGTTGGCGGTGTGGGGGCTGATGAAGTCCATGAACCGGCACATGGGGCGGGTGGACTTCGAGGAGTCCCAGGAGTCGCAGGAGTCCGAGGACTCCGAGGGGCCCCGGGACGGGGCGGAGGATGTGGCTGTGGCCGACGGTGGTATGAAGCAGCGCTGACCGCTGACCGCTGGGCGGGGTGTCCGGCACCCGGTGCTGGTGTGGGCCGGGGGTGGGTGCGCGGCCCGGCGCTTGCGGGGTGCCGGCGCGCCCACCCGTGCCGCCCTGCGGCACGACTGCCCGCGACGGGCGGGCGGGCCCGCGACGGGTGCGGTGGGCCGCGATGCGTGCGGTGGGGTCGGGTCATGTGTGTGAGGGGACGGGTACTCCCATGATCTCGCGGGCGTGGCGGCTGGGGACCAGGCCCAGGTGCCAGGCCTGCCAGCCGGCCTCCAGGGTCACGCCCCGTTCCAGGAGGAGCTGGTAGGCCTCCATGCAGTCGGTCAGTTTGCCGTCGCGGGCCGGGTGGGTGGCGCGGGCCAGCTGGGCGAGCTCCTCCTGGGCCACCGCCGTACCGACCTCCGTGCCGCCCGGCGCCGCGTACGGCAGCAGCGTGCAGCGCAGGAACCGCGCCCAGTCCTCGCCCCGCCGGTCGCCGTACGACACGAACAGCGTGACCGCCTCGTCGCACAGGGCGAGAGCCTGCGGGGTGCGCGCGTTGCCCGCATCGACGACCGCCAGCTCCAGGCAGGTCCACGCCTCGCCGTGCGCCACCCCGATCCGCTGGAAGTCGGCGCGCGCGTCCACCAGCAGCTGGCGGGCGAACCCGGAGTTGCGCAGCGACCCCGTCCGCGCCGCCCGCTGGTCCCGGGTGACCCGCGCCGAATGGTGCCGGGCGCAGGCCAGCCCGTAGACGTCCCGCATCCGGGCGAACATGGTGCGGGCGCGTTCCAGCTCACGCACCGCACGGTCCAGGTCACCGGTCTCCTCCAGCGCCTGGCCCAGGTAATACAGGGTCCACGCCTCACCACGGGCGTCCTCGTTCTCCCGGTGCCGGGCGGCGGCCCGGCGCAGGTCCTCCACCGCCGGTGACGGATCGCCGTCGACCAGCCGGGCCCGCGCCAGCTCGGTCAGTGCCCACGCCTCACCGCGGGCGTCGCGGGTGCGGCCGTACAGCTCCAGGGCCGTACGCAGCTCGCCCTCCGCGTGCGGGACGTCGCCCGTCCGCAGGTTCAGCTGCCCCAGCTGGAAGTGCGCCCACGCCTGTCCGTGCACGGACTCGCCCGCCCGGTGCAGCACCAGCGACTCGGTGAGCAGCTCCAGCGCCTCGGCGAGCCGGGCCCGGTCCCGCTCCACCGCCGCGAGCGCGTGCATCGTCCAGGCGCGGTCCGTGGCCAGCTCCGGCGCGGCCTGCAGATCCAGTGCCTCCCGCAGTTTCGCCGAGGCGTCCTTCAGGTTCCCCTGGTGGTGCAGCGTGATACCGAGCGAGGTCAGCGCCCGCGCCGCGCCCGCGTCGTGCTGGGCCTCCCGGTACAGGTCGACCACCGACGTGAGTGTGGTCCGCGCCGTGTCCAGCTCGCCCAGCTGACGTGCCGCGATCCCGGTGCGCCACTGCACCGAGCGCACCAGCAGCCCCTCGTCCACGGTCTGCGCCAGCTCGCTGATCTCCCCGAGCCGGTAGAGGTCGCCGCGCAGCAGGCAGGAGTCGCACAGCGCGCCGAGCAGGTTCAGCACCGCCCTCCGGTCCACGCCCTCCGCGTGCCGCAGTGCCGCCGTGATGAAGCTCGACTCGTCGTCCAGCCAGCGCAGCGCCTCGTCCAGCGAGGTGAAGCCGTAGGGGCTGAAGCGGTCCGAGCGGGTCGACATGTTGCCGTCGACCAGCCGCAGTACCGAGTCGGCCAGCTCGGCGTAGTTCACGATCAGCCGCTCCTGCGCCGCCGTGCGCTCGGCGGGTTCCTCCTCGTCCAGCAGCCGGGCCAGCGCGAAGGCGCGGACCAGGTCGTGCAGCCGGTAGCGGCTGTGCCGTACCCGGTCGATCAGCCCGGCGCGGTTCAGCGCGGTCAGATGCCGGGTCGCCTCGGCCTCGTCGGTGGAAAGGAGCGCCGCGGCTGCCGCGGCGCCCAGCGAGGCCCGTCCGGCCAGCGCCAGCCGCCGCAGCAGCCGCCGTACGGTCTCGGGCTGGTCGGTGTAGCGCAGCCACAGTGCCCGCTCGACCGGATCGACGGGCCCGTACGCCCCCAGATCGGTGGCGAGCGCGAGCGGTGAGCGCGGGCCCAGGGCGGTGCCGGCGATCCGCAGTGCCAGCGGCAGACCTCCGCACAGTTCCCGCACCCGCTCGGCGGACTCGGCGTCGTACGGCCCCGAGGCGTCCTGCGCGGCGGCGGTGAGGAGTTCCTCCGCGCCCGCCCCGTCCAGCGGCTCCACCGGCAGCTGGTGGACGCGGGCCGGGAGATCGTCCGGCAGCCCGAGGGGCGCCCGCGCGGTGACCAGGACCAGGCTGTCGGACCGCTCCGGAATCAGCGTCCGCACCTGCTGGGGATCGACGACGTCGTCCAGCACGACCGTGACCGGCATCCCGGTCAGGTGCTGGTGGTACAACTCGCTCAGCCGCCTGACCTGCTGTTCCGGGGAGGACCGCTCCCGGAACAGCAGCTGCTCCCGGGGGGCGCCGAGCCGGTTCAGCAGATGCAGCAGCGCGTCCCGGGTGGACAGCGGGGGCTCAGCCGGGCTGTCGCCGCGCAGATCGACGACACAGGCACCGCGGAAGTAGTCCTTCAGTTCGTGCGCGGCGCGCACCGCCAGAGTCGTCCGGCCGCTGCCGGACGCCCCGTGCAGCACCACCACCGTCGGCTGTGTCTCGGTGCTCGCGCGGGCCGACTGCACCCACTGCCGGATCCGCGCCATCTCCTGCCGCCGTCCCGCGAACGGGCCGGACGGCTCCGGGAGTTGCCCGAACGACTGGCCCAGCACACTGCGCCCGCGGGCCGCCGCGCTCTTGTCCGCGCCGCGCAGCCGGGGCCCCGTCTTCTTCGGCCCGGTGGACGCGGCCAGCACCCGCTGCCGGTCCAGGAACGGGCGGATGCCGCGCACCTCCAGCGCCGTCAGCCACTGCAGCCGC